>CAZKSE010000215.1:0-6619 GCA_964555305.1 uncultured Rhodobacter sp. | reverse complement strand
CCCCCCGAGTCCGGCACCGCCGCGAGCGACGCGCTGATCACCGCGCTGGCGGCCGAGGCACTGGTGCCGTTGGGTTCCGCGCCGCCCGATCCCGCCTTCTGCCCGGCCGGGACACGCGCGCTTCTTCTCATCGGGACCGAAGGGGGGGCTGCCTGGTGGGACCGCCTGACCGCCAGCCCCGAATGGCAGAACGGCGCGCCCGATCCGCTGGATCGCTGGTCGAAGCGGATCCTTGGTGGGCTCGCGGCGCGCTTCGGGGGCACGGCGCATTATCCGTCCGACGGGCCGCCCTGGCCGCCGTTCCAGCGGTGGGCGCTGGCAACCGGCCGAATCTGGGAGAGCCCGGTGCGCCTGCTGATTCACTCCGAGGCGGGATTGTGGCTTGCGTTCCGCGGTGCGCTGACGCTGCCGTTCGAGCTGCCTCTGCCAGTGGCAGAGCGTCCCTGCGACAACTGCACGGCAAAGCCCTGCCTGACCGCCTGCCCGGTCGCGGCGCTGACCGCGGCGGGCTATGACGCGCCGGCCTGCCACGCCTTTCTGGACAGCCCTGCCGGGGATGATTGCCTGACGCAGGGGTGCGCGGTTCGTCGTGCTTGCCCTGTCTCGGAAAGCCATGCAAGACTGCCCGCTCAATCTGCCTATCACATGAGCCGGTTCCACCCATGACAAAGCGCCTGATCCTGACGCGGCACGCGAAATCCAGCTGGGACGACCCGGCCATGTCCGACCACGACCGCCCGCTCAATGCTCGCGGGCGTGGCGCGGCGGCCGATGTCGGCGCTTGGCTCGCCTCGCGCGGCTACCTGCCGGACGAGGTGCTCTGTTCGGACGCCGTGCGCACCCGCGAGACCTGGGAACGGATCGCGCACGCTTTCGGAGCCGAGCCAAAAGTTACAATGAAACCCGCGCTCTACCATGCCGGGGCCGAGGTAATTCTGGCCGTTCTGCGCCATGCGACGGGCGATACGGTGATGATGGTTGGCCACAATCCCGGCATCGCCGATTTCGCCGAACGCATCGTCGCGCAATCCCCGGCGCATGCGCATTTCCGCCGCTATCCTTCGGGCGCGACGCTGGTTGCGAGCTTCGAGGTGGACAACTGGGACGAGGTCGGCTTCGGCATGGGCGCGGTGCGCGACTTCATCGTGCCGCGCGAAATCGCCGCCTGAGAGCGACGCAAAACCGGCCGCGGTGTCCCATCGGCATCGCGTCGGTATCACGTCATGACGTTGCGCACGCCGGCTTTCGCCGCTGTTAACCCTTCCTCGGCAGAGTGGCCTCAGTGTCGGGTTGCGGTTTGCAGGCATGGTGGTCGGTCCCTCTCTCCTTGCGGGCTTGCGGACGGCAACCCGGCGCCTTCCCCCAGCGGCAAGGCCCTCTCGCCGCGCGGCACGCGCGGCGCCCCGCCCAACGCAAGGAAGGTTGTGCACCGCACAGCCTGACGCGCGGCGGGAGCACCCACGTCGCCCCGAACCTGGCGCTTGCGGCTGGGCGCCGGCTACCCGCCGGCGCGAATGGCCATGCGGATCTGGCGTTCGATCTCGATCAGCGCGAAGAAGACGACGCCAAGGGCGAGGATCACCAGACCGTCGCCCAACGGCACCGCCTCGGTGCCGAAGGCGAACTGCATCACCGGCAGGTAGGTCATCGCCAGCTGGGCGGTCACCGCCACCGCCAGCGTGATCCATACCGCCCGCGTTCCCATCAGCGCCTGCCAGGTGAACGAGGTGCCGTGAATGGTGCGGACATGGAAGAGGTAGAAGATCTTCAGTACTACCAGCGTGTTCATCGCCATGGTCTGCGCCAGTTGTGTCGAATGGCCCTTGTCCACCGCCCAGGCGAAGACGCCGAAGATCCCCGCGGCATAGATCGCGCCCACCAGCACCACATGCCAAAGCAGGTCGCCTGACAGAAGCGGCGCCTTGCGCGCGCGGGGTGGGCGTCTCATCGTCGCTTCCTCGGTCGGCTCGAAGGCCAGCGCGATGCCCAGCGTCACCGCCGTGATCATGTTCACCCATAGGATCTGCAGCGCCGTGATCGGCAACGTCACCCCGATCAGCAGCGCGATGATTACCGACGAGGATTCGCCCGCATTCGTCGGCAGCGTCCAGCCGATCACCTTGCGGATGTTGTCGAAGACCGTGCGCCCCTCCTGCACCGCTGCGGCGATGGAGGCGAAATTGTCGTCGGCCAGCACCAGATCGGCGGCTTCCTTCGCCGCTTCCGACCCCGAGAGCCCCATCGCGATGCCCACGTCTGCGCGTTTCAGGGCCGGGGCGTCGTTCACCCCGTCGCCGGTCATCGCCACGGTCAGCCCGTGCGATTGTAGCGCGGTCACCAGGCGCAGCTTGTGCTCGGGCGTGGTGCGGGCGAAGACATCTGTGTCGCGGACGGCATGGGCAAGCTGGCCGTCGTCCATCTCGTCAAGCTCGACGCCGGTCAGCACCTGGTTCGTGTGCTCCAGCCCCACCTGCTTCGCAATTGCCGCGGCGGTGCCGGCGTGATCGCCGGTGATCATCTTGACCGAGATGCCGGCGGCCCGACATTCGGCGACGGCGGCGATGGCCTCGGGTCGCGGCGGGTCGATCAGGCCGACAAGCCCCAGGAACGTCAACCCGCCATCGAGCGCGGCCTCGTCAATCTCGGCCCCCTCGGCGGGCATCGCGGCCAGCGCCAAGACCCGGTGACCGCCGGCAGCCAGCGCATCCGCCGCATCGTGCCAGTCCGCCGGGTCAAAGGGCCCGCCGTCCGGCAACGCACCACACATGCCCAGCACACGTTCGGGCGCGCCCTTGACATGGACCTGCCGCGTCCCGTCGCGTTCGGTCAAGACCGCCATGTAGCGGTGGCGGCTGTCGAAGGGGATCGTGTCGTGGCGGGTCCAATCGCCGCGCGCCGCGCCGCCGAGCGCCTTGCCGGCAAAAGCGAGGAGCGCGCCTTCCATCGGGTCGCCCTCCACCTCCCAGCCGCTCTTGCGGTCGTGGAGTTCGGCGTCGTTGCACAAAAGCGCGGCCTCGGCCAGCGGGTGCAGATCGACGGTTGCGCCGACCTCGGCCTCGATCGCGCCGTGGGGCGCGTAGCCCTCGCCGGAGATGGCAAAGCGGCCGGCCGGGGCGTGGATGCGGGCTACGGTCATCTCGTTGCGGGTCAGGGTGCCGGTCTTGTCGGTGCAGATGACCGAGACCGCCCCCACCGTCTCGATCGCGGGAAGGCGGCGGACAATGGCGTGGCGCCGCGCCATCGCCTGCACGCCGATGGCAAGCGTGATGGTCAGGACCGCCGGCAGCCCCTCGGGGATGGCGGAAACGGCGACGGCAACCACGGCCATGAACAGCTCGTCCATGGGGTAATGGCCAAGGAAATGGCCGAAGGCGAAGAGCAGTGCCGCGACAATCAGGATGAACAGGCTGAGCCAGCGCGCGAAGCGGTCCATCTGCGCCACCAGTGGCGTGGTCAGCTCCTGAACCTCGGCGAGCATCTTGCCGATGCGGCCGATCTCGGTCCCCTGTCCGGTGGTGGTGACGACGCCCTGCCCGGCGCCTTGAGTGACGAGTGTACCCGACCAGAGCATCGAGGAACGGTCGCCCAGTGCCGCGCCGTCCCCGACCGCGTCGGTGCCCTTCTCCACGGGCACCGATTCGCCGGTGAGCATCGCCTCCTGCGCGGCCAGCCCCTTGGCCTTGAGAAGCCGCAGGTCGGCGGGCACCTTGTCGCCGGCCTCCAGCATCACGACATCGCCGGGGACCAGATCGGCGCCATCGACGGTGACGCGGCGGCCGTCGCGCAGCACTGCGGCGCGCGGGGCGAGCATACCGCGGATCGCGGCCATCGCCTCTTCGGCGCGGCCTTCCTGGACGTGGCCGATAACCGCATTGATCAGGACGACCGCCATGATCACGCCAGTGTCGATCCAGTGGCCCATCAGCCCGGTCACCACGGCGGCGACCAGCAGCACATAGATCAGCACGTTGTGGAACTGCGCCAGAAAGCGCATCAGCGGCCCCCGGCGCCGCGCCTCGGGGAGGCGATTGGGGCCGTGACGCTCAAGCCGCGCGGCGGCCTCCTCGACGCTCAGGCCCTGGGCCTGTGCGTCGAGCGCGGTGAGCGCGGCCTCGGTGTCGAGCGCGTGAAACGCGCGGGTCGGGGTGTCCGTCATGCAGTCCTCGGTCAGGAAGGGAAGAAGGCGGTCGGGGGGCGGGTTTGTCGGTAGGCTCCTAGCCGTCGCGCGGGCGGATGCGCGCGCTGTCCTCGAGCGCCGAGGGCGGGTAGAGCACGACCTGCGCGCCGGGCTCCAGCCCCGACAGGACCTCGGCCTGACCGCCGGATTGATGGCCGATCTCGACCGGGGTCAGGTGCGCGCGGCCGTCGCGGGCGGCAAAGACCGCCCAGCCCCCGGCATGGCGGAAAAGCGCGGCCTGCGGCAGTTGCGCGACGTCTTCGCCCTCCCACAGAACGACGCGGACATGCACGCGGAACCGATCGCCGAGGCCCGGACGATCCTCGGGCGGGGTGTCGAAATCGAGCCGCAGGCGTACGCGCTGCTCCTCGATCCCCAGCGCCGAGACGCGGGTGAAGGCGGCCGGCTCCACCCGGCGCACGCGCGCCTCCAGAAGGCCCGCGCCGCCCCAACGATCCACCAGCGCCCGCGCCCCCTCCGGCACCCGCACCGCGTCCGAGGAGAGCAGATCGAGCTCGATCTCCAGATCGCCCAGATCGCCCAGCACCAGGATCGGGCTGCCGGCCTGCACGAGCCGCGCCGACTGGTCGGACACCTCGAGCACCGTGCCGGTCTGCGGGGCGACGATCTCGACGCAGCAGGCGCCGGGATCGCCGCCGGGCTGAAAGCGCGCGTCGGGCCCGACAAGTTGCGCGCGGGCGCGGGCGAGCGTTGCGCGGTGCAGATCGAGCTCGGATTCCGCAGCGGTCAGGCCCTGGCGGGAAAGCAGATGCTCGGCTTCGATATCCTCCAGCATCCGGCGGGGAATGGTGCCGCGCTCGGCCAGAGCCTGGTTGCGGGCCAGTTGCGCGGCGGTGTGGTCAAGCGTGGCGCGGGCACGCTCGACATTCGCTTCGGCCAGGCGCACGGCGGCTTCGGCCTCGGTCACGGCGGCTTCGGCCTGAAGGCGGGTGCGGGCATCCAGAAGCGCGGGGTCGGCGGGCTGGATCACCGCGACCACCGTCTCGCCGGCGCGGACCGCATCGCCCACCTGAACCGGCGAGCGTGTGGTCATACCGGTGAGCGGCGCGGTGATCGCGTAGGGTTCGCGCACCCGGGTGATGCCCTCGGCCGCAACGGTGACCTGCAGAGGCCCGCGCGTGACATCGGCCATGTCGACGGCCACCGGCTCTGGCCAGACGGCCCAGACCACGGCGCCAGCGAGCGCCGCCGCGCCAAGCCCGATCCCGATCATGCGCAAACGTGACATCGCACCCCCCTACTGTCGTGCCTTGAGCGCGGTGCTCAGATCCACCCGGTCCAGCCGTCGCCGCACCAGCAGCGCCGCCCCCAGGCTCGCCAGAACCACCGCCGCCGCCGCCGCCGCATAGGTCCGCCGCGATATGACGTAGGGCAGTTGCACCACATCGGTCGAGACCGCCTCGACCATGCCGGCGGCGAACCAGCCGCCCAGAAGCCAGCCCAGCGGCACGGCAAGAAGCGTCAGAAGCATCACCTCGCCCACCAGGACAAAGCCCACCTCGGCGCGGGTGAAGCCCATCACGCGAAGGCTGGCCAATTCGTGGCTGCGCTCGGAGAGCTGGATGCGGGCGGCGTTGTAGACCACGCCGATGGCGATGAGCACGCCGATGATCGTGTAGATGGCGACCATCGTGAGCAGGTTCTCGGCCATCGTGGCGTCAAACTGGCGGCGAACCTCGGCCCAGTCGGCGAGACCGGCGACGGCGGGCGTTTCCTTGATCCGGGCGTTGATTTCGCCCATGCGGTCGGTATCGACCAGCAGGTGTAGCTGGTTCACCCGCGGCGCCAGGCGAAGGGCTGCAAAAAGCGCCGAAGCGGCGATATGCGCCTCGCCGCCGAGGCTTTGGTGGATGACGGCGGCGACGGGCAGATCGAGCGCCTCGCGCGGGGCCGACAGCAGCTCAACCCGCAGTCGATCGCCCGGTGCGACATCGAGAGCGCGCGCCAGAAGCGCGGGCAGCACCACCCCTTCCGCCGGCAGGTCGATGGCGCCGGCGACATCGTCCATGAGGCGTGCAAGTTCCGCCCCTTCGAAATGGCCCTGCAGCGCGCTGAGCCGGTCGCGGTGGCCGTTGACCAGCCGGACCGGGACGGCGAACGCACCCTCGACCCGGCGCACCCCCGGGAGCGCAAACGCATCGTCCAGCACCGCCAGCGTCTGGGCCTGATTGAGGGTCAGCGTCACCTGCTGGCGATTGCCCTGTCCGAAGGTGCGATCAGTCACCACCGTCATCGCATCGAAGAGAAAATAGGACGACACCAGCACCGCGACCGAGGCGGAGACGCCAAAGAGCGTGATCGCCGCGCGACCCGGCCAGCGGATAATGGAGCGGAAGATCATCATCGTCGTCTGGCGCAGGCGAATTGCCGCCAGCCCCCGGTCCAGCCAGCCGCGGGTGACGACCGGGGGGGCGGGCGGCT
>CAZKSE010000214.1:0-6687 GCA_964555305.1 uncultured Rhodobacter sp. | reverse complement strand
CTTCGCCACCGATGGCATCACCATCGTCATGACCACCCACAACCTCGGCCAAGCCCGGCGCCTGGCCCAGGACGTGGCCTTCCTGCACCGCGGCCGGCTGATCGAACACGGCCCCGCCGCCCCCTTTTTCGCGGGACCCGAAACCCCCGAGGCCCGCGCCTTTCTCGCAGGCGATCTGATCTGGTAACCAACAGGAGAAGCTCATGACCCGACTTCGCCACCATCTCTTCGGCCTCGCCTCAAGCCTGGCCCTGCTCACCGCGCTGCCCGCCGCCGCGCAGGAGTTCATCACCGTCGCCTCCACCACCTCGACCGAGCAGTCTGGGCTCTTCGGTCATATCCTTCCCCTCTTCCAGGAAGCATCGGGCATCGAGGTGCGCGTGGTCGCGCAGGGCACCGGCCAGGCGCTGGAAACCGGCCGCCGGGGCGATGCCGATGTGGTCTTCGTCCATGCCCGCGAGTTGGAGGAGCAGTTCGTCGCCGAGGGCTACGGGGTCGAGCGGTTCGACGTGATGTACAACGACTTCGTCATCGTTGGTCCGGGCGACGACCCGGCGGGCATCGCGGATGCCGGCAGCGCGGTCGATGCGATGGCCGCTATCGCCGCATCAGAGGCGCCCTTCGCCTCGCGCGGCGACGATTCGGGCACCCATGTCGCCGAGCGCAACCTGTGGTCGGCGGCGGGCGTCGACCCGGCAGGCGGCTGGTATCGCGAGACCGGCTCGGGCATGGGGCCGACCCTGAACACCGCCTCCCAGATGAACGCCTACGCGCTGACCGACCGCGGCACCTGGCTCAGCTTCGAGAACCGCGGCGAGCTCGTTATCCTCTTCGAGGGCGACGAGGTCCTCTTCAACCCCTACGGCGTGATCCTCGTAAACCCGGACCGCCACGCCCACGTCAAGGCCGAGGAAGGGCAAGCCTTCATCGACTGGCTGATCTCGGACGCAGGCCAGCAGGCCATCGAAAGCTACACCCTCGGCGGCGAACAACTCTTCTTCCCCAACGCCGAATAGGCGCAGGCCGCGCTGCTGACCGGGCGACCGCTGCCGTCTGGTCAGGAGCCGGTGCCAGAAGCCGGCCATGACGCCGGATCCGGCAACGAAAAAACGCCCGTCGAAAGATCCTCGACGGGCGTCACTTCATCTTTTCCGGCACATAGTCCCCTGAAACGGCATGGGACGGCACACCGGCCGGCAGTTCCCATCTTCGTTTCGGGCGGGTCGAAACGCGCTCAGAGACCGCCTTCGCGCTGCGCCTTCTTGCGCGCCAGCTTGCGCGCACGGCGGATCGCCTCGGCTTGCTCACGGGCCCGCTTCACGGACGGCTTCTCGAAATGTTCCTTGAGTTTCATCTCACGGAACACGCCTTCACGCTGAAGCTTCTTCTTGAGCGCCCGAAGCGCCTGTTCGACATTGTTGTCACGAACAGATACCTGCATGTGGTTTTCACCACCTTTCCAAGCTAGAGTTACAATCAACTGCAGGAGGCGGCTGGTTAGCAGACCGGACCGCCCCTGTCCAGACCACGCACCCGGCCACCATAAGGAGGCGCCGATGACCGAAAATGCCGAGACACTGGCCGACCGGCTGCTGGAGGCCGCGCTGATCCATGTCCCCTTCGACGGCTGGTCGCAAGAAACGCTCGCCGCGGCCGTGGCCGATATCGGCATCGACCCGGCACTGGCGCGGGCGCTCTATCCGCGCGGCGGCATCGATCTGGCGCTGGCCTATCACCGGCAGGGCGATGCGCAGATGCTGGCCGCGCTCGCCGCCCATAGCGACGAACCGATGCGCCTGCGTGACCGCGTGGCACTGGCGATCCGCCTGCGGCTGGAAGCGGCCGATCCCGAACTCGTGCGCCGCGGCACCACGCTCCTCGCGCTGCCCCCCTACGCGCCCGAGGGTGTGCGCGCGGTCTGGAACACCGCCGATGCGATCTGGACCGCGCTCGGCGATACGTCCGAGGATGGCAACTGGTATTCCAAGCGGATGATCCTGTCCGGCGTCTATTCGGCGACGGTGCTTTACTGGCTGGGCGATACGACGCCGGGCCACAGCGCGACCTGGGCCTTCCTCGACCGCCGCATCGACGAGGTGATGCAGTTCGAAAAGGTCAAGGCCAAGGTGCAGAAGGACCCGGTGCTGAGCCGGCTCTTCGCGCTGCCGCTGGCCGCGATGGGGGCACTGCGCCGGCCCGCCCCGCCGGAGGGCGGGCTGCCCGGCCACTGGCCTCCGCAACCGCCCGCCGGACCGCGCGGCAAGGACGGCCCGCCGCCGGCCGGTTGACGCATCGGCACCCCGGGTCTAAAGCCCCTCTGGCCCAGAACCGGGCCGAGGGAGGGTGAAATGGCTGTCGGAACCGAAATCGTCACTTGGTACGAGGGGACCTGGCACCGCGGCAACGCGCCGATCATCAACGCAGCCGACCACGCCGCCTGGCTGGGCAGCGCGGTCTTCGACGGCGCGCGCCAGTTCGAGGGGGTGCGCCCCGACCTCGACCTGCACTCAGCGCGCATCATCCGCTCGGCCGAGGCGATGGGCATGCTCGCCCCCGTCGATGCCGCCACCGTCCAGGGCCTACTGGAAGAAGGGTGCGGCATGTTCGCCCCGGATGCCGCGCTTTACCTGCGGCCGATGATGTGGGCGCGGGATTCGACCCCCGGCATCATCGACCTCGTACCCGAGAGCACCGGCTTCGCCATCTGCATCGAGGCCCTGCCGATGCCCCGGACCGACGGTTTCTCGCTCACCGTCTCGCCCTACTCGCGCCCCCGCCCCGACATGGCGATGACCGAGGCCAAGGCCGCCTCGCTCTATGCCAACAACGGCCGCATCATGGCCGAGGCCCGCGCGCGCGGCTATTCCAACGCGCTGTCACGCGACCCCGACGGCAACGTGGCCGAGACCGCCTCGACCAATGTCTTCCTCGTGCGCGACGGCGTCCTCTTCACGCCGGTGCCGAACGGGACCTTCCTCAACGGCATCACCCGTCAGCGGGTCATCAAGCTGGCGCGCGCCGAGGGGATCGACGTGCAGGAGACTGTCCTGACCATCGAGGATTTCGCCCGCGCCGACGAGATCTTCTGCACTGGCAACATCGCCAAGGTCATGCCCGTCGCGCGTTTCGAAAATCGCGACCTGCCGCCGGGCCGCCTCACCCAGCGTGTGCGCGAGATGTATTGGGATTTCGCACACTCGCGCTGACATTTGCGCGCGGCGCCCCCCCCCGCCGCCTGAAGACACGCCTTTCAGAAGCCCCCACGCGCCGCACAATGGAGAGACCGATGCCGCAATCCGTCCCGCAATCGCACCTGATGCGCGCCATCGAGATCGTCAGGCCCGGCGGCCCCGAGGTGCTCGTGCCCTGCGATCGCCCCGTTCCCGTCCCCTCGGCCGGCGAGATCGTGATCCGCGTGGCCTGGGCCGGGGTCAACCGCCCCGACGTCTCGCAGCGTGTCGGCCGCTACGCCCCGCCCCCCGGCGCCTCGGATCTGCCGGGGCTCGAGGCCGCGGGCCATGTCGCCGCCATCGGCCCCGGTGTCACCCGCTGGAGGGAGGGCGACGCGGTCTGCGCGCTGCTGCCCGGCGGCGGCTATGCCGAATACGTCGCCACCCCCGCCGATCACGCCCTGCCCGTGCCGCGCGGATTCTCGCTCCAGCAGGCCGCCGCCCTGCCCGAGACCTGCTTTACCGTCTGGACCAATGTCTTCATGCGCGGCGGCCTGCAGGCCGGCGAGCGGTTCCTGGTCCATGGCGGCTCTTCCGGCATCGGCACGATCGCGATCCAGCTGGCCGCCACGCGCGGTGCGCGCGTCTTTGCCACCGCCGGCACCGCCGACAAATGCGCCGCCTGCCTTGAACTGGGCGCCGAACGCGCGATCAACTACCGCGAGGAAGATTTTGTCCAGGCAATGCGCGACGCGGGCGGCGCCAACCTGATCCTCGACATGGTCGGCGGCGCCTACATATCGCGCAACCTCGACGCGCTGGCCGATGACGGACGACTGGTGCAGATCGCCTTCCTGCAAAGCCCGAAGGTCGAATTGAACCTCGCCCAGCTGATGGTCCGCCGGCTGACCCTCACCGGCTCCACCCTGCGCCCGCAATCCCACGCCGCCAAGGCCCGCATCGCCCGCGCGCTCGAGGCCGAGGTCTGGCCCCTGCTGGAAGCCGGCCGCATCGCCCCGGTGATGGACCAGGAATTCCCCCTGGAAGACGCCGCCAAGGCCCACGCCCGGATGGAAAGCTCCACCCATATCGGCAAGATCATGCTGCGGGTCGCGGGGGGCTGAGTCGCGGACCTACTACCTCTATCTCAAGGCGCATAGTTTCATACAACCGGCGGTTTTTGTGATCGAAGGCCGGACGCGCCCCAAGTTGTAAATTGTCGAAAAACCGGCCTGTTAGCGCAAATTTCTTCGACAGACCGGGATAACTTGCCTCAAATGATTATGACGCGCCTGTGATGCGTCGTCATTCTTTACTCCGGAGAGAAACAATGATTACCGCAACCTTCAAACGCAGCTTTGTCGCCGCGCTGGCGTTGGCTGCCATCGGTCTCGGCCCTAGGGCCGACGCGTCGACCATCGTCGACACCCAGCTCGCGATGGGTGTCGACGTTTCTGGCAGCGTCAGCGCCGCGAACTATAACCTTCAAATGAACGGCTACATTGCGGCGTTCGAGAACGCGAGCATCCGCAACGCGATCACCAACAGTTCGAACGGAATCGCAACGATGCTATATCACTGGTCGGGGAACAACCAGCAATCGGTGGTCGCGGACTGGGCGCATCTGACGGATGCAGCAAGCATCGACGCCTTCGTCACCACACTCCAGGCCCACGTCCGGTCTTTCTTCGGTTTGACCGCAATCGGCTCCGCGATCTCTTATGCGGTGGATTCGATCGCCAACAACGGCTTCGACAGCACCCGCAAGGTCATCGACATCTCGGGCGACGGCACCAACAACAACGGCATTTCATCGGCAGCCGGGCGCGACATCGCCGTTGCCGAAGGAATCACGGTCAACGGCCTGGCCATCGGTTCGCCTGCGCTTCTAACCTACTTCCAGAACAACGTGATCGGCGGAGACGGCGCGTTCGCACTGGGCGTAAGTCAGTTCGAGGACTTCGAAGATGCGGTCATCCGCAAGATCCGCGCCGAGATCACCGGCGAAGATCCGAATGGCGTGGCCCCGATCCCGCTGCCAGCCGCCGGCTGGCTGCTGCTGACCGCACTCGGCGGTCTGGGAGTCTACAGCCGCCGTCGGCGTCAGGCCGCCTGAGTCGGACGCAACGCACAAACAGAGGCGGGGTGCATCTGCACCGCGCCTTTTTTCATTCCCCGCGCCCGGACCTCCGCGCCGCCCTTGTCCCGCCCCGGGCCACCGTCTACCTTGCGGCGGACCAAGCAGCCCCCGTGATGTATGATGAGCGACGCACCCGCCACCCAGGCCGCCTACCAGGTCCTCGCCCGGAAATACCGGCCCGAGACCTTCGCCGACCTGATCGGGCAGGAGGCGATGGTGCGCACGCTGAAGAACGCCTTTGCCGCCGACCGGATCCACCACGCCTTCCTGATGACCGGCATCCGCGGCACCGGCAAGACCACCACCGCGCGGATCATCGCCAAGGGCCTCAACTGCATCGGCCCCGACGGCCAGGGCGGGCCCACCACTGACCCCTGCGGCCAATGCGAAAACTGCCGCGCCATCGCCGAGGGGCGGCATGTCGATGTGCTGGAGATGGACGCGGCCAGCCGCACCGGCGTCGGCGACATCCGCGAGATCATCGACTCGGTCGCCTACCGGGCGGCGTCGGCGCGCTACAAGATCTACATCATCGACGAAGTCCACATGCTGTCGAACTCGGCTTTCAACGCGCTTCTGAAAACACTCGAGGAACCGCCCCCGCATGTGAAATTCATCTTCGCCACCACCGAGATCCGCAAAGTGCCGGTCACCGTGCTCAGCCGCTGCCAGCGGTTCGACCTGCGCCGGGTGGAGCCCGAGGTGATGATCGACCACCTCGCCGGGATCGCCGGCAAGGAGGGCGCGCGCATCGACCGCGACGCGCTGGCCCTGGTCACGCGCGCCGCCGAAGGCTCGGTCCGTGACGCGATGAGCCTGCTCGATCAGGCGATCAGCCACGGCGCGGGCGAGACCGGCGCCGATCAGGTGCGCGCGATGCTGGGCCTCGCGGATCGCGGCCGGGTCATGGACCTGATGGAAGCGATCCTCAGGGGCGATGCGGCCGGCGCGCTGAACGAGCTGTCCGCGCAGTACGCCGACGGCGCCGACCCGGCCGCTGTGCTGCGGGACCTGGCCGAGATTTCCCATTGGCTCAGCGTCATCAAGATCACGCCCGCCGCCGCCGAGGACCCGACCGTCCCGCCCGACGAACGCGCCCGCGGCCTCGCGCTCGCCGAACGGCTGTCGATGCGCATTCTTGCCCGCTTCTGGCAGATGCTCCTGAAATCGCTGGAGGAGGTGGCGCTGGCCCCGAACGCGATGATGGCCGCGGAGATGGCGGTGATCCGCCTCACCCATGTCGCCGACCTGCCCACGCCCGAGGAACTGCTGCGCCGCCTGCAGGACAGCCCGCCCCCGCCCACGGGTGGAAATGGCGGCGGTAACGGGGGTGGCAGCCTTAGCCGCAGCAGCGCCGCGCCCGCCGCGCGCGCCCCT
>CAZKSE010000213.1:0-6745 GCA_964555305.1 uncultured Rhodobacter sp. | reverse complement strand
TCCACCCGGATCGCCTCCGAGAGCTTCCCCATGGCGATTCCGCCCGAAGAGGCCGAACGCCGCTGCCGCCGGGCACTTATAGAAGCGTGGATCGGACGCGAGAGCGCGACCTTCCGCCTGCCGCCCTCGCGGTTGGCGCTTGACCCTGCAGATGTCATCCGGCTCGCGCATGACGGTCGCGAGGTCGAGTTCCGGCTGGTCTCCGTCGCAGATGCCGAGGCGCGCGGGATGGAGGCGGTGCGCCAGGACCGGGCCGCCTACGATCTTCCACCCGGCGATCCCCGCCCGGCCTCGCTCGCCAGCCCCGTCGTCTTCGGGATGCCGGAAGTGGTGATGCTGGACCTTCCGCAGATTTCTGAGGACCAGCCCGCGCATCGCCCCCTGATCGCCGCCCATGCCAGCCCCTGGCCGGGCGAGATCGCCGTCTTCCGCAGCGCCTCGACGGATAGGTTCAATCTGCTGACCACCTTCGGCAGTCGGGCCCGGATCGGCACGCTGGCCTTCGAATTCTTTCCGGGCCCCACCTCACGCTTCGATCTCGGCAACGCGCTGGTGGTCGATCTCCTGTCAGGCACACTGGAAAGCGTGACCGACGTCGCCTTGTTCGGCGGAGCGAATGCGCTGGCGGTCGAGACCGCCGCTGGCAAGTGGGAGATCGTGCAGGCCGGAGCTTCCGAACTGATCGCTCCCGGCCGGTACCGCCTGAACCGCCTCCTGCGCGGCCAGCGCGGAACGGAACATGCCATGGGCAATCCCGCCCCGGCCGGAGCGCGGGTCGTGGTGCTGGATGCAACGCTGGCATCGCTGCCCATCGCCGAGGCCGATCTCGGCCTGCCATGGAACTGGCGCGTGGGCCCGGCCGCGCGCGCGGTCAGCGATGCGAGCTACGCCGCAGTGGGCTTTGCGCCGACCGGGCGGGGCCTTGTCCCCTTCGCGCCGGTCCATGTCGAACAGCCATGGCGAACGGCGCACAGCCCCGGCGATCTGACCATCCGTTGGACGCGGCGGTCCCGGGCGCTCGTGGCCGATGCCTGGGAGCAGTTCGAGGTGCCGCTGGCCGAGGACCTCGAATCCTACGACGTCCAGATCCTCGACGGGACGACCGTCAAGCGGACGCTGACCAGCAGCACGACCTCCGTCCTCTACACCGCTGCCCAGCAGAGTACCGATTGGGGTGCACCGCTCGGCCCCGGCCAGGCGCTGGCGATCCGCATCTTCCAGCTCTCGAACAGCCTCGGCCGCGGCACGCCCGCGACCGTAACCCTCCAGTTCTGACGGGATTTCCCATGTCCGACACCACCACCCACCTGGGTCTGCCCTATCTTCTGGCGGCGCAGGCGCAGAAGCATGTCACCCATAACGAGGCCCTGCGCCTGCTCGATGCCATGGTGCAGCTCTCGGTCCTCGACCGCACGCGGACGGCGCCCCCGGCCAGCCCGGCCGACGGCAACCGCCATCTGGTGGCCTCAGGCGCGACTGGCCTCTGGGCGGGGTGGGACCTGAACATCGCCTTCTGGGTGGATGGTGCGTGGATCCGCCTCGTGCCGCGAACCGGCTGGCTGGTCTGGGTCGCGGCGGAAGGCCTGTTCCTCGTCTGGACCGGCAGCGCCTGGGAGGTGGTGGGCGAGCCGCGCGACGTCTCGGATGCGGTCTTCAGCCTGGTGAACGATGCGGACCCGACGAAGAAGGCCACCTTCTCGCTGGCAGGGATCAGCGCGGGCACCACGCGCAGCTTTATACTGCCCAACACCTCGTCGGAGCTGGCGATCCTTGCCGGCACGCAGACCTTCTCCGGGAACAAGACCTTCTCTGGGACGCTCACGGCGTCTGGAACCGTGACAGTGTCGGCCGCCAGCGCATCGATCGGCACGGCCACGACGACCGCGACCTACGGCGTGGGTACCGGCGCCACGACGACCGGCGTCACCAAGACGGTAAACATCGGGACCGGCGGCGCGTCCGGATCCACGACGGTCGTCAACATCGGTTCGGCCACGGCAGGGGCCGGGGGCACGACCGTCATCAACACACCGACGGTCACCTTCGCTAATGCCGTCACTCAGGTCGGCATGCCGCAGGCGAACCTGACCGCGCAGCTCTTGGGCCTCGGCGGGGCAACGGCCGACAGCTTCAACCGTCTGTCCATCAACACGCCTGCGGTGCTGCTGAACAACGCAGGCGCCGGTATCGAAGCCACCGTGAACAAGGCGGCCCCGGCGAACGATGCCGCCTTCGCCTTCAAGACCGGCTTTTCCGCCCGCGCGCTGATAGGGTTGCTCGGCAACGACGACTTCAGCTTCAAGGTCAGCCCGGACGGGTCGGCCTTCTTCGATGCCATCAGGATCGACCGCGCGAGTGGCCAGATGGAACTGCCGCAGCCGACAGTCCTGCCGGGGCTGGCGGCCGCGCCATCCCCTCCGCCCACCGGCAAGGCCGCCGTCTATGCCCGCAACCGAGCTGGCGCCCCGTGGATCGATGTGATGCGCCGCTCCGGCCGGGACTTTCCCCTGCAGCCGCACTTCGGGGTGAACCGCATTGCGACGTGGTCGCCATCCGTCACGACAACAATCACCACTGAAGGCATGCCGATCACCTCGGTCGGCACCGTTTCGCACCCGACGCTCGCAGCCACGAACCTCGCTGCCAGCATGCGCCGCTGGCGCCTGACCTCGGCGGCCGTGGTGGACTCCGTCGCCGACCAGCGCTCCGCAGGCTGGGCCTGCTGGCGCGGGAATGCGGCGGGCTTGGGCGGCTGGACCTTCGTGACACGGATTTCGCTGACGACCCTGCAGGCGACCGGGATGGGGTTCTTCGGCCTCTACGGCTCTACCGCAGCGCTCGCCACCACCCTGACGCTGGCCGCCGCCATCAACTGCATCGGCATCGGCTTCCAGCGCGGGACGCACACCCGATGGCAGTTGGTGGCCAACGACGGAACGGGCGCACCGACCCTGACCGACATGGGGACGAGTTTCGCCATCGCCACCGGCGGGGTGCTGACCCTCTTCATCGCCGCGCCGCCGAACGGCAGCTCTGTCTGGGTGCGCGTCGTCGATGAGGTCTCCGGCGCGGTCTTCGAGCAGGAGATCACCGCCGATCTGCCCGCCGCAACGCAATTCCTGTCGCCGAGGCTGTTCCTGAACACCGGCGCGACGGCCGCTGCCGTCGCCTACGACTGCGCCGGGGTCTACCTCGAAACCGACTTCTGACCGACCGCAGCCCGCGGCAATGAAAGGATCATCATGAACGACCAGACCAGTCTCGCCGGGGAGGTCGCGCGGGCCTTTCGGGACCACGGGATCACCGCTGCGCTGACCGCCCTGATCGGCGGCACCATGGCCCTGATCGCGGCGATCACCCGCAAGGCCTTCACCAACGAGGCCTTGCTGGACCGCCTCGACCGGGAACTGATCGCCGACCGGGACCGCATTGACCGCCAGCGCAGCGAAGATCGGAAGGCTGACGGCGACCGCCTCGACCGGATCGAGACTGACATCCGGTCGATGCGGGACATGCTGTTCGACGCCTTCCAGCGCGGCCGATCAGACTGACCGCCTGGCGACCACACCACAACGACCATGTCCCCCGCCCAAGAGGCGGGTTTTTTCATCTGGAGGATCCACGATGCCCACCCTGACCTACCCCCACTGGCGCGACGTGCCCGCGACTGCATGGCGTTGGCCGAACTTCTCGGCCGCCGAGATCGCCTGCCGCGGCACCGGCGCTATCAAGATCAACACCGAAGCAATGGACAAGCTGCAGGCCCTGCGCGACCGGCTGGGCAAGCCGCTGATCATCCGCTCCGCCTATCGCAGCCCGGAACACAACCGAGCCGTCGGCGGGGCCCCTGCCTCGAAACACATGCAGGGCACTGCCTTCGACATCGCCATGGCGAACCACGATCCCGCAGCCTTCGAGGCGGCGGCGCGGGCGGTGGGCTTCCTGGGGTTCGGATACTATCCGCGCTCCGGCTTCATGCACATCGACCTCGGACCTGCCCGGTCCTGGGGCGATCCTTTCCCGGCGCGGCCCGTGCCCTTCGCGCCGGAACTGCCGCCTGCGCGCGAAGTCCTGTCGGAAAGCCGCACCCTGCGCGGTGGCGGCGCGGCTGGGGCGGCCACCGTCGGCGCGGCCGGGGTGGAAGTGCTGCAGGACGTCCTTGCGGAAACCCAGTCCACGATCCAGCTGCTGTTGCCCTACCTCGACACGCTGCGCTGGGTGCTGATCGCCATCGCGCTGATCGGCATCGCCGTCACCATCCACGCCCGGCTAGACGACTGGAAGCGGGGCCAGCGGTGATCAGCTGGCTTCCGACCCATGGCCCGGCGCGAAAGGCGCTGGGCCTGATCCTCACCGCCGCAACGATCCTGCTGTTCCTGCTGAACCTGCGCCGCGCCGGTGAACGCGCTGGGCGCGCCGCCGAACGGCTTGATGCCAGAGAGAGAAGCGATGCCATCCACCGCCAGATGCTCGACGCCGCCGCCCGCCGCCCTCCTGATCGTGATGCTCTCGCTGAGCGCCTGCGCGATGGGCGGTTCTGAGACCCGCGCGCCCTGCCCACCCGTGGTTGACTACACGGCTGCCGAGCAGGCGCGGGCGGGCGGCGAGGTCGAAGCGTTGCCGGAAGGGGCCGTCATTGTCAGGATGCTCAGCGACTACGCGGTCCTTCGCGACCAGGCGCGGGTCTGCCGGTAGAGGGGAGGCCAGCGCCGACCTTTAACGCCTGGAGAGGTCAAGAACCACAACATCAATCTTGCCCACAAGCTCGGCGGGCAAGCCTTCTTCGAGTTTCTTTTTCAGACCAGATGCCTGCAAGTTATCGTGGTTCCTTAGGCCTGCGATCTTTTCATTCGCCCCAAACCAGAGAACCAGATAGACACCCTGTTCTTCTGCTGTTGGGTGTACTGCGTAGCGATCTGCAAGCTGCATCTGGGCAGCTGTGAAAAGTTCAGCATTCCATTGGCCTTTGACTTCCACAACCAACATCCTGCGCCCCGCAGGCGTTTGGATAGAGCATGTGATGTCGCATCGATTGCCGCCCGCAAGCTGATGTTCAATCACGTCCACAAACCCAAGGGGTTCAAGGCGAGGTCTCAGCCAGTTTACGATGCGCTTCGTCGCGGCGTTCTCGCCAAGCCGCTGTCCTTTCTCGTAGAACTGGTCGATCACCCCAAGATCACCGCCGAGGACATCGTCCTGTAGGCGTCCAAGGAACTCGACAACGACGCGGCGCATATGTTCAACGCTGGCTGGCCGTCCCTGATCAAGTGCCCCTCTGACGGCTGCGGCGCTGGGTGGTGTGAAGTCGCGTAGGGATCTTGTGCGCCTGCTCGCCGCCCGTATGCTCCGCAGATTTCTGTGAAACGGTGCCATCCGAGGATCGGCGAGAAGGCCATCCAGAACCGGCAAGACAGCGTCCGTCGTATCCCGTCCTATCATGTAGACGATGTCAGTCAGATAACGATAGGCGGATTCCGGCTTCGGGCTACCAGTTCCCCAACTTGAAGGAAGTGGGACAGGCGGCCAGCGGTCAATGAACGTGTCCAAGATGCGCGCAATTTTCGCGGCACTCAGGTCGGGCCATGTCGCATCGTCCCCTCTCTGGTCACTTCGGATGTGTTCGAGTTCGAAGATGAAATCAGGGTTCCGATCAAGAACCGACCAGACCGCTGACTGATCGTCGTCCAAGAACCAGAAGTGGCGAAGGAACCAAAAGCGCCTTTGGGCTTCAAGCCTGTGGGGAAGCATGCCGGAATCAAGGTCTGCACAGCGCTCCCTGATCAAGGAAAGCAGGTCTGCGCGATCCCCGTAGCGAACAGCCATGTCGAAGAGCCGGTTTAAGGGGTGGTGTGCAATGGCCGGAAACTTGCGCAACCATTCCAAAGGACGCTTTGGCAGAAGGAAATGGAACATTGGCTTTCGTTCCAGCCAGCTTACGTCTGCCGTTTCGCTTCCAGAGGCGAGCTGAGCTTCAACGTAACCTGTTATGAACGCGTCTGCATCGGCCGCGTTGCGAAAAAGCGTTACATCGACTGCTTCCTCGAACCGCTCGCGTTCACCCTCACTGCCCCAATTGTATCCACCGATGTCTGTTCGGACCGCGGCAAGGACGCGCCGATCAATCTGTGACAGGTCACGGGTAGCTCTAAACTCGGCGACGCAGGCGGCATGGAGCCTGACAACGCTTGTGCGAGCGGTGCCCAACGCACTCTGTTCCAAAGTCGGGATGTCATCGCCGACAGTGCGGAGATAGTTCCGCAGGGACGCGCCTACGTCGATCAGCCCACGCGTAAGCTCGTCCATGTCGTTCGGTTGAACCAGGTAACAGCGCGCGATGTAGGTCAACCAGCCTTTGTGTTGGCCAGCTTCGATAATGCCGCGATCTCTGGTCAGTGATCTGACCGCCTTGCCTTCAGCTGCGCGCTCTCGACGCCGCCGACGGGCCTGAAAGCGATAGCGCCGTTCGCGATTTTGCCGCCAGCTGCGGAATTGTCGGCGTTGCCTGAGTGCCCACCTGGCGAGGAAATCCGGATTCTGAAGCGCTTGCTGTCGAGCATAATTTCGAAGCTCGTCCGGGCCCCTTTCCCCTCGCGCTCGATAGAAGTTGTGCGAGTGAACGAAAAAGTCCCAAAGTTCGACATTGCCTGTCGCAACTGCGTGATCCATCATCGGCCGGATATCGTCATACTGAAGCATTTCGGCGGAAACTTGAATCGCAGGATTCCCAGCGGCTTTTGTTTGTGAT
>CAZKSE010000212.1:0-6757 GCA_964555305.1 uncultured Rhodobacter sp. | reverse complement strand
GAGCTTGGCGCCCTGCATCTTGGCATCGCCGTAATAGGCGCCCCATTCCCAGGCGGCGATGGCCAGCCGTACCGGGTTGCGGCGCGAGGCGACGCCCATATCCTCGCCCGCGCCGCGCCAGGCGACGGCGCGAACGTAGGCCTCGTCCAGGTTGTTGGCCTTCAGCACCTCGACCTTGGCGGCCTCGATCTGGTCGACCGACCACGGGATCGGCATGTCCAGAAGCCGCCCCGATTCCAGCAGCCGCTCGGAATGTTCGCGGCTCTTGAAGATCTTGCCGTTGTAACACCGCTCCCCCTCGAAGACCGAGGAGGCATAGTGCAGCGCATGGGTCAGGATATGCACATTCGCCTCGCGCCAGGGCACCAGCGCGCCGTCCATCCAGATGAACCCGTCCTTGTCGTCATATCCGGCCATCGCCGCCCCTCCGTTTGCGAATGTTGCGCCCGATAAGTCCGAAGCGGACATATTCTTGCGCCAAATCGGGTCACGGCTAGCAATTGATTCTTGGAAAGTCAACAAGACTGACATAAAATGCCGCGGCGGATCGGAAGAATTCCGCGGATCGCGTGGCAGACGAGGCAGAGCAGATGGCCGATACCGGCACCACCGGGGAGAACCTGCTGTTCCTCACCGACGAACAGCTCCGCAAGGGCATCGAGGCGATGTTCTTCGCCTATCGCGGCTTCACCGCCGATCCGGACCGGATCCTGGCGGAGATGTCTTATGGCCGGGCGCATCACCGGGCACTGCATTTCATCAACCGCGCGCATGGCACCACGGTGAACAACCTGCTGTCGGTCCTCGGCGTGACCAAGCAGTCGCTCAACCGCGTCCTGCGCACGCTGATCGAGGATGGGCTGGTCGAAAGCCGCGTCGGCCAGCGCGACCGGCGCGAGCGGCATCTTTACCTGACCGAGGAGGGCGCGGCGCTGGAACGCCAGCTTTCCGAGGCGCAGCGCGCGCGGATGCGGGCGGCCTACCGCGCCGCCGGCCCCGATGCGGTCGCAGGTTTTCGAAAGGTGCTGGAGGCGATGATGGATGACGCCAGCCGCGAACATTACATGGCCCTGAAGGACGCAAGATCATGACCGACGCGCCCCTGCCGCCCGAAGCGCATCTGCTGGTGGTCGATGACGACGAACGCATTCGCGCGCTCTTGCAGAAATACCTGATCCGGCAGGGCTACCTTGTCACCGGCGCGCGCGATGCGGCGCAGGCGCGGCGGCTTCTGGCGGGGCTGTCCTTCGATCTGGTGGTGCTGGACGTGATGATGCCGGGCGAGGATGGCGTCAGCCTGACCCGCTGGCTGCGCACCCAGGCCGAAACGCCGGTGATCCTGCTGACCGCACGCGGCGAAACCGACGACCGCATCGCCGGGCTGGAAGCCGGCGCCGACGATTATATCGCCAAACCCTTCGAGCCGCGCGAACTGGTGCTGCGAATCAACGCGATCCTGCGCCGCGCGCCCCAGCCGCCCGCCGCGCCGTCGCCGGCCGTTCTGATGCTGGGCCGGATGCGCTACGAGCCCGACTCGGGCGAACTGCGCGACGGCGGCACGCCGATCCGCCTGACCCAGACCGAGGCCGCGCTGATGCGCATCTTCGCCGCCCACCCGGGCGAGGTGATCAGCCGCGAGGCGCTGGTGGATCAACTGGGCCGTGATCGCGGCGGCACCGGCGACCAGGCGCAGGAACGCGCCGTCGATGTCCAGATCACCCGCCTTCGCCGCAAGATCGAGCCCGATCCGAAGCGTCCGCGCTACCTGCAAACCGTCCGCGGCGAGGGCTACATGCTGACCGCCGGCTGAGGGCGCGCTTTTCTTCGCCCCCCGCGCGGGCTATCTGGTCGCACGCAAACCCGGGGGAAGCCGCATGTCCGAGAGCCAAAGCCACGCCGACCTCGCCGCCGCCCTTCTGCGCGCGGCGGAACGCGCCGGGGCCGAGGCGGCCGATGCCGTCATCGTCACCGGCACGTCGGTGTCGGTCGATGTGCGCGACGGCACGCTGGAACAGGCCGACCGCTCCGAAGGGATGGATCTGGGCCTGCGCGTCCTGATCGGCCGGCGGCAGGCCTGCGTCTCGTCGTCGGACGCACGGCCCGACACGCTGGCGCGGATGGCCGAACGTGCGGTGGCGATGGCCCGCGAAGCGCCCGAGGATCCCTGGGCGGGTCTTGCCGATCCCGCGCAGCTTTCCGCCCGCCGCGACGCCGAAGGGTTCGAGCTTTTCGATCCCACCGCCGAACCCGCGCCCGAGGCCTTGCTGGAAGATGCCCGCCGCGCCGAAGCCGCGGCCCTGTCGGTCAAGGGGATCAGCCGGATCGACCAGGCCTCGGCCGGCTACGGGCAGCGTGAACTGTTCCTCGCCGCCTCGAACGGTTTTGCCGGGGGCTATCGCCGCAGCGGCCGCTCGATTTCCTGCGTTGCGATCACCGGCGAGGGCACGGGGATGGAGCGCGACTGGTCGAGCGAATCGCGCATCTTCGCCGCCGATCTGCCCGATGCCGCGCTGATCGGGCGCGAGGCCGGCGAACGCGCCGCAGCGCGCAGCGGCCCGCGCAAGCCCCCATCGGGCGCCTTTCCGGTTCTCTATGACGAACGGGTGGCGGCCTCGCTGATCATGCATCTCGGCTCGGCGATCAACGGCACCGCCATCGCCCGCGGCGCCAGCTGGCTGCGCGATGCGATGGGCGCGGCCGTGCTGCCCGCGGGCATCGACCTGATCGAGGATCCGCACCGCCCGCGCATCGCCGGCACCCGCCCCTTCGATGCCGAGGGACTGCCGACCGCGCGCCGCCATCTGGTCCGCGACGGGGTTCTGCAAGGATGGGTGCTGGATCTAGGCACCGCGCGCAAGCTGGGGCTGGAGAGCACCGCCAATGCCACCCGCGGCCCCTCGGCGCCGCCCTCGCCGAGCCTGTCGAACCTGGAACTGTCCCCGGGCGCGCAGAGCCGCGACGCGCTGATCGCCGCGATGGGTACCGGTCTTCTGGTCACCTCGCTCATCGGGGCGACGATCAACCCGACCACCGGCGACTATTCCCGCGGCGCCTCCGGCTTCTGGGTCGAGGGGGGCGAGATCCGCTACCCGGTCAACGAATGCACCATCGCCGGCAACCTGCGCGACATGCTGATGCGCCTCATCCCGGCCAACGACGCCCGGCCGCATCTGTCGACCCGCGTGCCCTCGCTGCTGGTCGAGGGGTTGACGATTGCCGGGGCCTGAGCCGCTTGACTCTGCGGCGGACCTCGCCCTTCTGACCGAGGCGGCCGCGGGCGCGGGCCTGATCGCCGCGCGCCATTTCGGCACCGATGTGCGCCGATGGGACAAGGGCGGCGGGCAGGGGCCGGTCACCGCCGCCGATCTGGAGGTCAACGCCTATCTCCACGCGCATCTGGCCGCCGCGCGCCCGGGCTACGGCTGGCTGTCCGAGGAAAGCGATTCGCTCGCCGATCCGACCCGGCTTTCCGCCGCCGCGACCTTTGTCATCGATCCGATCGACGGCACCCGCGCCTTCATCGACGGGCAGAAAAGCTTCGCCCATGCGCTTGCGGTCGTCGTCGCCGGCCGGCCGGTCGCCGCGGTCGTGCACCTGCCGCTGCTGAACCTCACCTACCGCGCCATCGCCGGACAGGGGGCCTGGCTGGGCGACCAGCCGCTGACCGTCTCGCCGCGCGGGGTGCTGACCGGCGCCCGCGTCCTGGCCGCCCGCCCGATGCTGGAGGCGCGCCACTGGCCCGGCGGCCTGCCCGCGCTGGAGCGGCATTTCCGTCCCTCGCTCGCCTGGCGGCTGGCGCTGATCGGCGAGGGGCGCTTCGACGCGATGATCACCCTGCGCGACGCCTGGGACTGGGACATCGCCGCCGCCGCGCTGATCGCCGCCGAGGCCGGCGCGCAGGTCACCGACCGCCACGGCGCGCCGCTTACCTTCAACACGCCCTCTGCGCGCAACGCCGGCGTGCTGGCCGCGCCGCGTCTCCTGCACGCGGGGCTCCTGCAGGCCCTGGGCGTCGAAAAGCCCACGCCCCCGGTTCCCCCCGCCGCCCCCGCGCGTTAGGTTGCGCGCGACCGCAATCCCCGGATGGAGCCCCTGATGACCCAACGCCTCCACCTCGTCTTCGGCGGCGAGCTGATCGCCCCCGATTCGACCGAGTTCGTCGATCCCGCCGCCGCTCATATCGTCGGCCTCTTCCCCGATTACGCCAGCGCCCATCGCGCCTGGAAGGCCGAGGCGCAGCGCACCGTCGATCACGCCACGACCCGCTATTTCATCGCGCATCTGCACCGGCTGCTTGAGGAAAGCAACGAGAACAGCCCCACCCGCCCCGTCGAGGGCTGAGGCACGCCATGAGCGCGGCGCGGGGGGCGATCCCGGGCCTCTGGGCCTACCGGATGGGACGCGGACGGCCGGTTCGCGGCGCCTCCGCCCCCTCTCCGGCGGCCGCGCCCGGGCGGCGACCCTGCGTCTGGCTGCACGCCACCGACGCCGAGGCCGCGCAAACGCTCACGCTTCTCGTCCGCCAGATGGCCGAGTTACGCGGTGCGCCGGCGACGCTCCTGACCGGCGGGCCACACCCCGGCCCCGACGACGCGCCCGAGGCGATCGCAGCCTTCCTCGACCGCCACGAACCCGCGTTGCTGATCCTTGCCGGCGCGGTCCTGCCGCCCCTGCTGATCGACATCGCGCAGCGCCGTGGCTTGGCGATCCAGCTGGTCGATGTCCGCCGCCCGATCCTGCCCGGGCGGTGGCAGTTCTGGCCGGGCTTCCTGCGCGGCCTTCTCGGCGCGATGACCGAAATCCACACCGTCGATGCCGAGAGCGCCGCCTATCTGCGCAGCCTCGCCCCCGCGCATGTCGCGGTGACGCCCACAGGCCCGCTGGCCCGGCACCCGCCCGCGCCCCCCTGCAATGCCTTCGAGCTTGAGGCAATGCGCGACACGCTCGGCCACCGCCCCTGCTGGTTCGCCTGGTCCCTACCCGAGGCCGAGGAGGAAGCGACGCTTCTGGCGCATGTGCAGGCGCTGCGGCGCGCGCATCGGCTGTTCCTGATCCTCGCGCCGCGCGATCCCGCTCGCGGCGCCGACCTGGCCGAGCGCGCGCGCGACGTGGGCTTCGTCTGCGCCCGCCGCGCCCCCGATCAGGAAATCACCGAAACCACGCAGGTCTATATCGCCGATGCCGAGGAAGAACCGGGCCTGTTTCTGCGCCTGGCCTCGATCTGCTATCTCGGCGGCACCCTCAGCCGCGATGCGGGCTCGCCCGCGCCCGTTCTGGCGGCCTCGCTGGGCTCGGCGCTGGTCTTCGGCCCGCAAGCCAGCCCCGCCGACCGACCGTTCCTGGACCGCCTGCGCCAGGCCCAGGCCGCGCGCCGGATCGCCGGTCCGAACGAACTGGGCGATGCCGTCGCGGCGCTTCTGGCGCCCGACATCGGCGCCGACGCGGCGCTGAAAGCCTGGAGCATCGCCACCGAAGGCTCCGACGCCACGCATACGCTCGCCAAGCGCATCTGCGACGCATTGCGCAACGGCAACGGCAATGGCAACGGCCACGGGACTGGGGGCAGGCGATGAAACCGCCCGGTTTCTGGTTCAACCTGCCCGAACGCCCCGGCTGGCAGGCCCGCCTGCTGGCCCCGCTGGGCTGGGTCTATGGGCGCGCGACGGCGGCGCGGGTCGCGCGGCCGGGCTGGCAGGCCGATGTGCCGGTGATCTGCCTGGGCAACCTCAGTGTCGGCGGCACCGGCAAGACGCCCGCGACCATTGCGCTGGCGCAGATGCTGACGGATCGCGGCCGCGCCGTGCATGTCGTCTCGCGCGGGCACGGGGGGCGGCTCACCGGCCCGCTCCAGGTCGATCCCCGCCGCCACGCGGCGGGTGATGTCGGCGACGAGCCCCTGCTGATCGCCGCCTTCGTCCCCTGCTGGATCGCCCGCGACCGCGCCGTCGGCGTCCGCGCCGCGCAGCAGGCCGGCGCCGATGTCGTGCTGCTCGACGACGGGTTTCAGAACCCCGCGGTCGTCAAGACGCGCGCCATTGTCGTTGTCGATGCCGAAACCGGCTTCGGCAACGGCCGCTGCCTGCCCGCCGGCCCGCTGCGCGAGCCTGTCGCCGCGGGTCTTGCCCGCGCCGATCTGGTCCTTTCCATCGGCGAGGACGAGGCTCAGGCGCGGTTCCGCGCCCGCTGGGGCGCGGCGCTGGGGTCGCTGCCGGTCTACACCGCACGGCTTGCGCCGCTGCAAACCGGGATGATCTGGCAGGGCCTGCGCGCGCTTGCCTTCGCCGGGATCGGGCGGCCGCAGAAGTTCTTCGACACGCTTGAAAACCTCGGCGTGCAGATCGCGCGCGCCCAGCCGCTGGATGACCACCAGCCCATCGGCACGGCGCTGCTGACCCGGCTGGAGCACGAGGCGAAATCGCTGGGCGCGCAGCTGGTCACCACCGAAAAGGATGCCGTCCGCCTTCCCCCGGCGATGCGCCACAAGGTCCTGACCCTTCCGGTGCGCCTGCAGATCGACGACCCCGACGGATTTCGCACCGCCCTCGGTCTTTGACCCGTTCCGTGTCCGGTTCGTGCGGCGGCGCCCGGTGCAGTTCGCCACCAAGACGCGGCCCTTCCGTCCAAACGCACAAGATGTGGTAGGTAGCCGGCCTCACTTGCCACAAGAGAGTCTGCAAAATCACGCGCGACGGAATCGTCTCATTCGTTCGGCCTGAACAATGCGCATTCAACTGATTTCACGTAGGAATTTGGTTAT
>CAZKSE010000211.1:0-6773 GCA_964555305.1 uncultured Rhodobacter sp. | reverse complement strand
GGGTGCCGCCGACCGAGCCGTAGCTGACGATCCCGAAAGCCTTGCGGTTCCATTCGACATAGGCCTGGTCGAGAGCGTTCTTCAGCGCGCCGGTGATCGAACGGTTGTATTCCGGCGTGACGAAGATGTAGCCGTCGAATTCGCCAACTTTCTTCTGCCAGGCCACAGCGCGCGGATCCTCGCTCGGCATCCAGGCGTTCGAGGCGACCTCATTGAAGAGGGGCAGGTCGAATTCCTTGAGATCGACCATTTCCACGTCCCAGTCGCCGCGGGCGCGGGCTTGTTCCAGGATCCATTCCGCCGGCTTGGCGCCGAAACGCGCGTCGCGGGTGGAGCCAACGATGATAGCAATGCGGGGTTTGTCAGACATACGAGCCTCCTGTGTTCGTCTGCCTTCACATCGTGGCGCGGGGGGCGTTTGTCAAAAGGCATGCGCGCACGGGTCCTGTGCGCGCATGCGCAGCGTTCTGCTTCCTCTTGCCCCGGTGGCCTCGCGGTGCTTTATCTCGACCTATGACCCGCGCCTCCGACAATCCCGCCGATCCCTTCAAGAAGGCCCTCGCCGAGACCACCAAGGTCATGGCCGATGATGCCGAGATCACGGTCAGCTTCTCGGTCGATCCGCCGGGGATGACGGGTGATGCGATGCGACTGCCGCAGGTCACGCGGCGCATGACCCGCGACGAGGTGTTGCTGGCCCGCGGCACGGCAGATGGCTTCGCACTGAAGCGACGGTTCCACAGCGGGGCGACGCACGCGCGCTACATGCCCCAGGGGCAGATGGCGCGTGATCTATACGAGGCGATGGAAACCGCCCGCTGCGAGGCGGTGGGCGCACGCCATATGCCGGGCACCGCGTCGAACATCGACGCGCGCATCGCGCATGAGGCCGAGCGCAAGGGCTATTCCCAGATCCGTAGCCAGGCCGAGGCGCCCCTGCCCGTGGCCGCCGGGTATCTGATCCGGCAGATGGCGACCGGCCGGACGCTACCCAAGGGGGCAGAGACGGTGGCGGAACTGTGGCGCCCCTTCGTCGAGAGCCAGGCAGGCAATACGCTCGAAGGCTTGGAACGGGTGCTGTCGGATCAGGCCGCCTTCGCTCGTTTCGCGCGCAAGGTGATCGAGGATCTCGGCTACGGCGACCAGTTGGGCGACGACCCCGACGAGCAGGGTGAGGAGGAAAGCGCCGAAGAGGAACAGGCCGACGCCCCCGAGAACCCCGATGCTCAGGGCGATCAGGAGGAACAGCAGGACGACAGCGACGCCGCTGAGGAAGGCCCGCGGCAGGAAAGCGCCGAGATGGAGGCGGTCTATGACGAGACCGCCGAGGACGAGATGTCCGACGAGACCGAAGCCACCCAGGCCGAAGCCCCGCCCGAGCCCCCCACACCGCCGCCCTATTCCGAGGCGGACCCGAATTATTCGGTCTTCGCCACCGATTTCGACGAGGAGGTGAGCGCCGAGGAACTGGCCGAACCGGCCGAGCTGGAACGGCTGCGTGCCTATCTGGACCAGCAGCTCGAGCCACTGAAAGGCGCGGTGAGCCGGCTCGCGAACAAGCTGCAGCGCCGCCTGCAGGCGCAGCAGAACCGAAGCTGGGAGTTCGACCGCGAAGAGGGGATACTGGATGTCGCGCGGCTGGCTCGGGTGGTGGCAAATCCGACGACGCCCTTGAGCTTCAAGGTCGAGAAGGACACCGAGTTCCGCGATACCGTGGTGACGTTGCTTCTGGACAATTCGGGCTCGATGCGGGGCCGGCCGATCAGTATCGCCGCGATTTGCGCCGATGTTCTGGCCCGGACGCTGGAACGCTGCCAGGTCAAGGTCGAGATCCTGGGTTTCACAACGCGCGCCTGGAAGGGCGGGCAAAGCCGCGAGCGGTGGCTGGGGCAGGGCCGGCCGCAGGCGCCGGGACGCCTGAACGACCTGCGCCATATCGTCTACAAGTCCGCCGACGCGCCCTGGCGGCGTGTGCGCGACAATCTGGGCCTGATGATGAAAGAGGGCCTTCTGAAGGAGAATATCGACGGCGAGGCGCTGGAATGGGCCCACCGTCGGATGGTCAACCGGCGTGAGGCGCGCAAGATCCTGATGGTCATCTCGGACGGGGCGCCGGTCGATGATTCGACGCTCTCGGTCAACCCGGCGAATTATCTGGAGAAGCATCTGCGCGACGTCATCGCGATGATCGAGAAACGCCGCGCGGTCGAGTTGCTGGCCATCGGTATTGGCCACGATGTCACGCGCTACTACGACCGCGCGGTGACGATCACCGATGTCGATCAGCTTGCCGGGGCAATGACCGAGCAACTCGCCGCGCTGTTCGATTCAGACCCGCGGGCGCGGGCGCGGGTGATGGGCATCGCGACCGCCATGCGGCGCTGACCGGCACCGCGCCGGAGCGGAGCTGAACGATGTATGTGCCACCGCATTTCCATGAGATCGACCGCGACGAGATCGCCGCGTTGATTGCGGCCGCACCGCTCGCCTCCGTCATCGCGCAGACCGAGGCGGGACTGATCGCCAACCATCTGCCGCTTCTTGTCGGGCGGGACGGCGCGCTGATCGGCCATGTGGCACTTGCCAACGACATGCACCGCCTCATCGCCGAGGGGCAGGAGGTGCTGGTGATCTTTCGAGGGGTGGATGGCTACATTTCGCCCAATGACTATCCGTCCAAGGCGGAGCATCATCGGCATGTGCCGACCTGGAACTATCAGGTCGTTCATGTCTATGGCACGATCAGCTTCCAGCATGAGACGCGCGACAAACGCGCGGCGGTCGGGTTGCTCACACGGGATCATGAACGACGGGTGAATGGTGCCGACGCTTGGCGGATGGCGGATGCGCCGGAAGACTTCATGGCACAGATGCTGGATGGGATCGTGGCGTTTCGGATTGACGTGCGCCGCACCCTGGCCAAGTCCAAGCTGAGCCAGAACCGCGAGGCGCGCGACCAGCGAGGCGCCATCGCGGGCTTGCAGGCCAAGGGGCAGACGGAGTTGGCGGCCACGATGACCCGACGGTTGCGCCCCGGGGAGTGAGTGAGGGTGGCGGCGTCCTGCGGCCCGGGCGCGCGAGGCAAGCCGGGAGCTGCGTGCCCGGCGGTCCCGCTGAGATACGCGTATGGCAGGCGTATGGCAGGCGTATGGCAAGCGTATGGCAAGCGTATGGCAGTTGCGGTCGGTGCCTCGGTGTTTCGCGCAACGGGCGCCTGATCCGCATCTGCGCGCCTCGTCGGCTCGCTTGCGGGAGTCCGTGCCGCGTGTCGCGTGAGGTGAGACCGTCGTCGGTATCAGGCGGCGACGCAGCACGAAGAAGTTGCCGCGTCACCGCGCGCCATCTCTCGACGATCAGATGGAGATCGTGTCGCCGTCGGCGGGAACCTCCAGTTTCTCGGCAAAGCCCTGCTCGACGGCAAACTGGCGCAGGTCGCTGCGGTTCAGGGTGCAGTGGTTCAGCGCCTCCATGTGGCTGGCGATGAGCCGGGCGGATGGCGCGGCACGGTGCACGGCCAGGACATCGCTCTCGCCCATGATGATGTGACCCACGGCATTTATCAGCGCCGCGCCCGCATTGACGATGACCACGCCCGGCGTGTGCTCGGTCAGGGCGGTTTCGACATGCCGGTTCCAGAGCGTGTCGCCGGCCAGGTAGAGTGTCTTCTCCTCGGGGTGGCGGAAGACGACACCGCAGACCTGGCCCAGGCGGTCGCCCAGCTTCTCCATCGCCGCGTCCGATCCGTGCTGCCCGGCGGTCTTGGTGAGCGTCACGCCCCTGAACATGGTTTCAGCGTCCAGGGCACGGACATCCGTGAAGCCGGCCTCGGAAATCCTGGCGGCGTCGGCGGCGTTCTGCGTGAAGATCGGCTTGTCCTTGGCGATCTGCTCGGCCGCGGCGCCATCCCAGTGATCGGCGTGCAGATGGGTGACGATGACCGCATCGACATCAAGGATCTCGGACAGGGGCTTGGGCAGCGGGACCAAGGGGTTGCGCAGGTGATCGTTGGGGGTGCCGGCAAAGGGCGGATAGGCGCCCGCATCGGCCAGCATCGGATCGATCAGAAAGCGCACGCCGCCGAAGTCGAGCCTGAGCGTCGCGTTCCGTATCTGGGTAATCTTCATGGGGTCCTCCCGCCCGGTTTCTTGCCCAGACAGGCTGGGTGCGACCCGGATAGCGCATTCGCGAAAGCAGGAGAAGAGCGTGCGAGATTCTGGCCCCGGCGGGGTCCGAACCACCGGGTTCCGCGTCGCATGACGGAGAAAGGTTGGCGTCCCGCTGGGGTCAGATCGCCCGGTAGTTCGGCGATTCGCGCGTTATCTGCACGTCGTGCACATGGCTTTCCTTCAGACCGGCGCCGGTGATCCGCACGAACTGGCAGTTGCCCCGCATCTCCTCGATGGTGCGCTTCCCGGTGTAGCCCATCGCGGCCCGCAGACCGCCGACCATCTGGTGGATGACCGTGCCGACGGCGCCCTTGTAGGGAACCTGGCCTTCGATCCCCTCGGGGACCAGCTTGTCGCTGGCGGCGTCCTTCTGGAAGTAGCGGTCGGCCGAGCCGCGCGCCATCGCGCCGAGCGAGCCCATGCCACGATAGCTCTTGTAGCTGCGCCCCTGATAGAGGATCACCTCGCCCGGGCTTTCGTCGGTGCCGGCGATGGCGGAGCCGACCATTGCGCAACTGGCGCCGGCGGCGATGGCCTTGGCGAAATCGCCTGAATACTTGATCCCGCCATCGGCGATGACGGGGATATCGCCCGCCGCGCTTGTCGCATCGAGGATCGCGGTCAGTTGCGGCACGCCCACACCCGCGACCACCCGCGTCGTGCAAATGGACCCCGGCCCGATGCCGACCTTGACCGCATCGGCGCCCGCGCCGATCAGGGCGCGGGTCGCTTCGGCGGTGGCAACATTGCCGGCCACCACCTGCACGGCGTTCGAGAGCTTCTTCACCCGCTCCACCGCCTCGGAGACCGAGGCGGAATGGCCGTGCGCGGTGTCGATCACCAAGAGGTCCACCCCGGCCTCGATCAGCGCGGCGGAACGTTCGAAGCCCGCATCCCCGACCGTCGTTGCCGCGGCAACGCGCAACCGGCCGAGTTCATCCTTGCAGGCCATCGGGTGCAGCACGGCCTTTTCCGTGTCCTTCAGCGTGAGCAGGCCGGTCAGCTTGCCGGCCTTGTCCACCACCAGCAGTTTCTCGATCCGTCGGGCCTGCATCAGGCTGCGCGCTTCCTCGCGGTCGGCGGGTTCGCGCAGCACGGCCAGGTTATCGGCGGTCATCATGGCATGGACCGGCGTCCGGTCATCCGAGGCAAAGCGCATGTCGCGGTTGGTGACGATGCCGACGACACGCCCGCCGCCATCGACGACCGGAAAGCCGGTGACATTGTAGCGCTCGGCCAGTTCGCGGGCGTCGGCGAGGGTCTGGTCCGGGGTCAGCGTGATCGGGTTGTAGACGATGCCGGATTCGAAACGCTTGACGCGGCGAACCTCTTGCGCCTGCTTCTCGGCGTCGAGGTTGCGGTGAATGACCCCCATGCCGCCCGCCTGCGCCATCGCGATCGCCATGCGCGCTTCGGTGACCGTGTCCATCGCCGAGGACAGGAGCGGAATGTTCATCCGGATGGCGCGCGTGACCCATGTGGCGGTGTCGGCCTGCGCGGGCAGCACGGACGAGGCTGCGGGCACCAGAAGGACATCGTCAAAGGTCAATGCCTCACGAATCTGCATCGGCCGGCTCCTTGGGCAGAATACTTCGTTTGGCACGTCCCTATTTCACGACGCCGCGGCAAAGGAAAGGGGCGAAGCGACGCATGGCGCGCGCAGAACTCGGTCTCGGGCCTGTCTGGGGCTGTTATTCGGCAGGATTTCGGTATGCAATTGCATACTGTGCTTCCCATGCCGCGCGAATTGGGTTATGAGGCGCGCAATCGACTCACGCCAGAACGGAGGGCAGCATGACGAAGATCAAGGTTGACAACCCGGTCGTCGAACTTGACGGCGACGAGATGACCCGGATCATCTGGGACTTCATCAAGAAGAAACTGATCCTGCCCTATCTCGACATCGACCTGAAATACTACGACCTCGGCATCGAGGAACGCGACCGCACCGACGACCAGATCACCGTCGATGCCGCAAACGCGATCAAGCAGTACGGTGTCGGCGTGAAATGCGCCACGATCACGCCGGATGAGCAGCGCGTCGAGGAGTTCGGCCTCAAGCAGATGTGGCGCTCGCCCAACGGGACGATCCGCAACATTCTGGGCGGCGTGATCTTCCGTGAGCCGATCATCTGCAAGAACGTGCCGCGCCTTGTGCCGGGCTGGACGCAGCCGATCGTCGTCGGCCGTCATGCCTTTGGCGACCAGTATCGCGCCACCGATTTCCGCTTCCCGGGCAAGGGGAAGCTGACGATCAAGTTCGTCGGCGAAGATGGCACCGTGATCGAGAAGGAAGTCTTCGATGCGCCGGGTTCGGGCGTGACGATGGCGATGTACAACCTCGACGAATCGATCATCGATTTCGCGCGGGCCAGCATGAACTATGGCCTGTCGCGCGGCTGGCCGGTCTACCTGTCGACCAAGAACACGATCCTGAAAGCCTATGACGGACGGTTCAAGGACCTGTTCCAGAAGGTCTACGAGGAAGAGTTCGAAGCGAAGTTCAAGGCCGCCGGCATCACCTACGAGCACCGGCTGATCGACGACATGGTCGCCTGCGCGATGAAATGGTCGGGCGGCTATGTCTGGGCCTGCAAGAACTATGAC
>CAZKSE010000210.1:0-6804 GCA_964555305.1 uncultured Rhodobacter sp. | reverse complement strand
CTGGACCGGCGCGCGCTGGGGCGTCTCGGTCGCGGGCGGCGGCGGCGGCGCCACCCTCGCCGAAGACCGCGCCCGCATCGAGGCCGAGCGCGCCGCCCGCGCCCGCGACCTGCCGATGGTGCAGGCCCTTTTCGCGGCCTTCCCCGCCGCCCGCATCGCCGCTTTCCGCGACCCCGAGCCCGACGCCCCCTCCCCCGCCGAGGAGGCCCTGCCCGAGGTCGAGGATGAATGGGACCCGTTCGAGGACAATTGAAAGGATGACGACATGATCAAGGGATTGGGCGGCCTGGGTGGCCTGGGCGACATGGGCAAGATGATGAAGGCCGCGCAGCAGATGCAGCAGAAGATGGCCGACCTTCAGCAGGAACTGGAAAGCATCACCGTCACCGGCGAATCCGGCGCGGGCCTCGTGAAGGCCACCGCCACCGCCAAGGGCACGCTCACCGGGCTGCATATCGACCCCTCGATCTTCTCGGCCGAGGACAAGGAAGTGGTGGAGGACCTGATCCTCGCCGCCATCAAGGACGTGCAGACCCGCGCCCAGGAACGCTCGCGCGAGGAAGTGCAGAAGGTCACCGAAAGCCTCGGCCTGCCGCCGGGCATGAACCTGCCCGGCCTTTGATGGCCGCCCGGCCCGGCGAGATCGAGGCGCTGATCGCGCTGATGGCGCGCCTGCCGGGCCTGGGTCCGCGCTCGGCCCGCCGGGCGGTGCTGCACATGCTCAGGAAGCGCGCGCTGGTGATGGAACCCCTCGCCCGCGCCATCGCCCGCGTCGCCGAGACCGCGCGCGACTGCCCCCGCTGCGGCAATATCGCCGAGGGGGATCTCTGCGCCATCTGCGCCGATCCCCGCCGCGCCACCGGCGAGATCTGCGTGGTCGAGGATCTCTCCGATCTCTGGGCGATGGAGCGCGCGGGCGGCTACCGGGGGCGCTACCATGTGCTCGGCGGCACGCTCTCCGCCATCGAGGCCGTGGGCCCCGAGGAGCTGCGCATCCCCCAGCTCGTCGCCCGCATCCGCGAGGAAAACGTGCGCGAGGTCATCCTCGCCCTCAATGCCACGGTCGAGGGGCAGACGACCGCGCATTACATCTCCGACGCGCTCGCCCCCACCGGCGTCGCCCTCTCCGCCCTCGCCCAGGGCGTGCCGATGGGCGGAGAGCTCGACTACCTCGACGACGGCACCATCGCCGCCGCCCTTTCGGCCCGCCGGCGCCTCTGACGCCGCACCCCGTCCCGCCGCGCCCCGCCGCGCCAACCGTTACCGCCGCCCTACCGCACCGGACGCAGCCACTGCCCTTCCTTCACCGCCCCCGGCCCAATCCTCTGCCATCCACCTGGTTGAGAGGATTTCCATGACCGCGCACGCCCAACCCGACACCGCGCAGCCTGCACCCGCCCTGCCCCTCGGCACCGCGCCCGGCACGCAGGTCGAGCACATCTCGCCCTTCGACATCGACGCCGATGCCCTGCCGCGCGACCGCACCACGCTCGACGACGCCGCCCTGGCCGAGCTGGAGATGTCGGTCCTGCTGACCGGCCTGCGCCAGCCGATCGAGGTCTGGAAATTCTCCACCCCGCGCACCGATGAAAATGGCGCCGGCCCCACCTACGGCCTCATCTCGGGGATGCGCCGCCTCACGGTCTTTCGCCGCATCCACAAGAACAACCCCGAGGCCCGGATCCCCGTCTTCATCCGCCGCCCCACCGACATCCCCGACGCGATGGCGAAGATGATCGCCGAGAACGAGATCCGCGCCGAAATCTCCCCCTGGGAAAAGGGCCGCCTGATCGTGCAGGCCGTGGACGAGGAAATCTTCCCCACCCTCGACGCCGCCGTCAACGGCCTCTACCCGACGCTCAACAAGCAACGCCGCGCCCGCCTCCGCGCCATCGCCGAGGTGGTGTTCGAGATTGGCGACCGCCTGCTCACACACCCGGAAACCCTTTCGCAAACACAACTGACCCGCATCGCCGCTGCGATCCGGAACGACCTCGGCCCGCTGATCGCGCACGCGCTGCAGCACTCCGCTGACCGTTCACCGGCTGGGCAATGGAATATCTTGCGCTCCATCCTTGAAGAGGCCGAAGCCGAAGCGCGCGAGCCGCAGTTTGCGTGCGCCTACCGCGCCGGACGCCCGCGACGCATGGTTCAACCCCGTCGAGACCTTCACATCCGCCGCGAAAAGACACCCGAAGGCTGGAATCTACGCTTTACCGGCCCCGACGCCAACGGCCCGCTGATGGAAGACATCATGGATTATGTGGAGAGCCAGTTCGGCCGCGGAGCGTGACACGGTCTGCCCCCGGCCTCTAGATGCCTCGAGGTTTAATCGCCCTCTTGCACACGACAGGGGGGCGATGATCCCTGGAATACCCTTCCGCATTGCACTCGAGACAGAGCCAACGGTTGAAACTGGCTTCCCGAGGCCGAAACGTGTCTTTTCGCCAGCGGCAGCCGCGCGAACGCTTTCCAAACAAAAACAGAAAACCGCGTGTTTTGCCCCCCAAACGCTGCTTGAGCGAAAACGCGGCTGGTTGTGGGGCGACGTCCCCGTCGTATAGCCAAGGGGCTGCGCGGCGCTGACGTCGGCGGTGTTTCGGATGGCGCAAATAAAGCAACACGATCAACGAGACGATGAAAATGGCCACCGCGACCGAAAAAGTGACGTCGTCCGACAGCACAGGCTTCAAACGCCCGATCATTTGATCGATTTGCGATCCTGACCAGTTCCCCACGACATTCCCCCACGGTGTGATGTCCGTAGCGGTCGCCCCGCGCTTTTTTCCCCCAACCGGGGTAGCCCTTGAAGGGTTAACGGCAGGTTGTTACAGAACCTTCTACGCGCACTCCAAGAGGGCCTGAGTAAGCGTTAAGATACCCTTTTGATCACGACTTTTACTTTTTGTATTCTGAGGTTTAGATTCTGGTCCACGCGTGGACCGCCCGGCAAGCTACCGCTCCTCACCCCTCCGGTCGCAAGATCTCCACCTCGTCCCCGTTCCGGATCGCCGTATAAAAGCAGCTCCGCCGCCCCGTGTGGCAGGCCGGCCCGGTCTGCTCCACCCGCACCAGCAGGCAGTCCCGGTCGCAGTCCACCCGCATCTCGACAAGCCGCTGGACATGCCCCGAGGTCTCTCCCTTCACCCAGAAGCTCGCCCGCGAGCGGGACCAGTAGGTGACACGCCCCGTGGCCAGCGTCCGCGCCACCGCCTCGGCGTTCATCCAGGCCAGCATCAGCACCTCGCCGCTGGCATGATCCTGCGCGATCGCCGGGATCAGCCCGGCCGCGTCGAAGCGCAGGGATTGCGGATCGAAACCCATGTTCTATATCCTCTTCAAACCCCCGAGGAGCGCCCCCTAGTGTCCGATACCTCCGATCTGATCAAGCTCTATTCGGCCCGCATCCTGGCCCTGACCGCCGACATCCCGCATCTGGGCCGGCTGGAGGCGCCGCAGGTCAGCGTCCGCAAACGCTCGCCCCTGTGCGGCTCGACGGTGACGGTGGACCTCGACATGCAGGACGGCCGCGTCGCCCGCTTCGGGCAGGATGTGAAGGCCTGCGCGCTGGGTCAGGCCGCCGCCGCCGTGCTGGGCCAGGCCGTGATCGGCCGCACCCCCGAGGAGCTGGACCGCGCGGCCGCCCAGCTCGAGGCGATGCTGAAGCAGGACGGCCCCGTCCCCGACGCCCCCTTCGAGGGGTTCGAGGCGCTGCTGCCCGCGCGCGAGTTCAAGAACCGCCACACCTCGATCCTGCTGGCCGTGCAGGCCGCCGCCGAAGCCTCGCACCAGGCCGTCCCCGTCTGAGGGCTTTCGGGGGCGGTCCCCCGGAACTTGTCGTCTGTTTCCGCGTTGGTAGCACGACCCAACCGGAGGCCCGCAGATGCTGGATGAACCCAACCGCCTCGACGACCCGAACCGCTATGTGCTGACCCACACGATGCTGCGCATCAAGGACCCCAAGCGCTCGCTGGAGTTCTATCAGAAGGTGCTGGGCATGTCGCTGATCAGCTGGCTGGATTTCGACGAGGGCGGCTTCACGCTCTTCTTCCTGCAACCCGGCGGCAATGCCGACGGCGCCGCGCCCAGCCTGGCCGAGGTCTTCAGCCGCCCGGGCCTTCTGGAGCTGACCCACAACTGGGGCACCGAGCAAGACGACGAGCCGATGCATTCGGGCAACGAGGAACCAAAGGGCTACGGCCACATCTGCATCGCCGTGCCGGACATCGAAGCCGCCTGCGCCCGGTTCGATCGGCTGGGCGTGACCTTCCAGAAAGAACTGGGCCACGGCGGCATGAAGGACATCGCCTTCATCAAGGACCCCGACGGTTACTGGATCGAGATCGTTCAACCAAGCCTGATGGACGCGATGCTGGCGAAGTACCGCACGGCGAGCTGATCAGGGCGCCGACCGCGCCGGCCCCGGCAGCGGCGGCGCCTTCGTCAGCTGCACCGCCAGGATGCCGGCCATGATGATGACCACGCCGATCAGATCCATCGGCCCCAACGCCTCGCCCAGCAGCAGGGCGGCGATGGCAACCCCGAAGAACGGGTTGAGGAAGTGGAAGGTCGCCCCGCGCACCGCCCCGATCCGCTGCACCAGTCGGAACCAGACCCAGGTCGCCGCCAGCCCCGGCACCAGCGTCGTGTAGGCAAAGGCCAGCACCAGCTGCAGCGACCAGTTGACCACCGGCTCCTCCAGCGCCAGGGCCGGCACCACCAGGATCGCCGCACCGACCAGCATCTGCAGCCCCACCACCATCATCACGTTCCCGCCCGAGGAGGCGCCGCGCAAGGCCAGCGTCGCCACCGTCAGCGCGACCGCCGCCGCCACACAGAAGGCGACGCCCAGCGGATCGAGGCCGCCGCCCCAGCGCGCGCCCATGATCAGGATCACGCCGGCAAAACCGGCGAACAGCCCCACAACCGCCACCGGCTTCAGCCTGTCCCCCAGAAACATCCACCCCGCCGCCGCCACCAGAAGCGGCAGGGTCGACGCGATGATCGCCGCGACCGACGCCTCGATCCACTGCATGGCGACGAAGTTGAGGCCGAGATAGAGCGCGTTCTGGCACAGCCCGAAGATGATCGTCGCGCGCCACTGGCCGGGCGTCAGTCGCCAGCTCTGCCCCAGCGCCAGCGCGATGCCGACACCGATCACGCCGGAAAGCAGGAACCGCGCCGTCAACGCCATCAGCGGCGGCGCGTCAAGCACGATCATTCGCGCCGAGGTGAAGGCCGAGGACCACATCAGCGCGAACGCCAGCCCCATCAGAATCGCGCGGATATCCACACTGCCCCTCCTGTCCGCGTGGCGAACCGCGGCGATCCGCCTGCCTGCCCCGACGATCCCCACCGGATCGGACCCTGCTTAGCCGCCGCCGCCCGCCAAGGCCAGAGCCCGCGCCCCGCGCCCGCTCGGTCCCAAAAACTCTGCCATCCCCCTCTTGCATCATCCCGCAGCCGGCTGTAAGTCACCCCCACAGCGCGCCCGTAGCTCAGCTGGATAGAGCACCAGACTACGAATCTGGGGGTCAGAGGTTCGAATCCTTTCGGGCGCGCCATTTTCTCCCGCACGAAGGCTTGATCGCATCCACGACCAGGGTGGCGCCCAGGCGCCGGCCTTCGGCGGAGTGACCGGGAAGGGTTACTCCCACCCCGCCCCAAACACTCGCTCACCCCCTTGATTCCGCCGCGCAGATCGCAAGACTGCGGCCGTAGGCAGCCCGCAGCGGGAATGTCGGACCTAAACCCGGCCGCAGTGTGGAGTAGCCGATGCCCAGCATGCAACGCAGCGCCCCGAACCCCTGGTTGGTGCTTGCCGGACTTTCACTGGGCGTGCTGGTGACGAACGGATTCGGGCGGTTCGCTTACGGGTTGATCCTGCCGGCCATGCGCGACGACCTGGGCTGGACCTATGCGCAGGCGGGCTGGCTGAATACCGCCAATGCGCTGGGATACATCCTGGGCGCGGTCGCGACAATGCTGGCGCTGCGGCGCGTCGCGGCCGGTCGGCTTTTTGCCTGGGGCATGGTCGCAACGGCACTGGCGCTGGTGGCGACGGGGCTGGTGCCCGACCTCTGGTGGCAGAGCCTGTGGCGGTTCCTGACCGGGGTGGCGGGCGCGTTGTCCTTCTCTACCGCCGGAACCCTGGCGGCGCGGCTCTTCGCCGAGAACCCCCGCCACAATGCGCTGGGGATCGCGATCCTCTTCGGCTCGGGTGGGGGGATGGCGATCGTCCTGTCGGGCGCGACCTTGCCGGCGATGCTGGCGCTCTGGGGCGACACCGCCTGGCCCTGGGCCTGGATCCTTGTCGGCGCGATGAGCCTCGCCTGCCTGCCGCTGAGCCTGTGGGCCGCGCGCATCGCCGAACCCGCCGCCGAGCCGCACAGCGGCGCGGGGCGCCTGCCGGTGCGACGGATGCTGGCGGAACTGGCGGGATATGCCAGTTTCGGCCTGGGCTATATCGTTTATCTGACGTTCCTGTCGGCCTGGATGGTCGAGCAGCAGGCAGGCGTTCTGCAGGTCGCGCTGGTCTGGGTGCTGCTGGGCGTGTCGATTACCCTCTCGCCGATGCTCTGGCGCGGCATCTTCGCGCGGCACGACGGTGGCCGCCCCCTGGCGCTGGTGTTGGGCGGGATCGGGCCGGGGTCGGCGCTGCCGGTCCTCTGGCCGGGCCTGGCGGGGCTTGTCCTGTCCGCGGCGGTCTTCGGCGCCTCGGTCTTCATGGCGCCGGGGGCGGTGACCAACTTCACCCGCCGCAACCTGCCGCCGCGTGACTGGGGCCGCGCCATCGGGCTTTTC
>CAZKSE010000209.1:0-6888 GCA_964555305.1 uncultured Rhodobacter sp. | reverse complement strand
TAGAGCGCCACCACCTGGTCGGCGTTCGAGGCGGTCACCAGGTCCTGGATCGTCGGCACCGCCATGCGCTGCGCAAGCTCGGCCTCGTGCAGCCGGCCCGCCGCCATCAGCGCGTCGACCACTTCCCACCAGATCGCGCCATGCTCGACGATGAAGTCGATCTCTTCGAGCGCCTCGTCCACCGCGAGATTTTCGCCCTGCTGGTAGCGACGTGGGTTCCGGTCGTCCTGGAAGTCCTCATAGGCCCGGTCGATCGTCGCCGTGATCAGGCCGCGCATCGCGTTCGAGGGCGGCTTTTCGCCATCGCCGCAGATCAGTGTCAGGAAGTTGATCAGGAAGGTGCGCTCGGACGAGAGCGGTCGGCGCATGCCGAGCTGCGTGTCAAAGACGTTGATGGCGAAGGAGCGGTCCATGCGCAGCTTCTGGAAGACCACCTCGTGGCGCTTTTTGGCGGGCAGGCTCTCCTGAATGAGCGAGATCAGCCCCGAGGAGGAGGGGCCGATATCGATGATCGCGATCCGGGGAAGGACGGCCTCGTCGCCACCGACGCTCGGCGTGAGCGCCGCGGCGAAGTTGATCGCGTTCATCGCCACCGATTTTCCCGAACCGGGGGTGCCGACGAGCAGCGTGATCCAGGTCGTCTGCTTCGAGGAGCCCGGCTGGTAGGGCCAGGGTTTGCCAGAGACGGTCCGGAAGAGGACGGCGCCGCTGTCCCAGGGCGAGGCCTGGCGCGACAGCGGCATCATCGAAAGGACGTCGCGCATCGGGCCCGAGGCCACCGGCGCGGTCGAGGCGGTGGTGACGCCGGGCAGCGCCGAGAGCGTCGTCGCCATCGGATCGCCGGAAATCCCGTCGACACCGCAGTTGCCCCAGCGCTTGACCGCACCCATCAGCACCTGCGCGTTGCGGCGCAGCGTGACCGGATCGCCGGCCGGCGCCCAGGTCGTGAAGGTCATCCGCATCCGCACGATCGTGTCGTCGCGGCCGTGGATCTCCTCGTTGGCAAGGATCGCGTCGCGGATCCGGCGGTTGTGCGTGGGCGCCGCCCAGACCAGGACCGACAGGATCGTGTTCTTGATCTTCTGGGCCTGAAGTCCGCCGGCCTCCATGCGCAGCGAGGATCGCCAGGGCGTCTCGCGCGACTTTTCGGTCATGTCGGCGACCAGCGTGTTGAAATCGGGCAGGACCTCGGGGGCGAGGGTCATGTCGAAAGACAGGAAAGCCGTGTTGCCGATCCGGACGACGCGCGAATTCTCGACGAAACTGTCCATCTCCGCGAGTTGCAGGTGAAAGCTGGGCACGCCGAAGTTGGAATAGTCCTGCATGGCCATCTGGGCCCGGGTCTGCGGCGCCATGTCGAATACCCGTTTGCCCGGGTTCACCTTCTCATCGGCATCGCGCGACCAGGCAGGCAGGATCGGCGTCCATTCCTCGCGGAACGGATAGGTCTCCGGCATCAGGCCGGCGCGGATCTCCTGAAGGGATTCTCGCACGCTCAGAACGTCTACCTTCTGGCCCACGCCGCGCAGGGCGGTGGTCATTGCATCGACGTAGCTTTCGTGGCTGGCATGCAGGGAGGCCATGAACTTCCCGGGGACCTGGGCGCCAGGCATGGGCGGCAGGGTCTTCGTCCGCTTGCCCAAGAGGGCGACATCGTCACGGGCTTCTTCCGAGGAGAGCACCTGCGGGCGCGTGTAGAGCGTGATGATGCAGCTTTCCTCAACCATGAAACGCGAGAGGTTCGCGATCCGCTCGCCGAGCACGTCATCGATATCCATCTTGAGGTTGCGCGCGGCACGGCGCGAGCGGTTGACGACGCGCTCGAGGAAGCGGCGGGCGGCAAAGGGATCGCGCAGGAAATTCACTTCCATCGCATGGCCAGGCTCGGCAAAATAGGCTGAAATACCGATCCGCATCCGCTCGATCATGTCAGCGAATTCACCCTCGCCGACGCCGCTGTAGGAGCCCGACAGCAGGACCATGGACATCATGGAGCCATCCTTGAGCACCATCGTCCGGTCATCGACCATCGTTTCCACGCGGATCTGGTCGGCCATCGATTCCAGGAAGGTCGAGCCGATCATCCCGGCCAGGCTATCCATCACACCCATTGTCGCCCCTCTTGGCTACGCTCTCACCCGACGATCGAGCGGAAGCGTTCGACGCGCTCCTCGGCGGGAGCATCCATGATATCGTCCAGGGCCAATAGTGCCTTTTTTTTCGCACGCTGCGCAATGACCGAAAATCCGTAATCCACAGAATTTCCCCCGAAACCGGAGCGCTCCACGGGAATCGGCACGCCGAGCCCGGCGAGCTGCAGATTGTCGCCGATCGGCAAGGTCAGGCCGAACTGCCAGGCGGTATCCATGATCCCGGCGAGAAGCTCGGGATCGTCCGGCACCTGCATCATGATGGTGCCGTGCATGGCCGAGACGAGCGATGCCCCGAAATCGTAGAAAGCCTCGATCGCCGGAAACATCGCCACGCGGTCGCGTGCGGCAAGCCAGACCGTTTCCGCCGGCGGCGCGCCATTGTCGCCCTGGGGCCGGCGGAAGGCCGAGGCCAGGATGTTCTCGGCCAGAAGGTTTGCCGACCAGGAATTGGCGGCCACCGCGCGCCCGCCGCAGACCTGCAGCATGGCATCGAGCAGATCGGCGGTGCTGGGCGTGACCCACTCCTCGCCGACCACGACGCTTTCGACCGATGTCTCGGCGCGCTGGCGCAGGATGTCGAGCTCCTCCGAGAGAAAAAGGGTCCGGTAGGTGTCAGAGCTGCGGTTGGCGCCGATCAGCGCATCGAGCGCCTCGCTCGTGCCGCCCGTCCGGGCATGAGAGGCGCGGAAGATGAGCGGGCGGCCCATTTCGCGCGCGGACTCGATGAACTCCGTCGAGGTGACATTCGCCTTGCGCGCACCCATCTGCCAGGTCGCCCGGCCGGGGATCTGGGCACGGGTCAGGGAAAGGGCGTGGCTCAGGCGCGGAAAACGGAAGGGCAGGTTCCGGTGCCCCTCGGGCGCGACCTTTCGGCCGAAGCAGAACATGCCCATCTGGTGGGTCTGTCCGAAGATCGTCGCGATACGCTTCTCCGCCGGCCGTCCGCGCATCAGCGCCGCCTCATGCGCCTGCGCCAGGCCCGTGGCAAGCGAGGGTTTGGCGCGCAACGCGCCGCGCGCGCGGGCATAGGCCCGCGGCTCGGGGTTGAGGGCCCGGACCGTTTCCAGGGCCAGCATGTGGACCCGGTTGGTGATCGTGGCGAGGTATTTCGCAGCAATGGTATCATTGACCCCGTCGAGGCCGGCCGCGCCGAGGATCTGGGCTGCCGATAGCTTCAGCCAACCATCCGCGCGCAGCAGGATGTGGCGCGCGCCGCGGGCCAGGACGGTGACGCGCTCATAGGGCAGGTTGGTGACCCAAAGGCCCGGCTCGAGTTCGCGCAGCGACCCATCGCCGCTGCGCTCGTAGCCGGTCGAGGGGCGCACGGCGTGCCAGCCGCCATTCGGCGCGAAAAGGATGAAGCCGGCGAGCTGATCCTCGGGATCGCGCGCCTTCACGGCGTCGTCGAACGTGTCGATGTCGCGCAACTCGATCATGCCCCGGCCTCCTCCTTCACGGCTGTCGCCGCAACCTCGAGGGCGGCGGGGTCGTGATCCGCGAGCATGTCGCGCCCGGCCATCCGGGCGATCTTGCGAAATCCGCCAATCGACCAGGTCGACAAGCGCGAACCCTGGTCGATCGTCATATCGCCCACTTGCTGCGGATCCAGCAGAATCTCGGAGGGAACGAAGCGCAGCACCTGGTCGACCTGCAGAAGGACGGCCTTGCTGCGCCCTGCGCCCAATGTATCGCGGGTGGCGAAGGCGGCCTCGAAGAGGGCCTCGGCGCTGGCGCAATCGAAGGTCTCGGCGAAGCGCTGTGCGCGCGCCACGAGGTCGGCGCGCAGGATCTCGGCCTTTTCGGGATGCGTCTCGCGCCAGGCCACGAGGGTCCAGGCCAGCCGATGCAGGTCGACCTGCGAGATATCGGGCGCCCAGACCGCCACGATCCGGCCGCGCGACGCGGACCAGAGCGGGTGCTTGAGATTGTGGCAGAACTGGCAGATGGCGTGCCAGCCCTTGGTCTTGCGCGGGGCGTGCCCGGCGGTGTTGTCGATCTCAAGCCCGTCGACCGTGCGCACGCCGCAGACATGGCAGGTGTGATCGGCGGCATCGAAGACGGCCTTGCAGGACTTGGCATCCTGACCGTGCAGCGCCGCGTGGTCGCGCGCGCCGAGGTTCAGGAGCCTGATGTTCGAGGAGGTGACGGCGACCAGCATCGGATCACCGGAAGGGAACGACGTTGCCGCCGCCGAAGGCATCGGTGACGGCGGCGCCGGTCCCGAAAACCGTGATGACGCCGCTGGAGATCAGCGCGGGCAGGGCGACCATCGCCGCGCCGGCCAGAATGAAAGTAAACGCAACTCCGGGCTTGGCGGAAGGATCGTTGGGGTTCTGGGTGTGCTGTCGGAATTTCATCAGGCCGGCCATCGCCAGCCCGACGCCGATGACGAAGGCGACGATCGTGACCAGGACCGTGACCAGGCTGGTCTGCATCCGCACGCTGTCGGCGATATCGCCGAAGTCGCGAACATGCTGGGCGAGAGCCTCATCCGCGAGGATGGACAGGGCGAGAGCGGAAATGGCGAGAATGACGATGTGTCGCGACATGGGGCCCTCGGAGTTCCTTTGTCGGGAGGGCGACGGCGCCGCCCTCCCGAAAGACGCTTTTTCGCAAACCTTAGCGCAGCGACTCGAAGCCCTGCGTGGCGTCGGTCGTCTCGGCGCCCGTGCCGAAGACGGTGGTGATACCCGATCCCAGGACCTGGGGGATCGCGACCAGCGCCGCACCCACGAAAATCAGGATGAACGCGTTGCCCATTGTGGCCGAGGGGTCGTTCGGGTTCTTCGTGTGCTGGCGGAACTTGAACAGGCCCGCCATGGCGAGACCAACGCCAACCACGAAGGCGATGACGGTGACCAGAGTCGACAGGTTCGTCACCTGGCCGCTCATCTGGGTGGCGATTTCACCGACGCTCTGAGCGAAAGCCATTCCCGAGCTCATGGCGAGCGCGGCAGTGGCGGTCATGGCGGCCAGCGCCAGGGTTTTCGGGAAGGTCTTCATGCATTTCCTCATGCTTGAATGGACGGAGGCCCAGGCAAAGGCCGGGACCGCCACAGGATCACGCATCTGCAAGATTTTCTCAAGGGTCTAAACGACGCCATGATGCGAAAAAATGTGGACAACTCCGCCGCCGGGCATGCCGGCGATGGCCTGGCCGCGCCTTCGTATCCGAGGTTGTCCGGGCGTGTTACTGTCGATCCGGGTGCCCCGGAGCACCCCTGGACCGCTCCTGGATGACCCGTCCGTTACACTCGGAAACAGGCCATTTACAGCCGCGGTTACAGCCTATGTCACTGAATAACAAGAATATTACCGCATCCGTAACGCCGTAACGCTGTAACCGCTGCGGGAGAATGTGTTTATGTGCGTATGTGTGTGCATGCGCGTGTGTGTATGTGTGTATATATATTTATTATTCTATTACTGATACATATATATAAAAAGAAGGAAGTAGGCTTAATGTCAGTGACTTGCGAGCGTAACTTGAAGTGTAACATCAAGTAACACCGTTACCTCGCTGCAAAACATGCGCTTATTTATATTGCTTTCTTTGAATTTGTTTCCGCCACAGGTGCCGTTGCGGCAAAAATCACCGAAACGACACCGATCTTGCACCTGATCGTCGATGATCCAGCCAATAAAATAAGGGCTGTTACGCATTTTCCGGGCAGAAAGGCGCAATCCGTGCGAATTTCAGAGTTGCGCGGCTCGAAAAAGTTCTGGCATAATGCCCGGACCAATTTTTCACATAATGCTCCGGGATGATCATGGCCGCCTCAACCTCACTGGCGAAGACCCCCGAAGGCCGCGCGAGAGGCCCTTGGTCCGAAACCGAGATCAGACGATTGATCGATCTCTGGTCGAAGCACGACATTCCGGAGATCTCCGAGGAGCTCGGCCGGAACGCCAATGCGATCTCGATCAAGGCCTCGCGGCTCGGCCTGCCGTCGCGCTGCCGGATGCGCAAGAAGGAGGCGGAGGCGAAGGTCAATCCCAAGGCCCGCGTGCGTCCCTGCCTGAGCTGCCGGGTGCCGTTCTTCTCGGAAGGGGCGCACCACCGCATCTGCGACAAGTGCAAGGACACCGCGGCCTGGCGCACCGGGTCAGGCGGACATCTCTCCTGGACCGGAGGGCGCTGACCTCATGCGAAAAACACGCTCTATGCCTGACATCGACACGCGTCGGGCACTCGAGGGTCTGGCGCGCGAGGTGCGTGGCGCCTATTCGCTGGAATGGGCCTTCCCCGACGTGACCGGCACCAGCCTTGTCGGCGCAGGCAACGCGCGCATGGCTTGCTGCCCGTTTCATGAGGACCGCAACCCGAGCTTGTCGGTCGACCTCTCCAAGGGGGTCTACAAGTGCCATTCGGCCGGCTGTGGCGCGCAGGGCGATGTCTTCACCCTGTTGATGTCGGCCTATGACATGTCGTTTCGCGAGGCTGTCCTGCATGCCGCCGCCACGCGCGGCGTCCCGATCCCCGACGGCCTCGAGCGGACCGCCGGTGGCGCCGGCGCGGAGCCGAAGCGTCGGGCGACGATCCGCTATCCTGACGATCGGGCGCGACAGGTCCCCGAAGGACTGCGTCCGGCCGATCTGGCGGCGCTTCCGCTTACTGCGCAGCTGCCGCAGCCAGGCCAGGCGATCGCCGCCTGGGACCCGTCCCGCGCCGATGGCAAGCGCCTGCGCCGTTTCACCCCCGAGAGGGTCCATGTCTAGCGCGATCGCGAGGGCC
>CAZKSE010000208.1:0-6927 GCA_964555305.1 uncultured Rhodobacter sp. | reverse complement strand
AGATGCAGATGACACGCCGGAACCTGATGGCGGGAACCGCCGGACTGGGCCTTTCCATGGCCTTCCGTCCGCTCAGCGCGCAAGCAAACGTCGAGATCGGGACCGGCTACTTTCGTACCCGGGTCGGAGAGTTCGACGTCATCTCCCTATCGGACGGATCGGTGCGCCGGCCGCTGGACGATGCCTTCGTGCGCAACGCGCCGCTCGAGGAGGTACAGGCGGCGCTGGCGGCGGCGGATTTGCCCACCGATCACATCATCAATTCCTTCACGCCCTTCGTGGTCATCGCCGACGGGCGGCATGTGCTGTTCGATACGGGTTTTGCCGACAACGGCCCGGAGGGGACGGGACGCCTGCACGACAGCATGGCCGAGGCAGGGATCGATCCCGCGGCGATCGATGCGATCGTCATGAGCCATCTGCACCCAGATCACATCAACGGCTTGCGGCGCAGTGACGCAAGCCTGGTCTATCCCGAGGCGGATCTGTGGATCCCGCAGCCCGAACTGGATCACTGGATGAGCGAGGAGCGCATGGCCGCGGCCCCCGAGGGGGCGCAGGGTGCCTTCCGCGCTGTGCGCCGCGTGCTCGACGGCTACCCCGAAGCGCGCCTCACCGGGTTTGAACCCGGTGCCGAGGTGGCCGGACTGATCGCCACCGCCCCCGGATTCGGTCACACGCCGGGCCACACGATCCTTTCGGTGGGCGAGGGGGCCGACAGCTTCACCTATATCGGCGACGCCGCGCACTTGCCTGCGCTTTTCGTGGCGCATCCGGATTGGCAGCTGATGTTCGACATGGATCCCGAGATGGCGCGCACGACCCGCCGCGAGGTGCTCGGGCGCCTCGCCGCCGAGGGTGGGCTGGTCGGAGGATACCATTTCCCTGCCCCGGCCATCGGGCGGATCGAGGCGGCCGCGGCAGGTTACGCTTTCGAACCCTCGGCCTGAGGCGCTTCAGCGGTCGTCGGGGCGGGCGAGGGTGAAGGTATCGCGTACCACAGTGTAGTCGCGATACCCCAGCCGGGCGAGGGGATTGAACCGCGTGATGTCGAAGATCCCGTCGACCAGGCAATCATCGCGCAGATGGATGCCGGTCACTTCACCGATGACCAGGAAGTTCGCAGCCCCGGCCAGCTGGACGATCTGACTTGCGCGGCACTCCAACGCGGCGGGAGCGGATGCGATGCGCGAACAGGAAATGGTTTCGCAGTTGGTTCGGGCGAGTTCCGTCAGCGTGAATTCGTCGGTTTCCTTGGGCCAGCCGCCTGAGCTTTTATTCATGGCGTCGATCATGGCCTCGGCGACGACATTGACGCAGAAGACGCCGGTTTCCCGGATATTCGCCACGCTGTCCTTCGTGCCGGCGCGGTCGGACTTGGCCCCGGTAGACGAGAAGATGACCTGCGGCGGCACATAGGCGACAGCGTTGAAGAAAGAATAGGGTGCAAGGTTTTCCGACCCATCGGCGCCGCGGGTCGAGATCCAGCCAATGGGCCGCGGGGTGACGATGGCGTTGAAAGGATTGTGCGGCAAACCGTGGCCGTCGGCGGGGCGATAAAACATGCTCTCTCCTTCGATTTGAACTCGACATAGCCGCGTGCTAGGCGCGCTTCCAGTTATTTCCCGGGGGGCGGGCGTGGATCTGGGGCAGGAGCGGGCCGAGGACTGGTGGGAGGTCGAAGCGCTTTACGACCTGTGCTTCGCCCCCGGGCGCGAGGCGCTCTCTTCCTATCGGTTGCGCGACGGGGTGCCGCCCGTCGCCGCCCTCTGTCTGTGGTTGCGCGACGAGACAGGCGCGCTGGTTGCCGCCATCCGGTTCTGGCCGGTCCTGGTCGGCGGGACGCCGGTACTGCTGCTGGGACCAGTGGCGGTGCATCCGACGCGGCAGGGCGAGGGGCTTGCCGGCATCCTGATCCGCGAAAGCATGGCACGGGCATCGGAGCTGGGCTGGGAACGGGTAATGCTGGTCGGCGATGCGCCTTACTATGCGCGTTTCGGCTTCACGCGGCTGCACGGAGTGGAGATGCCGCCGCCGACCAACCCCGAGCGTGTCCTTGGGCAAGAGTTGAAGCCGGGCGCGTGGCGGGGCATCCAGGGCGCTGTCACCCGCTGGCTGCCGGGCCCCACCGCCGCGTAGGGGCTTGCGCGGCGGGCGTGATTGGTCTAGGGACCCGCCAGCCTTCGGGCCAGATATCCATTTACCAGACCATGCCGTGTTCGCCCTGTTTCGCTTCGGGGGTGATTCCGGCCAAGGAGAAGCGACATGAAACTGAACGAACTGCGCGACAATCCGGGTGCCGTCACCCGCAAGAAACGCGTCGCACGCGGGCCCGGCTCGGGCAAGGGCAAGACCGCCGGGCGCGGCATCAAGGGCCAGAAATCCCGTTCGGGCGTGGCCATCAACGCCTATGAAGGCGGCCAGATGCCGCTTTACCGGCGCCTGCCGAAGCGCGGTTTCACCAAACCGAACCGCAAGGATTTCGCGGTCGTGAACCTAGGTGCGATCGCGCGCTTCATTGACGCCGGCAAGCTCGACGCGAAGGCCGAGATCACCGAAGAGGTTCTGGTTGCCTCGGGTCTTGTGCGGCGCAAGCTGGACGGCGTGCGTGTCCTTGCCAAGGGCGAGATCGGCCAAGCGGTGACGTTGACGGTGACCGGCGCCTCCAAGGCCGCGGTCGAGGCCGTTGAAAAGGCCGGCGGGACGCTGAAAACCGCGCAAGCTGCCGCAGAAGCGGCCGAATAAGGTGTTGTGAGCGCGCGCGCGCGCCACTACATCTTTCCAAGGTTTTCCTGCGCCGCCGACCGGGGACCGGTCCGGCGGCGCTGTCATGAAAGAGACGGGGCATATGGCATCTGCGGCAGAGCAAATGGCGGCCAACACCAGTTGGGCCGCGCTGGCGAAGGCGAAGGAACTGCGGCAGCGGATCTTCTTCGCTCTCGGGCTCCTGATCGTCTACCGGATCGGCACCTACATCCCCGTGCCCGGGATTGATGGCGGCGCATTGCGTGAATTCATGGACGAGGCTTCCGCCGGCCTGGGCGGGATGCTCAACATGTTCACCGGTGGCGCGATCAGCCGGATGGGGATCTTCGCGCTGGGGATCATGCCCTACATCTCGGCCGCGATCATCGTGCAGCTGGTGGCGGCCATGTATGGCCCCTGGCAGCAGCTGAAGAAGGAAGGCGAACTGGGGCGGCGCAAGCTGAACCAATACACGCGCTACGGCACCGTCTTTCTGGCCACGATGCAGTCCTACGGGCTGGCGGTCAGCCTTGAAGCGGGGGATCTGGCGACCGACCCTGGCTGGTTCTTCCGCATCTCGACCGTGATCACCCTTGTCGGCGGCACGATGTTCCTGATGTGGCTGGGCGAGCAGATCACCGCCCGCGGTATCGGCAACGGTATCTCCTTGATCATCTTCGTTGGTATCATCGCCGAGATCCCGGCGGAGCTTGCCCAGTTCCTGAGCCAGGGTCGCACCGGGGCGATCAGCCCGGCAGTGGTGATCGGGATCATCCTGATGATGATCGCACTTGTTGCCTTCGTGGTCTTCATGGAAAGGGCATTGCGAAAGATCCACATCCAGTATCCACGGCGACAGGTGGGGATGAAGGTCTTCGACGGCGGTGCTTCGCACCTGCCGGTCAAGGTCAACCCGGCGAACGTCATCCCGGCGATCTTCGCCTCGTCTCTGCTGCTTCTGCCAACGACGGTCGCCACGTTCTCGGGGCAGTCGACCAGCCCGTTCATGGCGACCCTGCTGGCCTATTTCGGCCCGGGCCAGCCGCTGTATCTGCTGTTCTTTGCGGGCATGATCATTTTCTTCACCTTCTTCTACACGCTCAACGTGTCGTTCAAGGTCGAAGATGTCGCCGAGAACCTGAAGAACCAGAACGGCTTCATTCCCGGGATCCGCCCGGGCAAGCGGACCGAGGAGTACCTGCATTTCGTCGTGACCCGGATCGTCACCGTGGGGTCTCTTTACCTGGCCGGCGTCGCGCTCATGCCAGAGATACTGCGCGCGCAGTTGGCGATTCCGTTCTACTTCGGCGGGACGTCGGTGTTGATCGTCGTGGTGGTCGCGATGGACACGATGAACCAGGTGCAGTCGCATCTGCTCGCCCACCAGTACGAAGGCCTGCTGGAGAAGTCGCGCCTGCGCGGCAAGGGGGCGCGGGGCAGCGGCAACCGTGGCGGCACACGCGGCGGGTCGCCTCGCAAGGGGCCGTCGCTGAGATGAACATCGTTCTGCTAGGGCCGCCCGGCGCGGGGAAGGGTACCCAGGCGAGGGTGCTGGTCGAAAAGCGCGGTATGTTGCAACTGTCAACGGGCGACATGCTACGCGCCGCGCGCCACTCGGGGAGCGCGATGGGCAAGAAGGTCGCCGATGTCATGGACCGCGGCGAACTGGTCACTGACGAGATCGTGATCGGCCTAATCGACGAGGCGTTGGACGGCGCGGCAGCCCAGGGCGGGGTCATCTTCGATGGCTTCCCCCGCACGCTTCCACAGGCCGACGCGCTTGCCGCATTGTTGCGGAAGAAGGGTACGGATCTGCATTTTGCCATCGAGCTGCGCGTCGATGACGAGGCCCTGATCGACCGTATCACCGGACGCTTCACCTGCGGGAACTGCGGTGAGGTCTATCACGACAGGACGCGGCCCACGAAAGCGGAAGGTGTGTGCGACATTTGCGGCTCGACAGATCTGCGCCGGCGCGCCGACGATACCGAGGAGAGCCTGCGTCAGCGGCTGTGGGAGTACTACAAGAAAACCGCGCCGTTGAGCGGTTACTACCACGCCCTGGGGAAGTTGAAGGTCGTCGACGGGCTCGCCCCAATGGCCGAGGTCGAGGCGGCATTGGCAGCCATTCTGGACGTTGACTGAACCGCGCCTTTTTCTCACGCGAAGACCCCTTGACCTCGCGCTGAAAAGCGCCTAGCCGAAGCCCTCGCTTCCGTTGCCTGAGTCGGATCCGATCCGGGGCGAAGCACACGTTACACGGCCACCGAGGCTCGTGTTGTGAAAAAAGGTTCTGGCGTTACGGAACCGCAACGAAAGGAAGAACCGCGTGGCACGTATTGCTGGCGTCAACATCCCCACGGGAAAGCGCGTTCCGATCGCGCTGACCTATATCCACGGCATCGGCCCATCCGTTGCCGCCCAGATCGTCGAGGCGCTGAACATCGCGCCCTCGCGCCGCGTCAACGAGCTGTCCGATGACGAAGTTCTGGCGATCCGCGAATTCATCGACGCGAACCTGACCGTCGAGGGTGACCTGCGCCGCGAAGTTCAGATGAACATCAAGCGCATGATGGACATCGGCTCGTATCGTGGTCTGCGTCACCGTCGAAACCTGCCCGTGCGCGGCCAGCGCACCCATACCAACGCCCGCACACGCAAGGGCCCGGCGAAAGCTATCGCCGGCAAGAAGAAATAAGGGGGCAGACCGATGGCTCGTGACAAGACGCGCGTCAAGCGCAAGGAACGCAAGAACATCGCCGCCGGTGTGGCGCATGTGAACTCCTCGTTCAACAACACCAAGATCCTGATCTCGGACGTGCAGGGCAACGCCATCTCTTGGTCCTCGGCTGGAACGATGGGCTTCAAGGGATCGCGCAAATCGACGCCCTATGCCGCCCAGCTCGCCGCCGAAGACGCCGCCAAGAAGGCGCAGGAGCATGGCGTTCGCACCCTTGAGGTCGAAGTGCAGGGGCCAGGTTCGGGCCGCGAATCGGCGCTGCGGGCGCTGGCGGCGACCGGACTGACGATCACCTCCATTCGCGATGTGACCCCGCTGGCGCACAACGGTTGCCGGCCGCCGAAACGGCGCCGCGTCTGACATCGCACCGCTGCTTGCGGGCCGCGCCGAAGGGGCGCGGTCCGGTTTTACGTTTTGATCCTCGGGCGTGTCTGGCCACGGTCATGGGCCGGATACAGGAATGGAGGCGAACTACATGATCCACAAGAATTGGCAGGAATTGATCAAGCCGGCGCAGCTGGAGGTCAAGCCTGGCGCCGACGCCGCCCGCCGGGCGACTGTCGTCGCCGAGCCGCTTGAGCGCGGCTTCGGCCTGACGCTCGGCAACGCGCTGCGGCGCGTGCTGATGTCTTCGCTGCAAGGCGCGGCCATCACCTCGGTCCAGATCGACAACGTGCTGCACGAGTTCTCCTCGGTCGCGGGCGTGCGTGAGGATGTGACCGATATCGTCCTGAACCTGAAGGGCGTGGCGCTGAAGATGGAAGTCGACGGCCCCAAGCGCCTGACCGTTTCGGCGCGTGGTCCGGCGGTCGTCAAGGCCAGCGACATCGCCGTGACGAACGGGATCGAGGTTCTGAACAAGGACCACGTCCTGTGCCATCTCGATGACGGCGCCGAGCTTTACATGGAACTGACGGTCAACACCGGCAAGGGCTATGTGTCGGCCGACAAGAACCGCCCCGAGGATGCGCCCATCGGCCTCATCCCGATCGATGCGATCTATTCGCCGGTCAAGAAAGTCGCCTACGAAGTCACACCGACCCGTGAGGGGCAGGTGCTGGACTACGACAAGCTGACGATGAAGATCGAAACTGATGGCTCGGTCACGCCGGATGATGCGTGCGCCTATGCCGCACGCATCCTGCAGGACCAACTCCAGATCTTCGTCAACTTCGAAGAGCCGGAATCGGCTGGCCGTGGCGAAATGGACGACGGGCTGGAGTTCAACCCGCTCCTGCTCAAGAAGGTCGACGAGCTGGAACTCTCGGTTCGTTCAGCCAACTGCCTTAAGAACGACAATATCGTCTATATCGGGGACCTCATCCAGAAGACTGAGGCCGAGATGCTTCGCACGCCGAACTTCGGCCGCAAATCCCTGAACGAGATCAAGGAAGTGCTGTCTGGCATGGGCCTGCACCTGGGCATGGATGTCGAGGACTGGC
>CAZKSE010000207.1:0-6947 GCA_964555305.1 uncultured Rhodobacter sp. | reverse complement strand
CCCGCCCCTCGTCAGGCTGCACCTGCGGTGCAACCTTCCTCGCGTTGGGCCGGGCGCCGCACGCGTTCCGCGCGCGGCGCGGGCGCGCTGCCGCTGCCGTTCCGCACCCGGAGGGGAGGGTTCAGGGCCCGACGGCAACCGCACCTCGCGCGGCCGATGACGCGATAGGGCCAGTTTCCGGGCGGCGATACGGCCAGATGCGATAACCACCGCGCCGGGGCCGATCCAGGCCCTAGACGCGTCCCATTCGAGTGGATCCGTCCTACGTTCGTCATACGGTTGTCATACGCATAACACACGCTTGGCAGACCCTTGGCAGACGCCGTATCCGCGCCAAGATCCCACCAGGCGGGTGGCGCAAGACCAGCGGCTTCCGCGCCCCTCCGAACGCGCTGGCTCAGTAGTCGCGTTCGAAAAAGACGCCGACCGCCGTCCGCCCCTCGGTGTCGGTCCGACCGCGCAAGGTGACCGATGAGGTGAGGTCGAGGTTGATCGACACCTCGCCCCGTCCGGCACTGTCGACGGTGACATCGGTATAAACATTATCGCTGATGTAGCGCCCGGCGCGAACCGCGGTGCCCCCGTTTTCGTCGGTGGTGAAATCCAGATCGTCCAGCCCCAGCGCATCCCGCGTCCGGCTGAGGATGCCACCATCTGCGCGGCCGGTGAGCGTCGCCACCGACATCGCCAACTGCGCGGCCTGGAAGGGCGAGAGCGAGGCCAGCGACCGTCGGAAGATCAGCCGCGCCAGCACCTCGTCCTCAGGCAGTTCGGGGACCGAGGTGAAACGGATCTCCGGCGCCGTCGCCTCGCCCTCCAGAATGATGCTGGTCGACACCCCGCCGCTGTCGGTCGTTGCCACAAGCCGCAGGAAGGGCACGAAACTGCCGACCAGACTGGCCGAGCCTTCGGTCAGCACGAAGCGATTGCCCAGCAGATCCAGCCGCCCGCGAATGAGCGTGAAACTGCCCGACGGGATCACGTCCCGCGTCGTCCCGGTCAGCGTGAGCCGTCCACCCAGTTCGGCATCAAGCCCGCGCCCCCGCACGAAGACGCGGCCCGGCGCATCGACGGTCAGGTCCAGCCGCATCGGCGTGGGACGGCGGCCATTCGCCGTGCCGGTCGCGATTCCGGCATTCGCGCGGGTCTGGCGGACGGCGACGCTATCGCCCACATGACGCAGTGCTGCCGGCACGAACCCCGCGCGGGCGAGCGGCGAGTTGGGGATGCGGATCTCGGCCTCGCTCACCGCCACGGTGCCCGAGACCAGCGCCCCCTGCGCCATCGGCCCGGTGACGCGCACCTGACCCGACACCTCGGCTTCGAAGAGCTGGGGTTGCGCCACGCGCAGCCGATCCAGCGTGACCTGCAGATCCGCATCCCGCCGCATGTCGAGCGAGAGCGAGCCGCTGATCGCCGCGCGCCCGCCACGATCGGGCGTGCCGGTCACCTGCAGTTGCAGACGGTTCGCGGCAATCTGCGCCTGCGCCTCGATGTCGCCGATGGCGACCCCCGGCCCCGGCGCCACGAAACGCCCGCCGCTGAGGCTCGCGGTCCCGCGCACCGATTCCACAGCCGGCGGACCCTGCACCGTCGCATCCAGCCGCACCTGGCCCTGAACCTGGTTCGGCTCGATGAAGGGATTGGCGATCGCGGCATTGACGGTGCCGTTGATGCGCAGGTTCAGATCAAGGCTCTCGTCCACGCTGCCGGAGCCGCGCAGATCCAGACCGGAAGGGCCGGTCAGCGCAAAGTCGGTGTCGTAGCGGCTGGCCCCGGCGGCGCGCGCCACCGTGCCGCTGATCCGCGCCGGCCCGGAAAAGCCGGCAAGAACCCGCGCCATGTTGTCGAGGCTGCCCGTCAGCGCAAAGCGCGCGGCGCCCTGCGCATCCTGTTGTCCCTCGGCGGTGATGCGCAGCCCCTGCGCCTCCAGCTGCGCCGCCTCGATCACCAGACCGCCGGCATCGGGTTGCAGGACCCGTGCGTTCAGCCGCAGTCCCGAGGACAGCATCCCGTCAACCGGCTGCTGGCCCAGACGCAGCGCCCCGTCGCTGGCCATCTGCACGTCCAGAACGCGCCCCTCGCCCGCGCGGGCGAAATACCGCGCCTCGCCCTGCAGCCGACCCTCCAGACCGGGACGCAACCCGGCCAGATCGAGCCGTTGCAGGCGGGCGACGATGTCGGGCGCGGTGTCGGACCACCGCCCGCGCGCATCAAGCGCGATCTGGCTGCCGTCGACCTCCAAGCGCTCGATCAGGATACCCCTGTCGTCGAAAACGACCGCGCCGTCGATCTCCGTCGCCCCGCGCAGCAGGGCCGCCGCCTGCTCGGCGCCAGGCAGCGTGCCCAGGCGGATGTCACGCAACCCGCCAGAGAAGGTCACCTGCCGCCGCTCGTCGCTATCGCTGTCGAAGCGCGCCTCCATCCGCATCGAACCGCCGAACCCCGGGCCCAGCCGCGCCAGTTCGCTGACCGCGATCTGCGTGTTGAAGAAAATCGCACCAGGCATGTGCTGACCCGAGGCTTCCACGGCGAGCGAGCCCGCATTCAGCGTGAAGCTGCGCAGGACCGAGCCAACCTGGTCGCGGCGCACCGACGCATTGATCGTCGAGCGTCCGGCCAGAAAGCGATCGGCCTCGGCTTGGTCGACCGACAGGTCATCCGTAGTCAACGCCAGTTCCATGTCGAGCGCCGTGGTCACGAAATCGATCTGACCGCGCCCGGTCAGCAGCGCATCGCCGCCCAGCTCCTGACCGGCCAACCCCGAGAAGGCCGACAGGTCCGGCACCGCGGCTTCCAGAAAACCGTCGAATTCCACGCCCTTCAACAGGCCTTCCGCGCTGAGCGAGACGGTCTCGCCTTCGATCACCAGGCCACCGATCTCGATCGGATCGTCGACGGTCGGCATCGTCAGGCTCATGAAGCCGGTGATGGACTCACCGAGGGCGCGCTGCAGATCGGGATCGGCGGCGTCGATGCCGCGCGCGGCAAAATCGAAGGTCCCATCGAAAAGCGGGCCGTTCCCCATTCCCGGCGGTTGAAGACGACCATTCGCGGTCAGATCGAAACGCGCCACGCTCAGCTCGGGCAGCAGAAGTTCCTCGACCTCGGCCTCGATAAGCCAGTCGGGAGACACCTCTGCATCGTACTCGATGATCAAGCCGACCTCGCGCAGCCGCGCGGCCCCGCCGCTGCCCGGCACCACCACGGGCGAGCCGTCCGGCAGCGCGACATCCGCAATCAGGTTGATCACCCGCGGCAAGCCATCCGCGCCCAGATCGGCCCGCCCCGCAAGGCGCACGGTGCGGGTATTGAAGGTCAACTCGTAAAGGCTGATCGCCCCATTTTCGAACCGGCTGCCCCGCGCGCGCAGGCGGCTGTCGGTGCCGAAGAGCGGATGCATCGTGGGTTGCAGCAACGGGCGCAGGTCGCCGGCCAGATCCAGCTCGAAATGCTGGGCGGTCTGCTCGCCGTTGAAGGGGGATTCGTCGTCCAGAAGGACGGTCCCCGCGACACGCTCCTGGCCGTCGGTGCCCAGGCGAATGTCGGCGGTGAAGTTCTCCAGCGGGCCATCGCCCGCAATGCTCAGATCGACCGAGGGGCGGTCGGGGATGTTCAGCGCCCGGGCGGCGATCCCGTCGGGGCCTTCGCTCAGTTCAAGATCGATGACCAGGCGGCGGCTGACATTGTCGAAGCTGCCCTCGAAACGGAAGATCCCTTCCTGCCCGTCGATCCGTTCGGCCAGAAAGGCGCCCTCGCCCTCGCCGCCCTCCAGCTGACCGCTGCCTTCCAGCCGCAGCCGGGCTTCCTGCCCCAGAATGGGTGCCCCCAGGATCACCTCATCGGCGCGCAGGCTGCGGATGGTGATCGACACCGGCAGTTCCGGCAATTCAAAGGCCGGGCGCGCGGTCGGGCTGGGCAACGCGTCGTCTTCCTCGGTCACCGGCGGGCGAAGGATCTCGATCTCGCGCGCGCCCAGTTCGTTGATCGACACGACGCGGCGGAACAGCGCGGCACGGTTCCAGTCCAGCACCACGTCGCGCAGGATCAGCCATACCCCCTCGTCATCGGCAATGGACAGCTCGTCCATCGCCGCGCGCGAGGACAGCGCGCCGCGGAAACCACGGATGCGAACGTCGCGGCCGGCTTCCGACAGGGCGTCTTGCAGGAAGCGGGTGATGACACCCTGGTCTTCCTCGGGCGTGCTGTCCTGGGCCAGCACCGGGGCAGACCAGGCAGCCAGGCCAAGCGCCACCATCAGGGCGATCTGTAGGAGAATCCGCATCAGAAAGCCTGCCCGATACCGATGTAAAGCTGGAAGCGCCGCCGCTCGGCGTCATTTGCGCTGCGGCGCACCGGCACGCCCACATCGACGCGCAATGGGCCGACCGGCGTGTCATAACGAACCCCGAGCCCCGCCCCGGCGTGCCACCCCGCGCTGCCGCCGAATGCCCGTTCGGCTACATAACCCGTATCGGCGAAGGCCACGATCGACAGCGCATCGGTCACGCGCGTTCGCGCCTCGCCCGAAAAGGCGGCAAAGCCACGACCGCCGGACCGAGTGCCCCCGACCTCGACACCCAGCGACTGGTAGGGCAAGCCGCGCACCGTGCCGCCGCCACCGGAATAGAACAGGTATTGCCGCGGTGTCCGGTCCAGCGCGCTGCCCAGAACGGCGCCCATCTGGGCCCGACCCGCCAGCACCACCCGGTCACCGCCCAGACCCATGTAGGCGCGTGCATCCAGTTTCAGCCGCGCGCCGGATTCGGCCCCGGCAAAGCCCAGGAAGGGTTTCACCTCGCCCGACAGGAAGGTGCCGCGGGTTGCGTTCAGCGGCTCGTCGCGGGTGTCGCGTTCCAGCCCCACCGGCAGCGCCAGCGTGGCAAAGTTGCGCGACACACGCGGCTCACCGAAGCGCGCGCGTTCGTAGCGCAGGATCACCCCGGCCGAGCCGGTCAGCTGGTCCGAGAACCGATGAACCAGGCGGGCGTCAATGCCGATCGTTTCGGCCTCGAAGTCGCGCTCATCCAGCGTCGCGGCCCGCGCGCCGAGTTCAAGATCGGTATCGCGCGTGAACGTCGCCGGCCGGGTGTAGCGACCGTCCACGGTGAAGCCGATCCCACGGTCACGCGCCGCGATCCCTTCGATCGCTGCTTCGAACCGAAAGCGCTCGGCCCCGCCAAAGAGGTTGCGATGCAGCCAGAACCCGGTCAGCCGCAAGCCGGCCTCGCTATCGATCTCGGCGCCGACGCCCAGCCGCCGCAAGGGTGCCTCTTCCAGCAGGGCCTCGACATCGATCGTGCCGTCAGGATTGGCGACCTCGGCCGTGCGCAGCGCTACCGAGTTGAAGGTGCCGGTCCGCCGCAGGCGGGCTTCGGCAGCCGCGATATCCTCAGGGTCATAGACTTCGCCAGCCGGCAGGCCTGCGATGGCGCGCACCCGTTCGGCTCTAGTCCGCTCGGCCCCCCGCGGCTCCAGGCTCCCGAAACGCAACTGCGGCCCCGGCGCCAGGCGCAGCGCAACGTCAAGCCGGCGGTCGCCGTGCACCGCGGTGATCGTCTGCCCGGTGGGTTCGGCCAGCGCGTGACCTTGTCCGCGCCACGCATCCAGCGCAACGGCTGAGGCATCGCGGACCATTGTGCTGCGTGCCGGCTCGCCCGTGGCAAAGCCCGCGGGCAGTTCGGTGCCGGGCGCAAGCGGGGTGATCTCCGCCTGGCCAAAGCGGAAACGCGGCCCCGCCAGCACCGTCACCGTGATCCGCCCGATCGAGGCCGGCATCCGCAGAGTCGAGATATCGGCCGCCTCCTGACCATCGACCTGCACGCTGATCTGCGGCGCGTAGTAGCCCTGCTCGTAAAGAAGGCCGATCAGACGCCCGTATTCGGCGCGTGCCGCGGCCAGAACGTCCAGCGTATCGGTGCGACCCTCCTCGCTGAGGCCCCGCAATAGCGAACTGCGCTCCAGCGTCGCGCGCAGCTCTTCCGACGCATCGGGTGTGCGGAACTCCAGCACATCGAGGGCGCGCAGCGGTTGCGGTGGCAGGGCCGAGAGGCCCAAGGCAAGAATGCCAACAACGGCACCCAATCGTGCCGTCCGCCCGGCCGACGCCCACTGCCCGCTCGATCCACGCCCTATCACCCGCTGAGGCCCCCTACGCTTGCCTGTCGTTCCTTTCATGATACGGCCGGTTTCGCAATCATCAAGCACGGCACGGGCGCGAAGGGCCGCCGACCTTGACAATTCCGCGAGCCGAGGCTTGGCTGCGACACTTCCCGAATGACCCGGAGCACCCGATGCCGCCGCCCCCGTCCTCGCTTGCTGCTGCCCCCGTGGCGGCCCCTGCCGCGGGCGGGTCGCGCACGCATTATCTGGTCATCCTGGCGATCAGCCTGTGCCACCTGATCAACGACGTGATGCAGTCGCTCCTGTCGGCGATCTATCCGCTTCTGCAAGCCGAATTCGCGCTCAGCTTCGCGCAGATCGGCCTGATGACCTTTGCCTTCATGGGCACTGCCTCCGTCTTGCAGCCACTGATCGGCATGGCCACCGACCGCCGCCCGGTGCCGCAATCGCTGGCGCTGGGGATGGGATCGACGCTGATCGGACTTCTCTTCCTCGCGATGGGGACGTCCTACGCGTGGCTGCTGGCCGGGGCTGCGATGATCGGCATCGGCTCTGCCGTCTTCCACCCGGAGGCCAGCCGCGTTGCGCGCGCGGCGTCGGGCGGCAAGTACGGCACCGCACAGTCGCTGTTTCAGGTCGGGGGCAATACCGGCCACGCGCTCGGCCCCTTGCTGGCGGCCTTCATCGTGGTTCCGCTGGGGCGCGCCGCGGTCGGCGCCTTTGCAGCATTGGCCCTGGTCGGCATGGCCATCCTTGCCGCCGTCGGCCGCTGGCACGAGGGTCACCGCCGCGCCGCCGCCGCCCGCCCCGCCCCTGCCGCCGCG
>CAZKSE010000206.1:0-6987 GCA_964555305.1 uncultured Rhodobacter sp. | reverse complement strand
GTCCAAACTTCGCTATCCTCGCCCAGGTCATACCCGGAGGCAAGCGATGGCGGTTTCGGTGGACACGATCTTTCTGCGCCCGGATGCGCCCGGCACTTTGCAGGCACAGATCCGGCAGATCATCGCGCAGGGCATCCTTGCCGGTCGCTTTCGCCCGGGCGAGCGAATGCCGTCCAGCCGGCGGCTGGCCGCGCATCTCGGCGTCAGCCGGATCACGGTCTCGCTGGCCTACGCGGATCTTGTCGCCGACGATTACCTGACCGCCCGCGGCCGCTCGGGGTTCTATGTCTCCGACAGCGCGCCGAGGCCGCTGGATTTCGACCCGCCGCCCGCCCCGGGGCCGGAAACCGTGGACTGGCCGCGCCTTCTGGGGCCCAGCATCGGCTCCAGCCTGCGCATGGGCAAGCCGCGCAACTGGCGGGAGTTTCGCTACCCCTTCGTCTATGGCCAGGCGGACCCGTCGCTCTTCGATCACCAGAACTGGCGCAGTTGCACGCTGATGGCCCTCGGCGCGAAGGATTTCCACAGCCTGACCGACGACCACTTCGAGGAAGATGACCCCGCGCTCGTCGAATACATCGCCCGTCACACCCTGCCCCGGCGCGGCATCAGCGCGGGGCCCGATGAGATTCTGCTGACGCTCGGCGCGCAGAACGCCCTGTGGCTGGCCGCGCAGCTTCTGCTCGGTCCCCGCCGCACCGCGGCGATCGAGGCGCCGGGCTACCCGCCATTGCGTGACATCCTGCGCCAGACCCGCTGTCGGGTGATGCCGCTGCCGGTCGGCGACAATGGCTTGAGCCCCGGTGCCGTGCCACGCGGGGTGGATGTGTTGCTCTGCACCCCCAGCCATCACTGCCCCACCGGCGCGACCATGCCGCTGACCGCGCGCCGCGAGCTTCTGGCGGCGGCGGAAGCGAAGAATTTCCTGATCGTCGAGGACGACTACGAATTCGAGATCGCGCATGACCGCGCCCCGCTGCCGGCGCTCAAGTCGCTCGATGCGGGCGGTCGGGTGATCCATGTCGGCAGCTTCTCCAAATCGCTCTTTCCGGGGTTGCGGCTGGGGTTTCTGGTCGGTCCCGCGCCCTTCATTCGCGAAGCGCGCGCGCTGCGGGCGACGATCCTGCGCCACCCCCCGGGGCTGATCCAGCGTGCGGCGGCCTACTTCCTCTCGCTGGGCCATTACGATGCGCTCTTGCGGCGGATGCAGCGCGCCTTCCGCACACGTCGCGAGGTGATGCTGCAAGCGGTGACCGAACACGGGCTTTCGCCCGCGGGCGGGACCGGCCCCGGCGGATCGAGCCTGTGGATGCGTGCGCCCGAGGGCACCGATACCGAGGCGCTGGGACGCGCCTTGCGCGCGGACAGTGTCCTGATCGAGCCGGGGCGGCCCTTCTTCAGCCCGCCGGTTGCGCCCGGGCACTATTACCGAATCGCCTACAGTTCGATCACCGCCGAGCGCATCCCCGAGGGGATTTCGCGCATCGCCTCTGCCTTGCACCGCACCGCCCGCTGAACAGGCACCGACCCTGCGCGCGCGGATCTTGCGCAACTGGACTGATCATTAGCCGAAATCTGGCGCTATGTGGCGTGCGCGGCAGGACCGCACAGTCAACCGGGTCGTGCCCGCCCGAACACCGGTGACCGGCGCCGGCGGTGCGCGGCCCCGCGCCGGGCAAACCGTGCCGCGGATCATTACAGGGAGACCGAAAATGTCATTCAGAAAACTGACTGCAACTTCCGCCGCCGCGCTGATCCTGTCCGGCTCGGCCGCGCTCGCCGTGGACGAGATCACCGTGGCCTATTTCCTGGAATGGCCGACGCCCAATCAATACGCCCAGGCCCAGGGCATTTATGACGAGGAACTGGGCGTCACCGTCAACTGGCGCGCCTTCGAGACCGGGGTGCAGATGTCGGCGGCGATGGCCGGTGGTGCGGTGCAGATCGCCTATTCGCAAGGGGTCCCGCCCTTTGTCGTCGCCTCCTCGGCGGGTTTGGACATCGAACTCGCGGCGGTTGCCGTGACCTATGACGATAACGACAATTGCGTCGTCCACGCGTCCGAGAACATCACGGCCGAGAATGCGACCGAGCTGGAGGGCAAGCGCGTGGCGGTGCCGCTGGGCACGGCGGCGCATTACGGGATGCTGCGTCAGATGGAGCATTTCGGCGTCGACGTGAGCACCATGTCGGTGGTGGATCTGTCGCCCGCCGACGGTGCGGCAGCGATTGCGCGGGGCGATGTGGCGATGGCCTGCGGCTGGGGCGGCGGGCTGCAGCGGATGCTGGAGCACGGCAATGTCCTGCTGACCGGCGCCGAGAAGCGCGATCTGGGGATCCGCATCTTCGACGTCGTTTCGGTCGAGTCGACCTTCGCGGCCGAGAACCCCGAACTGGTGGCGCGCTTCCTGAAGGTCACCGACGACATGAACCGCCGCTTCGCCGAGGAACGCGACGCGATGCTGCCGGTGATCGGCGAGGCCGCCGGCATGGACATGGAGGCGACCGTGTCGATGATCGACGGCTTCGGCTTCCCGCTGGCCGAGGATCAGTTGGGCGAGGAATGGCTGGGCGGCGGCTTGCAGTCCTTCATCAAGAACGTGGCCGATTTCTTCGTCGAACAGGGCACGATCGACTCGGCGCTCGACAGCTACGAGGGCGTGATCAACGCCTCCTACATGCGGATGGCCTCCGAGATGTGAGCGGTTCGCCCCCGGTTGCGTCGCGGGGCGCCACCGGGACCAGTGACGGAGAAGGCATGGCCGATCTGATCATCGATGACGTCTCGATGACCTTCGCGCTGCCCAACGGCAGCCGGATCGAGGCGCTGAAGAATATCGCCCTGACCATCGGTCAGGGCGAACTGGTGTCGGTCCTCGGGCCATCGGGGTGCGGCAAGACCACGCTTCTCAACATCCTCGCAGGCTTTCTGGCGCCGACCGACGGGCGCGTATGTCTGGGCAAGGCCGAGGTAACCGGGCCCGACCGGGCGCGCGGCATGGTGTTCCAGCAGGGCGCACTTTTCGAATGGATGTCGGTGGCGCGCAATGTGGGGTTCGGCCCGCGCATGGCCGGCCGGCCCCGGGCCGAGGTGGACAGGCTGGTGACGCAACTTCTCGACTCCGTCGGGCTGCACGGCTTCGGGGACAAGGCGATCTATGAACTTTCCGGCGGGATGCAGCAGCGCGTTGCGCTGGCCCGCTGCCTTGCCAACGACCCCGAGGTGATCCTGATGGACGAACCCCTCGGCGCGCTCGATGCGCTGACGCGCGAGAAGATGCAAGGTTTGGTCCTGAAGCTCTGGAAGGAGACCGGCAAAACCATCGTGCTGATCACCCATTCCGTCGAGGAGGCGCTTCTGCTGGGCGCGCGGCTGATCGTCATGGCCCCGCGCCCCGGCCGCATCCACGCGGAATACCGCCTGCCCTTTGCCGAACGCGGCGCGGGCGAGGATTTGCGCGCGCTCAAGCGGCTGCCCGAATTCGCCGCCCGCCGGGAGGAGATCCTGTCGATGATCTGGGAAATGGAAGAAGAGATCATGGGCCGCGCCGAGGCCGGTGCATGACGCTTTTCCTGATCTATGTGGCGCTTCTGGTGACGATCTGGGCGCTGACCGCGGCGCTCTCGCGCAAGATCGCGCGGCGCGACGGGCTGGCCGCGCGCAAGACCGTGACCTTTGGCGACGAAAGCGCGATCCGCGCCAGCCGCGTCGCCTCGGTCGCGTCGGTCGCGGTGATCTTCCTGATCTGGGCGGCCTTCACCGGGTCCAGCTGGACGTTTCTCCACGCCCCCGCCGACTGGCAGATGCGCCCCATCTGGCTGCCCCCGCCCGAGGCGGTGTGGAACCGGCTTCTCGACATCGCCGACCGCGGCTTTCGCAACTTCACGCTGTGGGAGCATCTGGGGATCTCGATCTGGCGGGTGTTCATGGGCTTCTTCTTCGGGGCGGCGATCGGTATTCCGCTGGGCTTTGCGATGGGGCTCAACAGCTTCCTGCGCGGCTGGTTCGACCCGATCGTCGAGTTCATGCGCCCGGTGCCGCCGCTCGCGCTGATTCCGCTGGTCATCATCTGGTACGGGATCGACGAGAAGGCGAAGATCATCCTGCTGTTTCTGGCGGCGCTCTGGATCATGGCGATCGCCGCGCGCGCGGGCGTGGCCGGGGTGAAGCTGTCGAAGGTGCACGCCGCCTACAGCCTTGGCGCGTCGAAATGGCAACTGCTGCGGCACGTCATCATGCCCAACGCGCTGCCCGACATCTTTACCGGCGCGCGGGTGGCGATGGGGGTCTGCTGGGGCACCGTCGTCGCCGCCGAGCTGGTCGCCGCCGAGAAGGGTGCGGGTTTCACCATCATGGTCGCCTCCCGGTTCATGCAGACCGATATCGTGATCATGGGGATCATCCTGATCGGCATTATCGGCTATTCCATCGACGTCGCGATGCGGATGCTGGAGCGCTGGCTGGTGCCCTGGAAGGGGCGCGGCTGAGCTGGCCTTAAACAAGGCGCCGAACTGGCCCTAAACTTTCCCCCCGGCTTTGGCGCATCTTCCCGCGAGCCGGCCGGGACCGCGTCATGGCGTTGCAAGGGAGCCATTCGATGAAAATGACCACCGAGGAAGCCTTCGTGAAGGTGTTGCAGCGCCACGGGATCGAGCATTCGTTCGGCATCATCGGCTCGGCCTTCATGCCGATCTCGGACCTGTTTCCGCGCGCCGGCATCACCTTCTGGGACTGCGCGCATGAAGGGGCGGGCGGGATGATGGCCGACGGGTTCACGCGGGCGTCAGGCAGGATGTGCATGATGATCGCGCAGAACGGCCCCGGCATCACCAACTTCGTCACCGCCGTGAAGACCGCCTACTGGAACCACACGCCGCTTCTGCTGGTCACGCCGCAGGCGGCCAACAAGACCATCGGCCAGGGCGGGTTCCAGGAAGTCGAGCAGATGGCGCTTTTCAAGGACATGGTCGGCTACCAGGAAGAGGTCCGCGACCCCGCCCGCATTGCCGAGGTGTTGAACCGCGTGATCCTGCAGGCGCGCCGCCGGTCGGCCCCGGCGCAGATCAATGTGCCGCGCGATTACTGGACGCAGGTGATCGACATCGAGCTGCCCGAGGTGGTGGCCTTCGAACGGCCGGCGGGCGGGGCCGGGGCGATCGGGCGCGCGGCCGAGCTGCTCTCGGGTGCGTCCTTTCCGGTGATCCTGAACGGCGCGGGGGTCGTCATCGGGGGCGCGATCGCCGAATCGATCGCGCTGGCCGAGCGACTGGAGGCGCCCGTCTGCGTGGGCTACCAGCACAACGACGCCTTCCCCGGCTCGCATCCGTTGTTCGCCGGCCCCCTTGGATACAACGGCTCCAAGGCGGCCATGGAGTTGATTTCAAAGGCGGATGTGGTGCTTTGCCTGGGCACGCGGCTGAATCCCTTTTCGACCCTGCCGGGCTACGGGATCGACTACTGGCCGAAGGACGCGCAGATCATCCAGGTCGACATCAACCCCGACCGGATCGGCCTGACCAAGAAGGTGTCGGTCGGCATCGTCGGCGATGCAAAGCAGGTGGCCGGGGCGATTCTGGCGCAGCTTTCGGAGGATGCGGGGGACGCCGGGCGCGGGGATCGGCGCGCCGAGATCGCGCAGCGCAAGTCCGCCTGGGCGCAGGAATTGTCGAGCATGGATCACGAGGAGGACGATCCCGGCACCAGCTGGAACGAGCGGGCGCGTGCCGCCAAGCCGGACTGGATGAGCCCGCGGATGGCGTGGCGGGCGATCCAGGCGGGGTTGCCGCGGGAGGCGATCATTTCGACGGATATTGGCAACAATTGCGCCATCGGCAACGCCTATCCGAGCTTCGAGGCGGGGCGGAAATATCTGGCGCCGGGGCTTTTCGGGCCTTGTGGCTATGGGCTGCCGGCGATCATCGGCGCCAAGATCGGCTGCCCGGACACCCCCGTGGTGGGCTTTGCCGGTGACGGGGCCTTCGGGATCGCGGTCACCGAGCTGACCGCCATCGGGCGGAAGGAATGGCCGGCGATTACGATGGTCGTCTTCCGCAATTACCAATGGGGGGCGGAGAAGCGCAACTCGACGCTTTGGTACGACGACAATTTCGTCGGCACGGAACTGGACGAGGAGGTCAGTTATGCCGGCATTGCAAGGGCTTGCGGTCTGAAGGGTGTGCAGGCGCGGACGATGGAGGAGCTGACCGCGGCGCTTGACCAGGCGATTGCGGACCAGATGCAGAACGGCCGGACCACGCTGATCGAGGCGATGATCAACCAGGAACTGGGCGAGCCGTTCCGCCGCGACGCGATGAAGAAACCCGTCGCCGTCGCCGGGATCGACCCTGCCGACATGCGGCCGCAGACGGTGTGAGCGTCGGCGCTGAGTGCGGGCGCGGATCGGGGGCGACCCGGTCGGAGAGGGTTTACGAAATCTTGACAGGGCGCGCGCGGCGGCGGGGCCGGGTTCGGGCGGATGCGCTTCATGCGCCTTGTTTTGCTGGGATTTCGGGTGCTGGCAAGCGTATGGCAAGCGTATGGCAAACGTATGGCAAACGTATGGCACTTCTGCCATCGCCTGCCCGGTCCCGGGCCTTTTCGCTGCCCGGGCGCGTCGAGACCGCGCGGGCGTGCTGACGCGGAAACCGCGCGGGCGCGAGGTGACGCGGCGGGTCTGCGATGCGGGGGCGGCTCTGGATCGCGGGCGTTCAGCCCCGCGCCAGGGTCAGGACCGTGGCGGCGACGATATCCTCGACGCTGGCGCCGCGCGAGAGGTCGCAGACCGGGCGCGCGAAGCCCTGAAGGAACGGGCCGATGGCCTGCGCGCCGGCCAGTTCCTGAATGAGCTTGTAGCCGATGTTGCCCGCGTCGAGGTCGGGAAAGATGAGGACGTTCGCGGGCTCGGCCGCGTCCAGCCCCTTCCTGGCCGCGATGGCGGGGTTGAGCGCGGCATCGGCCTGCACGGGGCCGAGGGCCTCCAGCCCCAC
>CAZKSE010000205.1:0-7018 GCA_964555305.1 uncultured Rhodobacter sp. | reverse complement strand
GGCGCGCGCTTCTGCCATACGCTTGCCATACGCTTGCCATACGCCTGCCATACGCTTGCCATACGCCGGCCAGCCTGCCACGCGGCCCTCTCGGGCATCCCCTCGATCCGCCCCCGACCCACGCAAAACGGCCCGGGGAAACCCCCGGGCCGTGCTGCCTGCCGCGCAGGTTCAAGCGGTCAGTTCGGGATGTTGCCGGTCATCCCCTCGACATAGAAATCCATGCCGAGCAGGTCGCCATCGGGCGCGGTCTCGCCCTCGCCCAGCCACGGCGTGCCGTCCTGACGGGCCAGCGGGCCGGTGAACGGGTGATACTCGCCGGCCGCGATTCTCTCAATCATATCCTCGGCTTCTGCCCGCACATCCGCCGGGATCGCCTCGTTCATCGCGGCAAATCCGACCATGCCGTCGTCGATCCCGTGCCAGACATCGCCGGCTTCCCAGGTGCCGTCGATCTTGGCCTGGATCCGGTCGATGTAATAGGGCGCCCAGACATCGAGGATCGCGGTCAGATGCGATTCGGTCGCGAAATTCGTCATGTCCGACGCCTGCCCGAACGCATAGATCCCGCGATCCTGCGCAATCGTCACCGGCGCCGTCGAATCCGTGTGCTGCATGAGGATATCCGCCCCCTGCTCGATCAACGCCTCCGCCGCCGCCGCTTCCTGCGCGGGGTCATACCAGGAATAGACCCAGACCACGCGGAAGTTGACATCGGGATTGGCCGCGCGGGCATGCAGGAAGGCCGAATTGATGCCCATGATCACTTCCGGGATCGGGAAGGAGGCGATGTAGCCCACGGTGTTCGTCTCGGTCATCTTGCCGGCGATATGGCCGATCACCGCGCGCCCTTCATAGAAGCGCGCATTGTAGAGGCTGACGTTGGGATGCTCCTGGATGTAGCCGGTCGCATGTTCGAACGCTACATCTGGGAAACGCGCGGCAACCGCATTCACGTCCGGCCCGTAGCCGAAGGAGGTGGCGAAGATCATCTCCACGCCCGAGAGCGCCATCTGCGTCATCACCCGTTCGGCATCTGCGCCATAGGCGACGCTTTCCACGAAGCTGGTCTCGACGCGGTCGCCGAAATGCTCCTCGACCTCGCGGCGCGCCAGATCGTGGGTATAGGTCCAGCCGTGGTCGCCAACCGGCCCGATGTAGATGAAGCCGACCTTGAGCGGGTCGTCGGCAAAGGCAGCGCCGGCGGCGGTCACGCCGAAGGCCAGTGCCGAGGCGGCCAGAAGATGTCTGCGGTTCATTTCACTCTCCCTGTTGGGTGCGGGTCCTGGCCCGCGGGTTTGATGGTCCGGCATCAGCCGGTGGCGTGGAACGGTCGGCCCAGCGATCCTGGCGCGGCCAGCGTCTTGCGCGCGCGCCCCGAGGACATGACGACGAGAACGAGAATAGTCACCAGATACGGGGACATGGCAAGATACTCGACCGGAATCCGGAAGCCCGCCGCCTGAAGATTGAGCTGTAATACGATGATCCCGCCAAAGAGATAGGCACCCAGCAAGGCGCGCCACGGCTTCCAGGAGGCGAAGACGACAAGCGCCAGCGCGATCCAGCCGGCCCCCGCGGTCATCCCCTCGGTCCATTGCGGCACGCGGATGAGGCTCAGATAGGCGCCCCCCAATCCCGCGCAGGCACCGCCAAAGGCGATGGCGAGGATCCGCACGCGGCGCACGTTATAGCCCAGGGCATGGGCCGAGGCGTGGTTTTCGCCCACCGCGCGCAGGATGCGGCCGCCGCGGGTGTAGTTCAGCCAGTACCAGACCGCCGCCACCAGCGCGATCGAGACATAGACCATCGGATCATGGCGAAAAAGGATGGGCCCCACCACCGGCAGGTCGGTGAGGAAGCCGAAGTCGAGCCGCGGGGTCCGCGGGGGCGCCACGCCGACGAACCCCTGCCCCAACAGCGCCGAGAAACCCAGCCCAAACAGCGTCAGCGCCAGGCCGGAGGCGACCTGGTTCGCCATCATCACCTGCGTCAGGAACGCAAAGATGAGCGACACCAGTGCCCCGCCGAAAAGCGCGGCCAGCATGCCCAGGTAGGGATTGCGCGTCATCACCGCCACCGCAAAGCCGGTGACCGCGCCGGTGATCATCATCCCCTCGACGCCCAGGTTCAGCACGCCCGCCTTCTCCACTACCAGCTCGCCGATCGCGGCCAGAAGGATCGGGGTGGCGGCCACCATCAGCGCCGCGGCCAGCACCACCGGGTTGATCGACGACAGATCCATCACGCAACCTCCGACCGGGAACGACGAATGCGGTAGTTCGACAGAACGTCGAGCGCCAGCAGGAAGAAGAGAAGCATTCCCTGGAAGACCTGGATCGACGCGGAGGGCAGGCCCAGCATGAATTGCGCAAGCTCGCCGCCGATATAGGTCAGCGCCATCAGCAGCCCCGCCAGCAGGATGCCGACCGGATGCAAACGGCCAAGGAACGCCACGATGATCGCCGTGAAACCGTAGCCCACGTTGAAATCGATGGAGATCATGCGCGCCGGACCCGCGACCTCGAAAAGGCCGGCAAGACCGGCCAACGCGCCCGAAAAGCCCAGACACAGCACCACCAGCCGCGCCGGCGCGACGCCCGCAAAACGCGCCGCTCGCGGCGCCTGGCCCGCCAGCTGCACCTGGAAGCCCAGGATGTGCTTGTGAAGCATGATATAGCCGAAAATCACGGCGATGAAGGCCGCGACGACCCCCCAGTGCATGCCGCTGCCGGCAATCAGCTCGGGGTTGGCGGCCGCGGGATACTGCGCGATGTTGCGCGAGCCGGGAAAGCCCGCGCCATCGGGGTTGCGCATCCGCCCCGTGGCCATCGCCGCCAGGATCTTCTCGGCGACATAGACGAGGAGGAGCGATACCAGGATCTCGTTGGTATTGAAGCGTGTCTTCAGGATCGCCGGGATCATCGCCCAGGCCCAGCCGCCGAAGGCGCCCGCCAGCACCATCAGCGGAAAGATGTACCATCCCGGCGATGGGAAGAAGGCCAGCGCCACCGCCGCGCCGCACAGCGCGCCGATGATGTATTGCCCCTCGGCCCCGATGTTCCAGATCCCAGCGCGAAAGCCGATCGCCAGCCCCACCGCAATCAGGATCAGCGGCCCGGCCTTGACCAGCAGTTGCGGACGCGAATAGGCGGCGAACTGCGGGTTGAAGAGCGGATCCCAGAAGATCATCTTGATCGCGGCGAACGGGTCCTTGCCGAGCGCGGCAAAGAGGATCCCCCCGGCGATCATCGTCAGCCCGACGGCCAGCACCGGGGTCGCCCAGTTCCAGAAGGTCGAGGGCTGGGGGCGTTTTTCAAGCCGCAGCATCGGAATCCTCGTCCGCGCCGCCCAGCATGAGGCCGATCTGCTCCAGCGTCAGCCCCCGCACTGGCCGCTTGGCGGTCAGCCGTCCGGCATTGAGCGCGGCAAAACTGTCGGAGATTTCAAGAAGCTCATCCAGGTCCTGGCTGATCACCACGACCGCCGCGCCCCCCTGCGCCAGATCCATCAGTGCCTGGCGAATCGCGGCGGCGGCGGCGGCATCGACCCCCCATGTCGGCTGGTTGACGACCAGAACCTCGGGCCGTTGAAGGATTTCCCGACCGATGACGAACTTCTGCAGGTTGCCCCCCGAAAGCGCACGGGCGACGATATGGGCGCCGGGGGTTCGCACGTCGAAGCGCTTGATCACCGCCTCGGCGAAGCCGCGGGCCTTGGTCCAGTTGACGAAGCCGCGGCTGACCAGTTTCTGCCGCCAGGCGCCGGTCAGCAGCGCATTCTCGGTCAGCGACATCTCAGGCGCGGCGGCATGGCCCAGCCGTTCCTCTGGCGCGCAGAGAAGGCCAAGGGCGCGGCGGGCATTCGGCCCCATGTGACCGATCGTCTCGCCGCGGACACAGACCGCCCCCGCAGGCGCGCGCAACTCGCCCGAAAGTGCGGCCAGCAACTCGTCCTGCCCATTTCCCGCAACGCCGCCGATGCCCAGGATCTCTCCGGCGTGAACCTTGATCGACACGTCCTTCAGGCTGGTCCCGAAGGCCGAGGGCGAGCGCAGATTCAGCCCCTTCACCTCCAGCAGGACATCGCCGGGGCTGTGCGGCGGGCGCTCGGGCTGGTGCAGCTTGGTGCCGACCATCATCTCGGCCAGTTCACGCGCGGTCTTCTCCCGCGGGTCGCAGCGCCCGACGACCTTGCCCAGCCGCAGCACCGTCGCCTTGTCGCAGAGCGTGCGGATCTCCTCGAGCTTGTGGGAGATATAGAGGATCGACCGCCCCTCGGATCGCAGCTGCCGCAGCGTGCGAAACAGCGTCTCCACCTCCTGCGGGGTCAGGACCGAGGTCGGCTCGTCCATGATCAGCAGATGCGGGTCCTGCAGCAGGCAGCGCACGATCTCCACCCGCTGGCGCTGACCGGCCGACAGATCGCCGACCAGTTGCCCGGGATCCAGCGGCAGACCGTAATCATTGCTGACCTTGCGGATCTGCGCGGCCAGTCGGCGCAGCGGCGGCGGGTTGTCCATCCCCAACGCCACGTTCTCGGCCACATCGAGCGCATCGAACAGGCTGAAATGCTGAAAGACCATCGCCACGCCCGCCGCGCGCGCCTCATGCGGGGCAGCGGGGATGAAAGTCTTGCCCCGCCAGCGCATATGCCCGGCATCGGGGCGCACCAGTCCGTAAATCGCCTTGACCAGCGTGGACTTGCCCGCGCCATTCTCGCCCAGCAGCGCGTGGATTTCACCCTTGCCGATGTCGAAGCTGACGTCGCTGTTGGCCACGACCCCGGGATAGGCCTTGGTGATCCCCTCGATGGCCAGCAGCGGCGTTGTCATCCGGCAGCGTCCCTTTCCCTGGCCCGACGGTCCTGCCTCAGTAGCGCGGCGGCAACCCCGATCGCAATGGCTTGCGGGTGCTTGCCCAGGCCGGGATCGCCGATCGGACAGCGGATGCGCGCGATTTGGGCATCGGAATGGCCCAAAGCCGCCAGACGCGACCGGAACCGCCCCCATTTCGACGCCGAACCGATCAGGCCGGCATCCGTGAAGCCGTGGTGCAACAGCCGGTGGCACAGGTCCAGGTCCAGCGCATGGCTGAAGGTCAGGATCAGGTGTTCGGCGTCGCGCGGCGCCTCGACCACCAGCGCCGCAGGGTCGGGCTGGGCGCGCACCGACACCCGCTCCGGGATCTCTGCCGGAAAGCGCGCGAGCGTCGTGTCGATCCAGGTCAGTGCCAGATCCGGCAAGGGTGCCAGAACGCCGACCAGCGCCCGGCCCACATGCCCCGCGCCCCAGATCCAGAGCGCGCGGGCAGGTTCGGCGATGGGCTCGACCAGCCAGCCGCCTGTCATCAGCACTGGCGCGAGGCCCTGTTCCCGCGCCGTCCTGATCGCGCGACGTATCGCCAGCGGCATCTCGGCCGCCTCGGCCGTGATCGGGCGGGCATGGGCGCCGGTTTCCGGCAAGCCGGCCAGATCCGGGGCGGTGAAGCGTTCGTAGACCAGCGTCACCGCGCCGCCGCAGCACTGGCCCAGCCCCGGCCCCAGCGGCATCTTCTCCACCCGCGGTGGGCTGCCGGCCAGCAATGCCCGCGCGCGATGCGCTGCCTCGAACTCCAGCGCGCCGCCGCCGATCGTGCCCGATTGGCCGCCCTCCCAGACCAGCATCGCGGTGCCGGCCTCGCGCGGGACCGAGCCGCGATGCGCGACGATCACCACCCGCACCACCGCCGGGGCCCGGGTCAGGGCCGCGGCAAGGCTGTCGCGGTCAATTGCCATCGTCTTCCCGCTGCCGTTCGACTGCCGCCAGCACCCGCTCTGGCGTCGCCGGGGCATCGAGCGCCGGGTAGACCGAGCCATCGCCGCAGGCCGCCACCGCGTCCGACAGCGCCATCAGAACCGAGATGCCCAGCATGAACGGTGGCTCGCCCACGGCTTTCGAGCGGTGGATCGTCTCCTCGCGGTTGCGTCCTTCCCAGAGCGCGACGTTGAAGATGCGCGGCCGGTCCCCCATCGCCGGGATCTTGTAGGTCGAAGGCGCGTGCGTCCTGAGCCGGCCCTTGCCGTCCCAGACCAGCTCCTCGGTCGTGAGCCACCCGGCACCCTGCACATAGCCCCCCTCGATCTGGCCGATGTCCAGCGCCGGGTTCAGGCTGGCGCCGCAATCGTGCAGAAGGTCGGCGCGCAGGATGCGGTATTCGCCGGTCAGCGTGTCGATCACCACTTCCGACACCGCCGCGCCATAGGCGAAATAGAGAAAGGGCCGCCCCTGCCCTGCGATCCGATCCCAGTTCAGCCCCGGCGTGCGGTAAAAGCCCGTCGCCGACAGGCTGATCCGCGCCATGTAGGCCCGCGCGATCACCTCGGCAAAGGCGTAGTCCGCCCCGGCCACGCGCACGCGGTCATCGGCAAAGATCACCTCCGCGGGCTGGCATTGGTGCTCGTCGGCCAGCATCTCGGCAAGGCGGTCGCGGATGGTCAGGCAGGCCGCGCGGACCGCCATGCCGTTCAGGTCCGACCCCGACGATGCCGCCGTAGCCGAGGTGTTGGGCACCTTTGCCGTATCCGTCGCGGTGATCTTCACCGCCTCCAGCCCGACGCCAAAAACCTCCGCGGCGACCTGCGCGACCTTCTGGAACAGACCCTGTCCCATCTCGGTGCCGCCGTGGTTCAGATGGATGGAGCCATCCTGATAGACATGCACGAGCGCGCCGGCCTGATTGAGATGGGTCAGCGTGAAGGAAATGCCGAACTTCACCGGCGTCAGGGCGATCCCGCGCTTCAGGGCGGGATTCGCGGCGTTCCAGGCGGCGATCTGCGCCCGGCGCTCGGCGTATCCGCTCGATACCCGCAACTCATCGACCAGTTCGTGCAGGATGAAATCCGTCACCGGCATCAGGTAGGGCGTGGTCTGCGCGCCATCCTCAGGCGGTTCGGGCACGGGGCGCGCGACCGCCTCCACCGCCGCGCGAGAGGCCGGATCGGTCGCCGGCGCCTCGCGCACCTCTGCCGCCGCCGGCGC
>CAZKSE010000204.1:0-7031 GCA_964555305.1 uncultured Rhodobacter sp. | reverse complement strand
CCATCGAATCGCTGGCCAAGCTGCTGGATCTCACCCCGCTCCGAGTGCAGCAGCTGGCCAAGGAAGGCGTGATCCCCAAGCCCGCCACGCGCGGCCAGTACGACATCATCCCGTCGGTTGTGGCCTACATCCGCCACCTGCGGGCGGTCGCCAGCGGCGACGGCGGTAATCTCCTGACTGAAAAAACCCGCCTCGCCCGAGCCCAGGCCGAAAAAACCGAAGTCGAGATCGCTCGCCTCAAGGGCGTGCTGGTGCCTGCTGCGCAGGTAGAGCGCGCCTGGGCCAGCATGATCGCCGCCGCCCGGGCCAAGTTATTGACCCTGCCGGTGCGCGCCACCCCGTTGGTGCTGCCGCTTTCTGAGGAGTCGGCCATTGAACGGCTGCTGACGGACATGGTGATGGAGGCCTTGTCGGAACTTGCTGAGGCCGCCCTTGACGATGATCCAGACCTTGCTAACCCGGGTGCGCTCGCTGTGGCGACCACCACCGACGATGACGGTGAGCCAATGGGCTGACACGAATCTTTACCTCTCGCCCGAAGACAGTGCGGAGTCCGGCAAGTACCTGAGCGATCGTGCCCCGTATCAGCGCGGCATCATGGATGCGTTCAGCGAACCCGGGGTCGAAGAGGTCGTCATGATGTCCTCGGCGCAGGTGGGCAAGACGCTGATCCTGAAGTCCTTGATTGGCTACTTCATCGACCTCGACCCGTCGCCGATCCTGGTCGTGCAGCCCACCATCGAGATGGGAGAGACCTTCTCCAAGGATCGTCTGGCACCGATGATCCGCGACACCCCAGCCCTGGTCGGCAAGGTGCGTGACGCCAAGAGCCGCGACTCGGGCAACACGATTCTCAAGAAACACTTCCCCGGTGGGCATCTGACGATTGCTGGGGCCAATAGCGCAGCGAGCTTGTCCAGCCGCCCGATACGGGTCCTGCTCTGCGATGAGGTCGATCGCTACCCACCCTCGGCCGGCACAGAGGGCGACCCGGTCAACCTGGCCCGCAAGCGTACCGCCACATACCGCGCGCGCAAGAAAGTGGCGCTGGTGTCCACGCCGACCCTCAAGGGGCATAGCCGGATCGAGCGCGCCTGGCTGCAGTCGGATCAGCGACGCTACTTCGTGCCGTGCCCCCATTGCGACCACCGTCATGTGCTGGAGTGGGCCAATGTGCTGGTCAATGAAGCGGACTTGGCGCAAACATCGCTGGTCTGCCCGTCCTGCGGTGTGCTGATCCGTGACAGCGACCGGCCGCTGATGCTCGCGCAGGGGCAATGGATAGCCCAGTGCCCGCAACACCCGATTCCCGGGTTTCATCTGAATGAGCTCTATTCACCCTGGCGCAAGCTCTCGGAGATCGCCAGCGATTTCCTGCGCGCCCGGGGCAACCCGGAGGAAGAAAAAACCTGGTGGAACACCGCCATGGGGCTGCCTTTCGAAAGTGTGGGCGAGCGAGCCAGTGCCGAACTGCTGGCCCAGCAGCGCGAAGCGTACGCACCGGATCACCTGCCGGCAGGCGTACTGACCGTCACCGCTGGCGTGGACACGCAAAAGGATCGACTGGAAATCGAGCTCGTGGGCTGGGGTGCGGGTGAAGAGTCATGGGGCATTGAGCACATCGTGCTGCACGGCAACCCGGCGGAGCCCGCGCTGTGGCAGCAACTGGATGGCTTGTTGATCAACACCCGTCTGCCCACCGAGGAAGGCCGGGCACTGAGCATCGCTGCCTGCTGTATCGACTCTGGCGGCCACCATGTGCAGCAAGTGTACGAGTTCGCCACCCCACGCGCAGCGCGCAACGTCTGGGCGGTCAAAGGCCAGTTCGGTCCGCGCCCGGTCTGGCCCAAGCGGCAGACGAAGTCCAAAAAGTACCGGGGCCACACGGTGCGCCTGATCGGTGTCGACACCGCAAAGGACACGATCTATGCGCGCTGGCAGGTCGCACTCGGTAAGCCCGGCTACTGCCACTTTCCGATGTCGTATGACGACGCCTGGTTCGAGCAGGCCACTGTCGAAAAACGTGTGACCCGCATTGATGCCCGAGGCAATGAGGTGCGCGCCTGGCAAAAACCCTCCGGGGCGCGCAATGAAGCGCTGGACTGCCGCGTGTATGCCTATGCCGCGCTGCAGGGACTCAAGATCGAGCGCCGCCTGGTGCTGGCCAAACTGGCTGGTGCAGTCATCGAAGGCGAGCGCATGACATCGCAGTACGAACCCGTCATCGCCAAGCCCAACGAGGGCTCGCCTCGATTGAGGCAAAAGCCGGCGCCCACCGGCGGAACCCACCATTCACCAGCCCGTCGGGTCGCGGCATCCGCCTACCTGCGCCGACGCTGAGCATCGAGGAAACCTCACATGGCTTTTACCCAGGACGACGTGGTTCGGATCGAACGTGCCCTGGCCAAGGGTGAGCACATCGTCCGGTTTGCGGACCGCACCGTGGAATACCGCTCGGTGCAAGAACTCATCGAGGCCCGCGATCGCATGCTCAACGAGCTCTCGAGAGTAGGCGGGCGGCGTGCCCGGCTGGTGCGCTTGTTTCATGCCGGCAAGGGGTGGTGAGCATGCCTGTGTCCTACCCCTGGTTGGCGCAGCGTGGCTTTCTGCTGCCGCAGCGCCTGACCCGCGTGCAAGCCAGCTATGACAGCGCCGGTAACGGTCGTCGTCTGGGCGGCTGGAAGGCACCCGATGGCGGGCCAAGTACGGCGTCACTTGGCGGTCTGCAGCATTTGCGCAACCGATCGCGCTCTGCCACGCGCAACGACCCGTATGCCTTCTCGGCCATCGACCGGCTGGTGTCGAACACCATCGGCACCGGAATCACTCCCAAACCCCGCCATCCCGACGATGGCGTGCGACGCCAGTTGCAGGCGTTATGGGAGGACTGGTGCGACGAAGCCGATGCCGACGGTCGCACCGACCTCTATGGGCTGCAGGCGCTGGTTTGCCGGGCGGTGTACGAGTCCGGCGAGTTCTTCATTCGCCTGCGGCCCCGGCGGCTTGAGGATGCCATGGCGGTGCCCCTGCAGTTGCAGGTGTTCGAGCCTGAGTTCGTGCCGCATGACAAGCATGAGCAAGGCCGTGGCGGCAATGTCATCCGCGCCGGCATTGAATACAACGCAATCGGTCAGCGGGTCGCTTACTGGATGTACCGCGCCCATCCAGGTGATGGTCCAAATTCCTCCATAGGCTTCAACGACCTGGTGCGCGTCCCGGCCGAACAGGTGTTGCACATCTATGAGCCGCTGCGTGCCGGTCAGCTGCGTGGTGTCCCTGTTCTGGCACCGGTCCTGGCGCGACTGAAGTCGCTCGACGACTTTGATGACGCGGTGCTGTTTCGGCAGGAGGTGGCCAACCTGTTTGCCGGCTTCATCCGCAAACCTGCGCCCGAAGACCCGCCGGTCGATCCGGTAACGGGCGCGCCCATCCAGAACGATGCGGATGGTTTCACCCCAATGGTGGGGCTGGAGCCCGGCACCCTGCAGGAACTGCTCCCCGGCGAAGAGGTGGATTTCTCCAACCCACCCGACGCCGGCAACACCTACCCGGACTTCATGCGTCAGCAGTTGCTGGCCACCGCTGCCGGGGCAGGTTTGCCCTTCGAGTTGCTGACCGGTGACCTGCGCAATGTGAACGACCGGGTGATCCGCGTGGTGTTGAACGAGTTTCGGCGGCGCATCGAGCAGCGCCAGTTTGGCGTTTTCGTCCACCAGATGTGCAGGCCCGTGCGCGCTGCCTGGCTGGACATGGCGGTGCTGGCCGGCGCCATCGCGCTGCCCGACTACCCCCGACAACGGCGCGCGTATCTGCGCACCCGATGGGTGCCCCAAGGCTGGTCCTACCTGCACCCTGTGCAGGACGTACAGGCCCGGCGCATGGAAGTGCGTGCCGGGTTCACCTCACGCTCGGAAGTCGCGCTGCGCCAAGGCTACGACGCCGAACTCATCGACGCAGAAAACGCGGCCGACATCGCCCGCGCTGATGCCTTGGGCCTGGCCTATGACTCAGATGCGCGAGCCAACCCGGCAGCGCCGACGGCCACGACCAACCCACCCATTTCCAATCTTGAGGAGCCGGCATGAGCGACCTTCCCGAGGCTGCGCCAACGCGCAGCTGGTACCGCATTCAGGCCAAGACTGATGCGGATCAACCGAAATCCATCGAAGTGCTGATCTATGACGAGATCGGGCTGTGGGGTATCAGCGCCGCCCGATTCATCGACGAACTCAAGGCGATGGACGATGGGCAGGCCGCGATCACGATCGCCATCAACAGCCCCGGCGGTGATGTGTTCGATGGGTTTGCCATTCACAACGCGCTGCTGCGTTTGGGTGCGCGCTGCACCGTGCGCATCGACGGCCTGGCCGCATCGGCTGCCAGTGTCATCGCCTGTGGTGGGCATCGGGTGGTGATGGCAGCCAACGCCATGCTGATGATCCACAACCCGTGGACCTTCACCTACGGCAGTGCCCAAGACCTGCGCAAAACCGCCGACATGATGGACAAGGCGCGCGACGGCATCCTGGCGGCCTACCGGCGCAAGGCTCCCGCCATCGAAGACGCCACGCTGATTCAGATGCTCGACGAAGAAACCTGGTTGAGTGCCGACGAGGCCTTGGCGCTGGGCTTGGTAGACGTCATTGGCGAGGCCGTGGCACTGCAGGCCTGCCGGGGTACGACCAATGTGCTGGCGCGTTTCAAGCATCCCCCCGAAGCCTTGCTGGCGGCCAGTGCTGAGTTGATCCCCAAAACTGAGTGGATTCCCGAAGAACCAGCCCAGGCGCCCGAGCCCCAGCCAGACCCGACCCAGCTCGCACGCAATGCTGCGCGTTTCTCTCAAGCCTGCCTGGCCTGCGGTTTGGCTGAATTCACTGAGGAGTTACTGATGAACACCCCCCTTTCCGATGACGGCGCGGTGTCCGCGCAGATTGAGCGCCTGCAAGCGATTCGCACCTTGTGTGCCAGTGCCCGGTTACCGGAGCTGGCCGCCGACTACGCGCGCTCGGGGCTGAGTGTGGAGGCCGTGCGTGCGCGGCTGTTTGATCGGTTGCTGGCCGCGCAAGGCGCTGCGATCGACAACAAGGAGCCGCCTATCACCCCTGAACCCAAGGCGGCGCCCAGTCCGAACACGAGCGCCATCTACGCCGCGCGCAAGAAAAGGCCCAGCCGCCCGGCGGCCGTCAAAACGGCCACGCCCCAAGCGCCCACCCCCCAAGCACCCACCCCTTGATCGTCACCTGGAGCAGACACCATGAACATCCAAACCGAGGCCGTCCACACGGCTGAATTCCTTCTCTCCGAGGGCAACCGCGAGATCTCGCGCGAAGCCATCACGGTCGCTGCCGGTGATGCGCTGCCTGCAGGACAAGTCCTGGGCATCCAGACCGCCTCGGGCCATTACGCCGCCTACAGCCCGGCAGCCACCGATGGCACCGAGGTGGCGGTGGGCATCTTGCATGCCGCACTGCCCGCATCGGCAGACGTACGAAACGGCGTGGCCTTCGTGCGCCTGGCTGAAGTTGCCGCAGCGCGTCTGACGGGTCTGGATGCCGCAGCGATTGCCGATCTCAAAACCCGTCACCTCATCGTGCGCTAACCCACGTGCCTAACCCATTTCGGAGACTTCCATGCCCCTGACTCTCGACATCTTCAACGACGACGCCTTCGGTGTCGCTTCGCTCACCGCCGCCATCAACAACCCGCCCGAGGGCCAATATGTCCCCACACTGCTCGACAGCCTCTTTGAGGAAGAAGGCATCACCACGACCTCGGTCATGATCGAGCGCGATGGCGATGCCCTGGTCCTGGTGCCAGCCACCGAGCGCGGTGCACCGGGTGACGTCACCGTGGGATCGAAGCGCGACATGATCCCGTTCTCGACCCTGCACCTGGCCACGACCGGTGCAATCAAGGCCGATGAAGTTCAAGGCGTGCGCGCCTTTGGTTCTGAGTCGCAAACACAGACAGTCCAGAACCTCGTCACGCAGCGCCTGCTCAAAATGCGCCAGCGCCTGGAAGCGACCCTGCGCTACCACCGTTTCGGTGCGGTCACCGGCAAGATCTACGACGCGGACGGTTCGCGCGTGCTGCTGGACTTGCACCAGCGCTTTGGCATCACCGCGCAGTCGGTGGCCATGGCACTGGGCACCGAAACCACCGACCTGCAGCAAAAGATTCGCGATGCCAAGCGCAAGAGCGAGGATGTGATCGGCGACTCGGGCGTCATCACCGGCTGGCTGGGCATTTGCGGTCGCGGTTTCTACGATGCCTTTGTTGCTCACGCCACCGTCAAGCAGGCCTACGACCGCTGGAACGATGGTCAATTCCTGCGTGACGATCTGCGCAAGGGATTCACCTTCGGCGAGGTGACCTGGAAGGAGTTCTACGGCAAGGTTGGCAGCATCAGTTTCATTGGCGAAAACGATGCCTACCTGATCCCGATCGGTGTCTCGGAACTCTTCATCACCCGCTATGCGCCAGCCGACTACATGGAGACGGTCAACACCATTGGTTTGCCGCTCTATGCCAAGCAGGAGCTGATGCGCATGAACAAGGGCGTGGCGCTCGAAGCCCAGTCCAATCCGCTGAACCTGTGCACCAAGCCGCGTGCGGTCATCAAGCTCACCAAGTGAGTCGGCTGACATGCAAGACTTTCGTGCCCTCGGCAATGAACTGGATGCGAGCGTGTTCGACGCCTTGGCCGATCAGGCTGACATCGCTGGTCGCCCCGTGCGTGGCATGTTCTCCTCTCCGTGGCTCGCCCCCCAGGTGGGGCGCTTGGATACCGGCCTGATTGAGCCGCAGCTCATCGTGCGCGATCTTGATGCGGTTGATGTGGCCAGGGGCACGACCTTGAGCTTTGATGGCCAGACGTTTGAGGTGGTGGGGATCGAGCCGGATGGCACCGGCGTCACCGCTCTGATTCTGAGGCCCATGACATGAGCACGACCCTCAAAGTCGATATCGACGTGGGTCAGGTGCTGGCATTGACCCAGGGTCTGACCGCCAGCGCGAGCCAGGCGGCCTGG
>CAZKSE010000203.1:0-7052 GCA_964555305.1 uncultured Rhodobacter sp. | reverse complement strand
CGTTCCGAGGCGATGGTCAGCCCGTAAAGCTGGCGCGACAGGCCCACGGCGAAGTCGCAGATGTCGATCATCTCCTGCACTTCGCCCAGCCCCTCGGAGGAGATCTTGCCGGCCTCCAGCGTCACCACGGCCCCCAGTTCGTCCTTGGCGGCGCGCAGCTCCTCGCCCAGCAGGCGCACCAGTTCACCGCGACGGGGCGCGGGCACCTTGCGCCAGGCCTCGAACGCGGCGTTGGCGCGTTTGCGGATCGCCGGGATCTCGTCCAGCGGGGTTTCCGTGACGCGCGCCACCTCGGCACCGTCGATGGGCGAGTGGACGGCAAGCGTGCCGCCGGTCAGCGCCTCGGCCTTCAGGCCGGCGGCCTTGAGGACATCTGCATGGGTCATTCGGTCAGTCTCCTTCTGTCGTGACGCGGCGGCGCTGGTCGTCCATCCCCATCGAGACGAGGAGCGGCGCGGCCGTCTGGCGTTGTTGGAAATCGGTCTTCGATTGCATCCCCCTCCACTGACACAGGATCAGCGATTGTGCCACCGCCCCGCCAAGCGTCGTGCCTGGTCCCGTGACGATGAAGAGGTCGGGCGCGAATTCGCGCGCCGCGGTACGGATGGCGTGGGTGAAGTCGTAGCTCTCGGTCACCTGGTGGCCGAGCGTGTAGTCGTGGAGTGCATCGCGGTCGGTCGCACCCGGCCACCAGATCGCCCCGCGGCCATCGATCAGCGGCAGGCCGGGCTGGTCGAACAGCTCGGCGCCAAGACGGGCGCGTCCGGCCTCGGCCACCGGGGCCTGAAGTGCGGTGTGGAAGGCCGCGTGATTGGCAAGACGCATCGGAAACCGACCCTGGACCGGCGGCACCGCGGCCTCGAAGGCGGCGAGCCCTGCCTCGTTCCCGGCCAGCACCAGCATCCCGCCCAGATCGATCGACAGGCCCAGCACATGATCGGCCCGCGCATCGATGTCGGCCACCAGCGCCAGCAGCTCGGCCTTGCGCGCGGGGTCGTCGGCCCATTCGTCGTCGGTGAACGGATAGATGAGCTGCCCGCCGATCAGATGCTCCTGCATCAGCGTGCCCATCGTGTTGACCACCTCGAACCCGGCGTCGGGCGAGAGCGCGCCGGCGCAGGCCAGCGCCGAATACCAGCCCATCGAATTGCCGGTGACCGCAACCACCTCGACCCCCGTCAGCGCCCGGAAATCCGCCAGCGTGCAGGCATAGATCAGGGCCGAGGCATTGTCGCCGCGGGTATGCGTCGCCACCGAATACCGCGCCGCCCCATCGAGCGCCGAGAGCGTCTCCTGCCCCAGCGCGGCGCGCAGGCGGTCGAATCCGGCGATCAGGTCGGCCTTGTCGGCATGATGGCGCGCCAGGTAGCCCAGTTCGGCCTTCGTGTAGGTTCCCCGACCGGGGCAGATCACCACCGCACGCATCATGCCTGCCCCACCAGCGCGCGCGCGGCCCGCGCAATTCCCTCGGCCGAGGGCAGGGTCGCGGCATAGGCCGGACCCGTGGCGATGAAACTGTCCTCGGCGGTGACGCGCGCGGCGCGGTGGCCGGCCTCGGACATCAGCGTCATCAGGGCCTCCGACAGGTTCCCGCTGCGCCGGCATTCATCCACGACCAGCACCCGCTCGCAGCCCTTCACCGCCTCCAGGATCGACGCCTCGGGCAGGGGCGCGAGCCAGCGCAGGTCGATGATGCGCAGATCGATCCCGGCCTGCCGCAACCCTGGCGCGGCCTGTTCCGAAAGATACCGCCCGTTGCCGTAGGTCAGGATCGCCAGATCGCGGCCGTCCCCCTGCACGCCGACCTCACCGAACGCCACGCGCTCGCCGGGCGCCGGGTAACGGCGCATCCAGCCGCCATCCTTGGCCTCGATCAGATCGCGCATCGGGTAAAGCGCGATGGGCTCCAGAAAGACGACCAGCCGCTGCTCCTCGCGCGCAAGGCGCACGCATTCGCGCAGCATCATCGCGGCCTCCGCCCCATCCGACGGGCAGGCCAGGATCAGCCCCGGAATGTCGCGCAGCACCGCCAGCGAGTTGTCGTTGTGGAAATGCCCGCCAAAGCCCTTCTGGTAGCCCAGCCCGGCGATGCGCACGACCATCGGGTTGGTGTATTGTCCGTTCGAGAAAAAGGGCAGCGTCGCCCCCTCGCCCCGCAACTGGTCCTCGGCATTGTGCAGATAGGCGAGGAACTGGATCTCGGGGATCGGCAGGAAACCGTTCTGCGCCATCCCCAGGCCCAGACCCAGGATCGATTGCTCGTCCAGAAGCGTGTCGATCACCCGGTCGGGACCAAACCGCGCCTGCAGTTTCTGCGTGACCCCGTAAACCCCGCCCTTGCGCCCGACATCCTCGCCCATCAGGACGATCTCGCCATGCTCCAGCATCAGGTCGTTGAGCGCCCAGTTGATCAACCGGCTCATCGGCTGCGGCTCGGCCATCGCCTGAAGGTCGGAACCGAAAAGGGCCTCGCGCGCCTCGGCGGCGGGGCCGTTGGTGGGCTTGCAGGCCCGTGCAGGCGGGATCAGGCTTTCCATCACCCCCTTGGCGTCGCTCAGGCGCGGGCGCGTCACCGCCTCGGCGGCGATGCGTTCGACCCGCGCGCGCGTCTCGGTATAGATCGCCAGCGCCGCGTCGGGGTCCAGCGCGCCGGCCTCGGCCAGCAGCCGGACGGAATGCAGCAGCGGGTCGTTCGCCTCCTCGGCCTCGACTTCCTCGCGGCGCATGTAGGTGGTGGGCATGTCGGCGCCTGCATGGCCGTAAAGCCGCACGGTGCGCAGATGCAGAAAGGCCGGTTTGCGGCGATGGCGGACATAATCGGCCGCCTCGCGCGCGGCGGCGACCGCGGCATAAAGGTCCAGCCCGTCGCCCTCGAAATACTTCATCCCCGGCCGGTGCGCGAAGCTCGCCGTAATCCAGCCCGTCGGCGTCTTCACCGAAATGCCGATCCCGTTATCCTCGCAGACAAACAGCAGCGGCAGCGGGATCGCCTGGTAGGCGGTCCATTGCGCGGTGTTGAACGCCCCCTGCGCCGTCGAATGGTTGGCCGAGGCATCGCCGAAGGAACACATTACCACCGCGTCGTCGGCAAACTGCCGATGCTCGGGCGGGCGGCGGCGCGCCAGGCTCAGGCTGTAGGCCGCGCCCACCGCCTTCGGCAGATGGCTCGCGATGGTCGAGGTCTGCGGCGGGATCATCAGCGCCTTCGATCCCAGCACCTTGTGCCGCCCGCCCGAGATCGGATCCTCGGACGAGGCGGCAAACGACAGCGCCATGTCCCAGGCGGCCGTCTGCCCGGGCAACTGCGCCGCGCGCGCAAGCTGGAAGGCCGCGTCGCGATAGTGCAGGAACGCCGGGTCGGTCGGGCGCAACGCCTGGGCGAGCGCCGCCATCCCCTCATGCCCCGACGAGCCGATGGTGTAGAACCCCTGGCCTGCCTTCTGCATGTCCCGCGCGGTCAGGTCCAGCGCGCGGCTCAGGCACTGGGCGCGAAAAATGCCCACGGCCTCGGCGGCCGGCAGGCTGGCGCGTGGGGGCGCCCCCGGCGGCAGGTCGCGCGCGGCGACCCGGCGCAGGAAATTGTCATGCACGATCTGCGCGCGGTCCATCAGGCGCCTTCCTTCCGTCGAACGGAGGCGGCGCGGGCCACGCTGGCCGGCCGTCCCGTCATCGCGCGCGAATATTGCCGATCCGCGGGCGGAAGTATATTGACGCCTGATCGCCCTGCCATGAGTTTTTGTCATGATGCTCCCGCGCCGTTTCCTGCCGTCGATCGCCTCGTTGCTGGCGCTTGAGGCGGTGGACCGGCTGGGCAGCGCCACCGCCGCGGCCGAGGAACTGTCGCTCACGCAAAGCGCCATCAGTCGCCAGCTCAAGGCCCTGGAAGAGCAGATGGGCGCGCAGCTTCTGCTGCGTGAACGCAACCGGCTTCAGTTGACGCCGGCGGCAAGCGACTATGCCCGGCAGGTGCGCGGCGTGCTGTCGACGCTGGCGACCGCCTCGCTGAAGCTGAAGGCCAACCCCACCGGCGGCAGCCTGAACCTGGCGATCCTGCCCGCCTTCGGGATGCATTGGCTGGCGCCGCGGCTGAAGGATTTCGCAAGTCGCCACCCCGAGGTCACCGTGAATTTCACCACCCGGCTCGAACCCTTCAGCTTCGCCGTCGAGCCGCTCGATGCGGCGATTCATTTCGGGCGTCAGGACTGGGCGGATGTGGGCTACCTGCCGCTGGTGCGCGAAGCGGTGCTGCCGGTCGGTGCACCCTCGCTCGTCGGGGACGGCGTCGCGCGGCTGGAGGACGTGCTGGATTTGCCGCTTCTGCACCTTCAGACCCGCCCCGATGCGTGGGAGGAGTGGTTTGCCCACAAGGGGATGCGCGTCTCGGCGCTACGCGGGATGCTCTTCGATCAGTTCTCGACGATGGCGCAGGCGGCGATCCACGGGGTGGGCGTGGCGCTCCTGCCAAGCTGGTTGGCACAGGCCGAGCTGGTCTCCGGCCGGTTGCGGCCGGTTTTCGGCGAGGCGGAGCCCAGTTCGGGCCGGTACCATCTGGTCTGGCCGCTCAGCCGGCCGGTGGGTGCGCCGCTGGCCAAATTCCGCGACTGGCTGGCGACGCAGGTGGAGTGAGGCGCCGCCCCTCAAGCAGCGGGTTCAGCCCGGCCGGTTTGGCGGGCCGAGCGGCAACGGCGCGCAAGCAGGGAGCAGGCGGTCCGGGCGCGAACCCTGACCGAGGAACGAAGCGCCTACCGGCAACTGCGCCCAGCGACACCAGCGCAAGTCATCCAGTTGTCATACGTTTTTCATACGCTCTGTGCACGCGAGTCATACGCACGGTGCAGGCATTGTGACGCGCCCCACGCCTCACGCGCCACGGCCCCTGCATCCATCATGCCTCCACGCGCCGACGCGTAGTGGCCGCCCTCTATTCGCCCCGCACCACCCCCTCGCGGCGCGGATCGGCAGCGCCCGTCAACCCCTCCTCGCCCACGACGATCACATGCAGCCCCGAATTCAGATCGCGCAGCGATACCTCGTGTCCCAACTCCTCCAGCGCCGCGGCAAGTTCCTGTCCCGCCTCGGTTTCCTCGATGATTGCGGGCCCGTTGAAGGTGACGATGTTCGGCCGGTCGATGGCCTCCTGCGGGTCCATCCCCCAGTCCAGGATCGAGATGATCGACGCCGCCGTATATCCGATGATCGCCGCCCCGCCGGGGGAGCCGGTCAGCAGCACCGGCCGTCCGTCCCGAAGCACCACCGTCGGCGCCATCGATGAGCGAGGCCGCTTGCCCCCCACGACGCGGTTGGCAATCGGCAGCCCCTCGGCCTCGGGACGGAACGAGAAGTCGGTCAGCTCATTGTTGAGAAGAAAGCCCCCGGTCATCACCCGTGAGCCGAACCCCGCTTCGATCGTCGTGGTGGCCGAGACCATGTCGCCGTAACGGTCGACGATGACGAAATGCGTGGTGCCCTGTCGCGGCCGCTCTGCGTCCGGGTTACGCAGTTGCGCCTCGTCCCAAGGGGGGGTGCCCGCCTCTGCCGGCCCGGCGGATTGCGCCGCGTCGATCAGCGCCGCCCGCTCGCGCAGGTAATCGCGGTCGAGCAGCCCCTCGGGCATGTCGGTGAAATCGCTATCGGCGATATAAAGGTTGCGGTCCGCGAAGGCGAGGCGCCCGGCCTCCAGCAGCAGATGCGCGGCCTCGGGCCCGGGGCCGATCCCGGGCAGGTCGAACCCCTCCAGAAGTCCCAGGATCTGCCCTACGGTCAGCCCGCCTGAACTGGGTGGCCCCATGCCGCAGACCTCGTGCGCGCGGTAGTCGATGCAGACTGGCGCGCGGTCGATCACCTCGTAACTGGCCAGATCCTCCAGTTCCAGGATCCCCGGATTGACCTCGGTCTTCACCGCCGCGACGATGTCGCGCGCGATCGAGCCGGTATAGAACGGCGCGGCGCCCCGGTCGGCGAAAAGCCGCAGCGTTCGGGCAAGCTCGGGATTACGCAGCACCGTGCCCGCCGTGAGCGGCGCGCCGCCCTCATCGAAGAAATAGGCCCGCGTTTCCTCGAAGGTGGCAAGACCTCGCGCCTCGGCATCGGCGATGGCGCCAGCCAGCCGCGGGCTGACCTCGAACCCCTCTTCGGCGCGCTCGATCGCGGGCGCGATCAGCTCGGCCCAGGGTAGGCGGCCGAAACGGTCGTGCAGCGTCTCCAGTAGCAGCGGCGTCCCCGGCACCCCTACCGAGCGCCCGCCCACGACCGCGTCCCAGAAGGGCAGGGGCTCGCCGGCTGCGTCCAGCCAGTAGCCCTCGTCCGCGGCCTCGGGCGCGCGTTCGCGGGCATCGAGGCTGCTCAGCGTCCCGGTGGCCGCGTTCCAGTGTAGGACGAACCCGCCCCCGCCCAGGCCCGAGCTTTGCGGCTCCACCAGCGTCAGCATCGCCTGAACCGCCACCGCGGCATCGGCGGCCGAGCCGCCGCGGGCCAGAACGTCGTATCCTGCCTCGACCGCGAGGGGATGCGCGGCGGCGATCATGAAATCCCGCGCGGTGACCGATTGGCGTGTGGCCAGGGCCTGCGTTCCCTCGGGCAGCACTTGCTCAAGCGTCGCGGTGGCGGTCTGCGACTGGACCGGCGCGCCGAGGATCAGGGCGACGGCCAAGATGGGCAAGAGCGATTGGCGCATGAGATCGTCCCCCTTTCGCGGCAGCGCGCCCCAGCCTGCCCGGGGGCGCTGGTCGCCGTCAAGCTTCGATTAACCGAGGTTACGGAAAGCTTGACGCGGTTATCGATTGTTAACGGTGATAGCGGATGCTGTCTGGGCAGACCCCTGTCCAGTCCCGAGTTCGACCATGACCAGCGCCCTGCCTCCGGTGATGCCCGTCCCCACCGCGCCGCAATCGCGCGATACGTCCGGGGCCATGGGTGTCGATGCGCAGCGTCCCTTGCGCGCCGCGCGGTCGGCGGAAACCGCGCGTGCGGTGCGGCCCGTGGATGCCCTGCCGCCGCTCCTCGATCCGCGGCTGACCACGCGGCGCGACCAGCCCGTCGGCCCGCCGCCGGCC
>CAZKSE010000202.1:0-7061 GCA_964555305.1 uncultured Rhodobacter sp. | reverse complement strand
AAATCGCGCCATAACCACGCCATCGCGGCGTGATCGCCTTGTTCAGCGGCAACTATTTCGCCCGCACGGCCACGCTGTGCCAAGGCGCGGCGAGGATCTGCTTGGCGTAAAGCAGGCCGCAGTCGAAGACGATGTCGGACCCGATGTTGAAGACGCGTGTGTCTGGCCGCGCGGCATCCGAAAGCTGCGCGACCGGATTGCGGGTATGAAACCCCGGCGGCCCGCCACCGATCAGCAGCGGCGCCACCGCGACGTGCAACCGATTCAGCAACCCCGCCTCAAAGAACCGCGACACCGTGATCGCGCCCCCCTCGACCAGGATCGTCTGCAGACCCAGCCGGTGCAGAGCCCGCAGGATCTGACCCGCCGACATCTCCCCATCGGTGCACGCCGGCAACCGGATCACCTCGACCCCGGCAGGTCGTTCGGTATCGCTTTGCTGGACCACGATGCGCCGCGCCCCGTCATCGCGGAAAACCGGTGCATCATTGGGCAATCGTCCCCTCGGGTCGATCACCACGCGCGCCGGGTTCGGCCCGCTGCACAACCGCACCGTCAACCGCGGTTTATCGTGCAAGGCCGTTCGCACGCCGATCACTACCGCATCCGAGATTGCGCGCAACCGATGCAGGTGTTTCAGCCCGTCAGGCCCCGAAATGTCGCGCGCATCACCCGACACCGTCGCCACCCGTCCATCAAGCGATTGCCCAATCTGCCCAACGGTGACCGGCCCCAAATCCCGCCGCGCCAGCGGCGCATATATGTTAAGCGCAACTTCCTCAGCTGGCGCCCAATCGCCGCAGCAAGCGCAGCCCTTGCCGTCGCGGATCTGCAGTATCCGGTTCCAGACACGCACCGTCACCTCTGCCCTATCCATTCGCGCCTCCCCTGAGCTTGCGCTGCGTCACCATGGCAGGCGGCACGGCCAGCAGGTCCAGATGCCCCACTTCGCATTCCCCCCCTGCCAGAAGCGACAGTCGCTCGCGATGCCAAGCCTCGACCGATGCGGCCCCGGCGCGCGCTGCGGCCTCGGCGATGCCGCCCAGAAGCTGCGCCTGAAGCTCATCATACCCACCTTGCAGCCGCCACGGACTCGGAGCCAGGCTCACGACATAACCCGCGCCTTCGAACAGGCGCGTCGCGATTTCACAAGCGGATGGACCCATCGCCGGACCGAATCCCTTGTTGCGCGTCTGATCGGCATTGAAGGCCTTGGTGATTGCCCGGTCCAGCGGCAGCTCCGGCTGCCAGCGCATATGGCCATCGTAGGAAAGCGCGGCGTAGAACGGCAGGCCCTCCGCCGCCAGACGCGCGACCAGCTCCGCCAACCAGGCCTCTGACACCAGATCGAGGAGCGCCGACGCCGTGACCATTCCCGTCCCCGTCAGCGGCAGTTCCGACAGGCTCATCAGATCGCAACGGGTGGTTTCGATCCCCGAATGCTGCGCCTTGGCCCGCGCCAGTAGGAACGCGTCGTTATCGATCAGCCGCCAGTCCACGGATTTAGGCAAACTGGGCGCCAAGGCGCGCAAAGTCGATCCGGTCCCCGCGCCAAGATCCACCACAGGCCCGGCGCCCACCAGCTGCGCCGCGGCTTCCAGCATCGCAGGATCCCGCGCAGTCCGGTCGGCCGGTTCTCGCAAGGCCAGCCATTCGGGCGCGAACCCCATCGCTCAGACCTCGCCCTCAAACCAGGCGCGCGCCATGTGGCTTTCGTGCAGCGTGATCCGCAACCGGCGCACGCGCCCGCCGTCCTGCAGCGCGTCAGCCGCAATCATCTGTCGCAACTGGGCAAAGATATGATGGCAGAGAAATTCTGTGGTGGTGAACTTCTCGGCGAACGCAGGGATCTCATCGAGATTCTTGTAGCGCAGCGGCGACAGGGTTTTCGCCAGTGCCTCGGTTGCCAGGCCGATGTCCACGACCAGGCCATGCGCATCCAAGTCCTCGGTGAAAAAGGCCGCATCCACGGTGAAGGTCGCGCCGTGCATTCCCTGCGCGGGGCCGAAGACTGGCGAAGGAAGGGAATGGGCGATCATGATGTGATCGCGGACTTCAACGGCAAACATGCGGATCCTTTCTGCTCAGTCGTAACGAATGCGATGGCACAGCGTGACGGGGTCCTCGAGTACGCGGGCGTAGACATGCGGCAGATCCTCGAAATCGCTCTCGCCCGAGATCAATAGGTCAACCCGCTCATCCAGCAACAGTTCCAGTGCTTTCTCTAGACGCCGCCGATGCGTCCAGCGCGGCAGGCGCGCGGGCGGCAAGGCGCCGACCTGCGAGCTGACCAGCCGTAACCGCTGACTGTGAAAGGCCCCTCCCAAGGGGACTTCCACCAAAGCGGCGCCATGCCAGCTGGCCTCGACCACGGTCGCGCCGGGGCCGGCGATCTCGAAGGCTCCGGTCAGCGCCGAGGAAGATCCGCTGGTATTGATGATCACGTCTTGCGCCGGTGGCAGCGCGGTCGGCTCGGCAAAGGCGCAGCCGAGATTGCGCACAAGTTCCGCGCGTGCCGGATCGACATCGACCAGCGTCACCTCGCACCCCGGCATGCGCGCGCAAAGAAACCCCACCAGCGCGCCGACGACACCCGCCCCCATCACGGTGATCCGATCCCCGGCGCCTGCACCGCTATCCCAGAGGATGTTGAGCGCCGTTTCCATGTTGGCGGCAAGTACGGCGCGCTGCGGCGGCAGGCCCTCGGGCAAGGGCACGATCTGATCTGGTAGCAGGCAGAACCGGGTCTGATGCGGAAAAAGCGCGAAGACCTTTTGACCCGCAGATGCGCCTTCCTCGACCCTTGCGACAGCGGCGTAGCCATACTTCACCGGAAAGGGAAAAGATCCCTCCTGGTGCGGCGCGCGCATCCGCTCGACCTCCGATTGCGGGACGGCGCCTCGGCAGACCAGCCGCTCCGTCCCCCGGCTGATCCCGGACCAGAGCATTCGCAACGCGACGCCCTCGCCAAGGCTCGCATCGCGGATCTCGGCCGCCCCCGGGGCAGTGATCCAGAGGGCGCGGGGCGCGCTCACGCCCTAGACCCGCACTGCGCAATCGCTCCGCCCCGAGCAAACATCCCGCGGCGCTCTCCACCCGAGGCAAGCGGCGCAAGCGGACAGAGAGAGAAAAGCGGTTGGGTCATGAACACTCTGAATCTTTCGCCGCAAGCCTTGGCCGTCCATCCCAAACTAGCGCCCCCTGCGGTCAGGCCAAGGGGCAGATGCTTTGCGGCGCGGCGGGAAAAAGACAGGAATGAAAACGCCTCTCGGCAGCCTAAATGGTGCATTGCACTGACCTCAGGGCGGAATCGGAAAGATGGCTCCATGAATATGCGCTTGATGGTGGGCATGGCGCGCTCGCTGCGGATCTATTTCAATCCGCTGCTCATGCGGCGCAGCCTGCGGCTTTACCAGGGGCTCTTGCGTCCCGGGGATCTGGTCTTTGACGTCGGCGCGCACGTCGGAACGCGGACGCGCGTGATGCGGCGCTGCGGCGCACGGGTCGTCGCATTCGAGCCCCAACCTGCTTTCGCAAGGTTCCTGCGCCACAGCCTGCCGCGAGACGTGGTTCTGGTCGAAGCCGCACTCGGTCCGGTCGAGGCGCAAGCCCAAATGGCGCTTTCGCTGCGCCATCCGACCGTGTCGTCCCTCCGCGCCAAACTCCCGACAGAAGCGGCGGCAATGCCAGGCTTCGAACACGTCCGCTGGGATGCCCGCGCGCAGGTGCGGATGACCTCGCTCGATCGGATGATCGACCAACATGGGCTGCCCCGCTATATCAAGATCGATGTCGAGGGGTTCGAACCCGAGGTCTTGTCCGGCCTCTCGCAGCCGGTTCCGCTGATCTCCATCGAATACCTGCCCGGCCTGCCCGAGGTCAGCAAAAAGGCCATTGGCATGATCGCCGCTCTGGGAACCTACGAATTCAACGTCGTGCAAGGCGAGAACGCCGGGTTCCTATGGGACCGCTGGTGTAATCCGGATGCGATGCGCGCCTGGCTTTCCGCACAGGCACCGGAGGCGGGTTCCGGCGATGTCTACGCGCGCCTGCTAACCTGATCCTGGCACTCGTCTCGCAGAGTCCGAACTTCGCTACCGGCGACTAGCGCACGCTCTCCGAACCGAGGCGCAGCGTCCAAGGCAACAGCGCAAGGCACGCAGCCCCAATCGCGGCAATCCCAAAGCCGATGCTCGCGGCTACCGCATCCGCCGCTGCGACACCTGCCACCGGCCAAAGCCCCATTGCCACCGCCTCACGCAGCCCCCAGCCATTGATCGTGATCGGCAAAAGCATTGACATGAGGGTCAACGGGATAACGAAAGCCGCTGCCGCCACTTCCAACTCCACCCCTACCGCGCGCGCGGCCGCCCAAACGGCGACCAGGTTGCAGGCAACAATCGCAGTGCTGAGGGCGACCTGACGCGGCCACACGCCGGACGCGAACCAGCTTACAGCAAGCGCCCGCCGGGCCGAAATCGGCAGCACCTTCGATAGCCCCAAGATCAAACCCGCCGCCGCAAGACCGGCCATGATTGCAACTGCCAGCCCGACCGGCAGGCCATGCTGTGGCAAGAACCACCACGCGAGCCCGACCACCGCCGAACCAGCCAGCGTAACCTGCCCTGCCAGTCGTTCGATGACGACCGACTCAATCGCCAGCCGCCAACCGCCCAACCCACGCATGCGCGCTACCCGCCCCAGATCCCCCAGATCGCCGCCCGGCAGCAGGGTGTTACCAAGAACCGCAAGGTGGTATTCACTAACCGCCCAGAGGGTCGGCAGTCGCGCGCCGAGCGCCAGGGCCGTGAGCTGCCAGCGCAGAGCGGACAGAACGACCTGCAGCGTGAGCAGCGCGATCGCGAGCAGCATCCAACGCGGATCGGCGGCCAGCAGTTGCCTACCGATTTCCGAGGGATCGACAAGCCAAAGGACCGCGCCCAGAACCACGACTGAGGCGACAGCTCGCAACGCCCATTTCATGATCGCTCGCCGTCGCTCAGTCGCAGGATGATCTCGTCCCGCAAGCGGTCCATCCGGATGCTGGGCGTCCGGGGCGATGGCAACAGCCCCTCGACCCAGCCCAATCCCTCGAAACGATCGACCAGTTCCTTGGGGCCGATCACATGCACCGGCACATCGAACCCGTCCACGCCCGAAACAAAGCGTGCCGGTTCATGATCGCCGAGAACCACCATCAGCGGCGGATCCTTAGCATGGCGGGCAGCCCACGCGCCCACGGCCTGCAGGCTGTAGTCAACCGCGAGGCGAAACTGGTCGCGCACGCGGTCATGATCGCGCCAGACGATCTCAGGCGGATCGCCCGAAAGCGCCCATTGGTTGAACACCGTACCGTCACCGATGTCGTCCCAATCGACCAGTTCGGGGATCGGCACCCAAGGCGCATGTGAGGACACGAGTGCCACCTGAACCATCAATGGCGGACGGTCCTCGACCTCCCTCTCCAGCCGGTCGAGCGCGTGAAGAGTGAACTGGTCGGGCATTGTAATCCAGTTGAAGGGCTCCCCCCTATAGCCAAGATCATCGGCATTGTGGATCGCATCAAAGCCGAAGAACTCGCCTTCGGGCCAGGGGAAAACATGGGCTGGCTTGATCGCCACGGTCCGGAATCCCGCCTCTTGCGCAAAATGAAAAAGGGTTCGGCGAGGGCTCGCGAGCATGGCGCGATAGCGCCCTTGCGTGTCGAGCCATAGGCCCGAGGCAACGCTGCCATGCGCGAGCCAGCTCTGCCCGCCCACCATAGGCGCCTCGGTCCAGCCCGACCGCTGGGACAGGCCGAGCGCGTTCAGCTCGCCCTGCAAGCGGCGCAGGGTTCCGGTGTGGGTGCGGATATAGAGCGGATTCTCGAAACTGGAGCGGCCGTAGCTTTCGACATACACTATCACAAGATCGCGCCCGCCCATCCTGTCGAACAAGGGGCCAAGACCGGCCAGCTCGTCCTCGGCCGCGGCACGGCGGAAAGCCACCAGATCGGCGCGAGTGTTCCGCAACTGCTCCAATCGCTCAATGCCGACACGCGCGGTGAATGCCGCGCCGGGAATTGCACCAGCGATGCTCGGAGGCAACGACCAGACGCGCCGTGCCTGTCCGACCTCGGCGGCCGCGAGAGCGAGCGTGGGGATAAGCGCGAGCGCTGCGAAGCCCCGCCCCGCAAGTCGCAACCGCATGTTGGACCAGACACCAGTCGCCCACCAGAGAGCGCCGGCGAAAGCGGTTGAGGCAATGGCACCAAAGGCTACCCCAAACGCCAACAAAGGCAGGCCGAAGCTGCCGCGGGCAAGCGTCCATGCCGCGGGAACCAAGTTATAGTCGACGATCAGATTGAACCCTCGGTTGAAGGCAATGAACGTGCCGAAATCGGCCAGTTTCGAGAGCGCTATGATCCATAGGGCCGCAACAATGAGGATCCGTAGCGTCCATCCCGCCCAACCTTGACCGAGTGCGACCAGTGCGGCCAGGAGAACCGGCATTTCCAACGGGAAGACCGCCAGCGCACCCCAGGTCAATGCCGCCGGATGATTGGGTTGGACAAGCACCAAGTAGAGCAGCAAGGCTGCAATGGCGGCACGTGTCGCGTTCATGCCGCGCGCTCGTTTCCGCTCAATAATGCGCGAATGTCGACCGTGAAGGACCATACCACCAGCGTCAGCACCCCCGCGCCAAGCACTGTCGAGACAAGCGGGCTGACGATCGGCGCAAGAATCGCCACCTGTGCCCCCATTTGTAGTCCTGCCACCATCCGCCGGCGTTGTGAGTGTGGCAAGTCGGCCCGCAGGCATCGAAAGAAGTGCGCGGCGAACAGGAACATTGGCCGAAGCAACCCAAGTGCGAGAAACCAGAAGCCCACCTTCTCCGCCGAAATGGCAAGCCCCGCCATCACGAGAGCAAAGGCGACATCGGTCTCGACATCGAGACGGGCCCCGAATCGAGATGCAAGGCCGGTACGGCGTGCAGCCCAGCCATCGATTCCGTCCAAAGCCAGCACCAACCCTGCCATTGCGACCAGTGACCAGGCCAAAGCGCCCGTTCCGATGGCACGT
>CAZKSE010000201.1:0-7114 GCA_964555305.1 uncultured Rhodobacter sp. | reverse complement strand
GTTCAGCCGCGTTGCTGTGATATTTGGATAGATCGGTCTGGGGGTTGACCGCAATGCAGACACTGCCAGGATCGCGAAGCGAAAAATTGAGTGCTGCAAACCCGCCCGAAGATCCCCCCATGTAGATCAGTTTGCGAAGACCTAGTCGTGCGGACAAATGCGCGATCAAGCGAGGAAACTCGGCCTCCAGAGGCATCTCTGCAGCACCTAAATACCAGCTTGCAACCATTTCCGGATGCAGCGCAAGCGTCGGGTCCGCGACCGATAACTGATGACAGGAATCGAGGCCCGGAAGTTGCCTCTCATACTTCGGGATCTCGTTTCTGCTGCGGTCCACGGCACCGTGAAAGATCACGAGCAAGATGTTGCCGGTACCGCGCCTATACTGAACAGGCAAAACGATAGAGCCGAAACGCAGCCGGTAGAACCCAGTTTCAAGCCCCTCTGGAAGGGCCACGACATCCAGCTCAGGTTCAGTTGGTTTCGCCTTCGAAATCATTGACCTGCCTCTCCGGAAGCTCGCAGATCTAACAACCCGTCACGGTAAGCTTGGCTAGCAGCGGACAGGGTCGGCCCTACCGCGCATTGCGTATTCTTGGGGCAAGCCGACAGGGATCTCGCCAGAGCCGTATGGGCCAGGCGAACGGCGATCGAAGAGCTAGTGAAGCTATCTCTGGCAATCTGCTGAAGTTCGGTCAACCAAGCCACCCGTGCGACATTATCGCGGGCCAGTCGTCGCACCAGACTCGCTACCTGATCTGGCTCGCAATAAAGTGGTAGGCTACCGAAGGTGGATTCGAACCTCGGTGGCAGGATCACAGGCACGCCCGCTAGCATCGCTTCAACGATGGCTCGTCCGAAAGCCTCGATCAGACCTGTATTGGGGAAATAGACGAAGGCATCGAGCCCGCGCAAGAAGTCTTTAGGCGTTCGTTCGCCGAAGGGTATTACCTCCCAGGCATCCGGCAGGCTGCCTAAGACTTCGGTCGCCTTGCGCGCGCCCCCCAAGATCGAGACCCGAAAGCCGTCATGGGAAGGATATGCCTTAAGCAGCAGTGCAGGATCCTCGAGCCATTTTTCGAGACCGTCCCGACCATGGCGGCCGATCACGAAAGGAGCCTGCAGCACCGCCTTAGGACGGCCCTCATAGATGTCGGGATCGAAGGTTGGATGCCAGTTTGTGGCGCTAAACTCAATTCCGTCGACATCGCCCGACGCCAAAAGTTCACTGCGGATTAGGTCGCTGATCGGGCAAAGAGCGCTCTGACCAGCTGAAAAGGCTCGGATCCTGCGGCCGAGCTCAGCGACATCGTAGGCCACACTGCCGTCGGCGCGGAATCGAGAGTTGTTTATCACGAAGAAGGCCGAGCGGCACATTAAGCTCGCGCCCGGAAAAGTGAGCTGCTGCGCGGTCACGCAGGAAGGGTGACGCAAAATTATCACCTCCGCGCGAATCGGGCAGGCATCGCAGATCGAAAGGATGATCGAACGGTAGCGATCATAGCGCGGGCTTGTCGGCGCCTTGCGGTTCCGGTCGCAGCGACAGTCGATCAGTCGTACCGACAGCCCTTGCCCAAGAAAGAATTCAATCTCTTCGATCGTACTAGAGGCGTTTCCGCCCGGTAAGGAAAGGTCTGTCACGATGGCCACGTCCAGACGGGCCGGCATGCAGGTATCAAATTTCAGAGAACCCAGGTTAATTCTAATCCGTGCCGGCTCGATCAGCGCCTCCTGCGGTGCGGGAAAGCGGCGCGGCCCTAGCGGCGGAAAATCCAGCCGCAGGTCGCTGGGGGACAGGGTGGTGTGCCATTTCTTCCACGCCTGTGAATAGGCCCGGCGCGGCAACATTGCTCCGGTTTGCTTATCAACGCCGTAAATCGGATGGTTTGTTAGTGAGGTCGGCAACTCTTGACAGATCATTCCAATCAGCGGCAACTCTCGGAAATCGCAGCATTCCGCCACGCCTGCCCGGGCAATCAACTCGCTGTCGCCGCCAAAGCGGACACAGTCCCAAAAGCCAAGCCGCTTAACCAGAAAATCGCGATCGTAGAGGCAGGAAATCGAGGCCTTACGGGCCGCGCCGTCAATGTTGAACGCTCCGACCTGTCCGAGATGTCCGAAATTTCCATCCGGCGTAATGCGAAGCATATGGATCACGCTGGCTAGCGCGGGACGAGGCTGCGCAAGGATGGCACCGAGATGCTGCTCAAGCCTCTGTGGGAGTGCCCAGTCGTCGGCGTCATGCCCGGTGATCCAGGCTCCTTTTGCCTGAGTTAGCGCAATGTTCTTGGACACATATGGCCCGACGTTGACCTTGTTGCGGGCTATCTTCACCCGAGCATCACCGGCCGCAAGCCGTTGCATCACCAACCAAGTGTCGTCGGTCGAGGCATCGTCGATGATCAGCAGCTCCAGGTTGCGCCAAGTCTGGTTCAAGATCGACTGTGCAGCCTTTTCGACGGTCTGCTCGGCGTTCCAAGCCGGCATTATCACGCTTATCAACGGCCCACCGGTCAAAGGAGGCAGCGGCGCAGAAGCTAGCCGTTCAAACACCACGCCGTCCCCCTCTAACTGGATCGGGGCGGCGCCGAAACGAGCAAGGTAGGCATTTAAATGTCGCTGCCAGCCGACCTCGTCGGCCCGGGCGAGTGCGGCATTGGCGCGCAATATCTCAGCAGTGTAGCCGAGCTCGACGGGCAGATGGGCCTCGGCTAGGTCAATCGCGCGGACGTGATCGCCAGCCATGGCTACCCCATTTGCTGCCATCAGCACCCGCTTCGGATTTGGTTCGACCGATTTGCCTTTGGCTTGCCTGCGCAACCAATCCAGTCGAGCCAGCGGTTCATGCTCCTCTTTCATCCCGTAGGCAGTCCGGACGAAACGGATTGAGAACTCCGGCCCCGGGTCTCGGTTCATCCGATGCCCGTAGCGGAGGTAATGCGTGGCTGGATCTAGGCCGGTCATGTCGACATCAGGATGTCGCGCCTGGTACCAATCAGCGTCAAACATCCCTGAGGATTCCAGCGCCGCGAGGTGCTTGTCGGTCAAGGCATTCATGGTGGTCAGAGCCTTAATTCGCTGTCACCCAACTCGAAGGCGGCGGTCATGTCGAACATCACGCCCTCCGGCTTTAGCAAAGAACGCAGCCGGGCTGCACCCTGTGCAACCACACTTTCATGTGGAACAGTAAGCACAACGGCCTCATAGGCCCCACTAGCAGGCAGGGATGTACCGATTGTGATCCCGTATTCCTCACGAACCTCCTCGGCGTCAGCCCAAGTGTCAACGACTTCGGGCGCAATACCCCAATCGCGCAGTTGCGCCAGGAGATCGACCACCTTGGTATTCCGTGTATCGGGACAGTTTTCTTTGAAAGTAAAGCCGACGACCAGCACTCGCGCCCCATTCACCGGCAGATTGCGCGCTACCATTTCTTTCACCAAGCGGTTCGCCGCGTTGCGAGCCATGCCGTCGTTGATCTCGCGCGCAGTGCGGATGATGTCGGGAATAAACCCCACGCTCGTTGCCTTGTGGACGAGGTAATAGGGGTCTACCCCGATGCAGTGCCCGCCAACGAGGCCGGGACGCAAGCGGATGAAGTTCCATTTGGTAGCCGCAGCATCGAGCACTTCGTTGGTGTCGATGCCCAGATGTGAGAAAATGATCGACAGTTCGTTAACCAACGCAATGTTCACGTCGCGCTGGGTGTTCTCAATTATTTTTGCGGCCTCGGCCACGCGGATTGAACTGGCTTTGAAGGTACCCGCTTCGATGATACGGGCGTAGATCGAGTCAACAAAGTCCGCGACTTCGGGCGTGGAGCCAGAAGTGACTTTGACAATCTTTGTCAGCGGCCGCGCCTTATCCCCGGGGTTGATGCGTTCGGGGCTGTAGCCTGCGAAAAAATCTTGATTGAAGCGGAGTCCAGAAGTCTCTTCGACGACGGGCAGGCAATCCTCTTCCGTGGCGCCAGGGTAGACTGTCGATTCGTAGATCACCACGCCGCCTTTCCTGATAGCTCGGCCGACAGTACGCGAGGCGGAAATCAAAGGGGTGAGATCCGGGCGCCGGGACGGATCAATCGGTGTCGGCACCGCGATGATGAAGACGTTGCAATTCGCGAGATCGGCTTCGTCGGTACTGAAGCGCAGCGCGTTCGCGTGCGCAAGGGCCTCGGGCTCAACCTCATCAGTGGAATCGACGCCCCTGCGCAGCTCCTGCACTCTCAAGGCATTCACGTCGAAGCCAATCGTCTCAAAAACTTGCCCCAAAGCCACTGCGAGGGGTAGACCCACATAACCAAGTCCGATCACTGCGATTCGCAAGTCGCCTGGGGGAGAAAAATTGACCATGGAGTAAACCCGTATGCTTTCGACTGGTGACGTCCGCGCGAGGCAATTTACGTCCCCGGGCGTTCTCCCAGCGGGTATAGCCATTGAGAGGTACAAATCACAACCCCAGCGGGAACGGTTGGCTTTGTCCCACTTCCGTCGGACTCGCACCTGTCCTGCTTCCGTCGGGCCTGCACCTGGGGAACCGCGGTAAGTAACCCAGAGAAGCATCTCATCTGAGATGTTCCTCTTGGCGGCGAAGCGCAATCGCTTCGGCCGCAGCTTCGGAATAGTGCGTTAGTTTCCCCGCATATGTAACTTGAGCCAAGGCCTTGTATACCGTGCTGATATCCCGCGTAGACAGGAGACCCGGAACAGCGTCGAATACTGCCATGCGCCCAATCAAGGAGCGCGGCTTCAGGTGTTCTTCCACGACGTGGTAAGGCCGACGGTCTGCGTAATCGTCGAACAAAACCTCTACGGGGCGTGTGATTCTCATCAAGATTGTGAGCAAGCAAGCGACCCGAAACCGACCGTCAATTAAGACCACGTCGGGATGGCGAAAGTAGGGTTGGTCCCATATGGCGTTGGGGTAGTCATGGTAATGAAACCATCCGGATTTATCAATTGGACGCCCCCATTGGCCGGTCTGCCCAATGTCTACGTGAAAAACCGTTGCCGGCGAAGGTAAATCTGAGGCGAGCAGATGGTCCTGCAAATTCAGCGCCCAGTTCCGGTCGGACTCCACACTGTAAACCAACTTGCCGGGCATACCTGCGGCAAGCATTGTTGAGCCGCCCGAACCGTACTCAAGAATCACGCGCGCAGCACCAAACGCGTGGCGTATTACAGCGGATTCTGCGTCGGGGAACGTGAATTCAGGCCCTGACTCTGGAAAAGGTATCATGTCATCGCCCCTACTATCCACAAAGCCTGCATAGGATCCTGCCTTTTTTCGCTTCTGCCGCTTAGGTGGGTGATTTAAGGCAGGGAGTGTGATCCAGGTAGATCCGACTGAAAAACCTGGGCCTATGCAGCATGGCCCCAATGGACGTTAGTGCTCAAAGGTGTGGTCTAGGAGCGCCAACCTTCAGGAAAGGCTATGCCGATATGAGACTCGCACGATGCGTAACCTGACATCAACTGTCGATTTTGGAGGAGAGAACTTCAAGTGATTTTCGAGAACTTTGCCCCGCGCGTCAACCTCAGAGCGATTAGCACCCGCTCGCTGCGTTGCCGCCGGCGCCAGCGCCGTCCCGCATACGACAGGTCCTGCGCCGCGGGGGTCAGCGCGCTCACATTGATACGCCTTTGCTTGCCGCAGACATCATTAACCTGTTGAGATGATTTACGCATGAATGGCTTATACCGGTTCGGCCGCTCTGTTAAGGACCGGTAAACGCGCCTTCTGCCGGATGCTTCCGCCGGATGGCCGATTGAACAACGACACAGCAGGCCCATCGCATGCTTCCTGACGCCACAGACACGGCACGAGACGGCCCCTGGGGCTCGAGGGGTGAAGTACCGGCCCCGCCCCAGTCGGCACAATGGTTTGCCTATCTGGACGCGGACGTCCTGGGACCGCTGGGACTTGGTGAAATGCGCGCCCTCGCCGAGGAAGGGCGACTGACCCCGCGTTCGCAGACCACGCGCCGATCGCCGCCAGAGTGGAAAAGCGCGGCGCAGGACGATTTGCTCGCGCCCATCTTTGCCGATGGCAGCGCGCGACAGGGCGCAGTCGAACGACCCGAGGACACCCGCCCCTCGCCCAACTCCACGGCGACTCCGATCCTCGTCGCCGACCGTGGCGTAGAGACCCCCTCACCATCCACCCTGCCGCCTTCGGTCCCGCCGCCATTGCCGCTTCCGATTGCCACCCCTGACACATCCGGCCAGAACACCACGCTCCGCTATCGGTCCGGGCTGCCGCCGCGAAGAGGCGAGGATCGCGCGGGAAGTTCGGCGCCCGCGTCCCCCGCACCCCTTGCCGCGCGCCGGCCCGCCGGCCCGACGCCGGATCCGGACATGCCCCTGAGGAACAAGGGAGAGGGAGCGGCCGCACATGCGGTCGAACGGGCCGCAGATCCGGATCTCATGTCTCCGATAGCGCCCGGAATTCTTTCGCTCTCCATTCCCGGCCTCGGGCAGTTTCTCAATGGAAGTTACGCAAGGGCCGCGATCCTCGGCCTTTCTGCACTCTTCCTCTGGCAGACAGGACCGGGCTGGATCATCCATATCATTGCCGCCGTCGAGGCGTACCGAACCGCCTACCGAAGCGCCCGCCCGTCATAGGCCACCGCCAACCGCCCCCCTCTGTTCCGTTCCAACGCGAGAGCGACGTATGATCAACACCGAAGCCATCCGAAAGATGTTCCGCGCCGATGCCGTGACACCCGGTGCGGCCGTGTTTCCCGACATCGACACCGAACGGCTGCGGAGCGAGCTGAAGCTCTCCGAGAAGGGCCGCGACCGCGGACGCGCGAACCAGCCGCCCGCGGATGCGCTCAGCCTCGACAGCGTTGAGATCGCCGCCGTCGCCGAGATGGAACGGCTGCGCCGCGGGGGTCTTGAGAACTACGAAGCGAACAAGCGTATCTTCAGCGACCGGCTGGCGCGCGGCGAGGAGGCCAGGCGCGAGGTCACCAGCGGCTCCGACAAGGCGCGCGGCGATTTCCTCGCTACCGCGCACATGGCGCATTCGCAGATGGTCGATCCGGCGCGGCGCGTGACCGATGCCTATGCCCACCTGCTGCGGTTTCGCGAGGAGAACGACCTCGTGCGTC
>CAZKSE010000200.1:0-7135 GCA_964555305.1 uncultured Rhodobacter sp. | reverse complement strand
AAACAAAAGCCGCTGGGAATCCTGCGATTCAAGTTTCCGCCGAAATGCTTTAATCTCAACGAAATAATTGGTTGCGGTTTGGAATCGGAGGGGGACGCCCCCAAGACAAGCGCAATCTGCCAAATGCGCAAGGTATCAGAGGGCGAAGACCAGAAACGCCAGCCCAGCCGCCATCAGCAGCATGGCCCGGCGATAGCAGGCCAGCGCCCGTTCAAGCGCGGTGGCATCGGGATCGGGCGCGTCGCCGTTGATCCAGGGTTCCTCGGCCACACGGTCCGCATAGACGCGCGGACCCGAAAGGCGAATCCCCAGCGCGCCTGCCATCGCCGCTTCTGGCCAGCCGGCGTTCGGCGAACGGTGCCGACGCGCATCACGCATCATGCAGGCCAGAGCAGCGACAGGGCGGCCGCCAGCAAGCGCGAGGAGCAGACCAGTCAGGCGTGCCGGGATCAGATTGACCAGATCGTCGAGCCGCGCGGCGGACCACCCGAACGCCGCGTGCCGGGGTGTGCGATGACCGATCATGGAGTCGAGCGTGTTGATCGCCTTGTAGGCAGCGATGCCCGGCAGGCCCGCCACCACGCCCCAGAACACTGGGGCAACAATGCCGTCCGACGCGTTTTCGGCCAGGCTTTCGGTCGCCGCCCGCGCCACGCCGGCCTGGTCCAGAAGCGAAGGCTCGCGCCCGACGATCATCGCTACTTCGGCGCGCGCCGCAGTCAGGTCGCCTGCGGCCAAGGGGCGCGCCACCGCCAAGACATGCTGATGAAGCGACCGCAGCGCGATGAACGGCCAGGCCAGGACACCTGTCGCCAGCACCCCCGGCCAACCGGCGGGCAGGATCATTTGCAGAAGGGCCGCCCCAGCCCCAACGATGCCGATGACGAGCCCGGCAGCGGCGGTCCCCAGGATCCGCCGCTTCCGGGTCGTGCGCTCCGGGCTGTTCCAGGCGCGATCCATCTTGTCGATCAACGCTCCGATCCAGGTGACCGGATGACCGATCCGTCGATAAAGACGGTCCGGCCAGCCGATCGCCGCATCGATCGCCAGCGCGACCAGCATCGCCGCGGCAAAGCTCATCCGCCCGACTCGCTAGTCGTTCAGCGTGCGGACGGAACGGAAAAGTGCGAAGGCCGTCGTCACCATCGGCAGCGACGCCTCAGTTGCCAGCACGACATCGCCCGGATTGATGCGGAAATTGCGCGCGGCGAAAAGCCCGTCTGCATTGGAAAGGTCGAACGAGAAGATCACCCAGGGTTTTTCGGGCCCGCTGCCATCGCCGCGGACCACCGATGCCGGGTATTCGCGCAGAACCATGACGCCCCGGATATCGGCACGCTGGTTGGCCAGACCGCCGATCGAGGAAAGCGCATCGAGCGCCGAGATTTCCTCGCGGTCGAACTGCACCACTTCTTGACGCCCTGTCGCGCCCAGGGCGATGAAGTGGCGGTCGTCGGGCTCCACCACGATCCGGTCGCCGCCGCGCACGACCGTGTCGAAGGCGGGGTTGGCGAAGAGTTCCTTCGCCGGGATGGCGTAGCTGCGCCCGGCCCGCTGAAGTCGCACGAGCGGATTGCGCATCTCTGGCGCGATGCCGCCGGCTTCGGCGATCACGCTCAGGAGGGTTGGGCTGGTTTCGCTGAGCGGGTATCGACCGGGTTGCGCGACGCCCGCCACGACATCCACCGCATTCGCCGGTCCGGGGGTGACCGACAACTGAACCTGCGCATCGGGGACGATGGGCGCCATGAGGTTCTGCAATTCGCGTCGGGCATTCTCCGGCGACATGCCGGCGATCGCAAACTCTCCGACATAGGGGACGAAGATGCGGCCGGAACTGCCAACCGAGACATCCTGCATCTCGACCATGCGCTGGTCTGTGGCGGTCAGGAGCGAATCGCGCTGGCTGTCCCAGATGGCGATGTTGAGCTTGTCGCCGGTCCGGATTGCGCGCGTGTTCGCCTGCAGTCCGGCGGAGACCCAGTTCTGCCGGACCGCGCCGCCGGTGCGTGGCCAGCGCGTGACCTCGGACAGGGCGGCGCGCGTGACCTCCACAACCTGGAAGTCGGAATCGGCGGCGCGCGTTTCGCGCAAGATCTCGGAGGGCAGGGCGGCGCTGCGGGGGACGGTGCAGCCCGCCGCGGCCGTCATTGTCAGTCCCAGCAGGGCCATGACAAGTGCACGCGACCGGTGACCACGCCCTCTCGGCGCGGTTGCGCCGGATCCAACGACTGCCTGCATTCCCGTCCCGTCGTCCTGCTGCCTGCGCGGGGCGTCACAACCGATGCGTGCGCCCATCGCCCGGCTTGCCCTTTCTCGAAAAACCTTGCCGAACCTACCTCGCCGCCGTGTCCCCGGCAAGCGCCGATCCCCGCTGGGCGCGGGTGTCGCATGGGCATGGCAATGCTCCGCCGGTCTTGATGCCCTTAGGGTATGGCTGCCGCCTTGACGTCTTATCAGTGAAAGCCTAAACGACACTCGATCCGGCGGGTTGGCGGAGAGGTTACGCAGCGGATTGCAAATCCGTGTAGACCGGTTCGATTCCGGTACCCGCCTCCATCATCCTTCAGCAGCGGTTCTTCAATCGGAAGCCTGACTGAAGCATCTGCGCACAACTTTTGATGTGTCCCAAGCGCTCTGCACGCTTGATCGGGTTTGCCCATGCCGTGTAGCGTGGAGGTTGAGGAATCTCATTGGTTTAGTTCTTTAAGCGGTGTTTCCTCCGCTCAGGCGAACGGGGCGAGGCCGATCGCTGCGTCTTCCCGAGCGGGGAATCTTCGCGCGGTTCGGGATGGAACGCAGGCGGGAATGATCGGTCATGGGTCGGGGCGTTTGCAATGTATCTTGAGCATTTCGGTCTGTACCGTTTCCCGTTCCGGATCGCCCCTGACCCGGCATTGCTTTTCTGGACTGCCGATCACCATCGCGCCGTCGATCTGCTGATGCGCGCGGCCCGCGGCGAGGCGCCTGCCGCGATGATCCTTGGCGATCCGGGCACCGGGAAGACGACGCTTTTGAAGCATTTCGTCGCCGGCCTGCCTCGCACCACGCCGGTCGGCATGATCACCAACTTTTCCAGTGGCCTGGGGGGGCTCGGCCAATGGCTTCACTGGGCTTTCTCGCTGCCGAAAATCGGCTCGAAGCGCGCGTCCATGGCGACGGTAGAGGCCTTCCTGCGAGAGCGGCAGAGCGCCGGTGACTGCCCGCTGCTCATCGTCGATGAGGCGCAGAATGTCTCGGATGCCGATATCGACAGTCTGCTCGCACTGACCTGCCTGCCGGGCGAGTCGGGCGCGACGCTGCGGCTGGTGCTGGCGGGACAGCCCCGGTTGCGGCGTCGGTTCCCGGCGCTGCATGGGCCGGGGGAAACTTTGTCGCCGCATCAGGTCTGCCTTGGTTCCATGTCGGAGGAGGAGGTGGCGGGATATGTCCGCCATCGCATGGCGGCCTCGGGTTGCGAGGCGCCGGTCTTCGAGGGGGCGGCGCTGGCGCGGATCGCCCGGCTGACCGCGGGGGTGCCACGGCGGGTCAACGTGCTCTGCGAACTCCTGCTGACTTCGGCCTTCAGCGAAGGGACGTCTATGATCGACGCGGCATTGGTGGACCGCGTGCTGCAGGAGATCAGGCGCAGCGGGATGCTGGATCACTTGCTGATCCAGCAGGGCCCGCCCGAGGCACGGGACCTACCGCGCGCGCTGACCCTCGTGCCAGCGCCGACCTCGCCCGACGTGGAACCGGTGGAGGAGCGCACGAACCCGCTTTGCGCGGAACCCGACGCACCAAGTTTACCTCAGATGCAGGCGGAACGCGCGGTGGCTCCCTTGCCAGTGGCGATGACGGTGGTTCCGACCCCGCCGCAAGGCGTCGCCAACATGACCGGCGCGCCGGAAGAATGCGAGCCAAGGCGCCAACACGCCCCCAGATGGGGAGGCGCCGTGGGCGGGATCGCAGCTGCTGGCGGTCTAGCGTTATTGCTGTCGCAGGTTTTTGCGCCGGCGCCGACGGTTGCGGCATTGCATTCGGCCGGTGTCGGAGGTGCGGACGCGGGCGCCGCGCGGGGAGATGCTGGCGCGACGCAACCCGCGCTTCCCGCCCCCCCCACGGTTGATGGGATGGACGCAGGCATGTTGCACGATCAGGCGTTGCGCGTCGGCGCCTCGGATCCGTCGACGGCGGCCATCGGATTTGCGCGTGCCGCGATTCGGGGGAACGCCCGTGCGGCCTATTATCTGGGCCAACACTTTGAGGCCGGCGATGGTGTGCCGCACAATCCGACGTTGGCGGCCGCCTGGTATGAAATGGCTGCTGAGTCCCAGCGCGGCGCTCGATTGGCGCTGCGGAACCTGGAAGGTGCGAGTGCACCACATGCGAATGATACCAACGCTCCCCCGCGTCCCTTGATGGGCATTGTCTTGCCAGATGGGCAGGTCGAGTTGGTCTGGTCGGCGGCTGACGAAGGCGCCGTGCAATACCTGGTCGAACTGGCCGCGGAAGCCGAAGCCACCGTAACGCGCTTCGGCCCGTTCCACCTGTCGGCAGTGCTGCTGGAAGGGGCGAGGGATGCCGAGGTCTGGCGCATCGTCGCGATCTCTCCGGACGGCGCGTGGCTTTCCGCCTCGAACTGGCATGTGATCGCAGGTCCTGCCGGGACGCCAGTCGCCGTGGGGCACTGAGCAGGCGTTTTCACGCCCACAGTCGAATTGCTACGGAGGATGGCCCAGGTTCAGCCGAGGCTGCCCAGAACCCGGTTCAGCATCCGATGGCGGCGCAGATCTGCTCGCGGTAGGCGCGGTTCGCTTCGCTCTCGGCACTGTCCGGCATGGCGCTCGGCGTTGAACCGGCACCCCGGCATTGCAGATCGTACCTGGCGCTAAGGCCCGCGTTCACGCACCCCCCGACATCCCAGCCCGGTGGCAGGTCGCTCAGATCGACCTGTTGCCATTTCGGATGGCCGTTCTCCTGCAGATCGCGGAACTGCGTGCTGATGACATGGGCGATGTCGGATACCGCGCGGCAGCTTTCGTAGTGATAGGCATTCCGGCGGGGGTTGAATTCATAGGTCATCAGCACCGCCTTGACGGCGACGACATCGATGGCCTCGGGTTGAAACGGGTAGGTGCCTGCGGGAATCGATGTGGACTGGTAGACGGCCTGAAGCGTCGGATCCGTGATCGGGACCAGGTGGAACTCTTCGGGATCGATCTCCGGCGATTGATAGATCGCGCTTGGCGCGCCGACAATGTAGAAGAAGGCATCGATCTCGCCCGCCAAAAGCTGGCGAAGCGAATCGTCGGCATTCAGCAGCACCCGCTCGGACGGGCTCACCTGCGCCAGATCCAGCACAAGCGAGGCGGTCAGGAAAGTGCCGCTGTTCTCGACCCCGATCGAGACGCGCCGGCCGGAAAGGTCCTGCAGCGATCCGATGTCGCGGCGGGCCAGCACATGCACCTCCTCGTTGTAAAGCGGGAAAGCAATGCGCACGCCGGCCACCGCGCGGGCCAGTTCCGAATCCTCGGCCGCGAAGGTGTTCAGATACTCCAGCACGTCGGATTGGACGATGCCGAACTGGGTGTGCCGGCGCATCCGGACACCCAGAAAATTCTCAAGCGAGCCCGCACTTTCCCGAACGTTCAGCGTGATGTCGCATCTCGCCGCGGCATCGGCGATGTCCCGCCCGAACTGGATGTAGGTGCCGGTCGGCCCGCCGGTCAGGATGTTGCGTTCGATGCCCTGGGCGGCCAAGGGCAGGGCGTGGCCCACGAGGCAGAAGGCGGCCACGAAGACCCCGGTCACAGCACCCCTCAAAGACATCATCTTGCACTTCCCTTTCATGGCGGTGTCACTCAGCATGAGCCCAGCACCCGGATCAGCGCCACCAGCGTCTGGCGATTGATGGTCCCGAACGTGTCGCGCAACGCATCGGTCGGGCAGGCGCCGTTATTCAGCAGGTCGGTCAGTTGCCGCATCTCCGGCGAGTTGCGCGACGGCAGGCCGGGTGCTGACTGCAGCGCGGCCGCGACCATCGCGGGCGTGCGCGGATCCGCACCAGTGGCGGATGCCGGTCCTTCGGCGGACGCTTCGGGTTCGGGTTCTGGTTCGGGTTCGGCGGCCGCGGTCCTTTCGGCTTCGGTCGCGGCGATCTCTTCGCGCAGCGCGGCCAGTTCTGCCGCGCGCTCCGCTCGATCCTGATCCAGCGTCTCCAGTTCGGCGGTCAACGCTGACCGTCGGCCTTCCAGATCCTCCAGATCCGCGCGCGCCGTCGCGACCTGCTCCGCCAAAGCCTCGGTTTCGTTTGCAAGTTCGGCCATGGCGCGCTGGCGGGCGGTTGTTTCCGCGCCGGCCTCTGTGAGAGCCGCGACGGCTTCGGCCAGTTCGGACTGCAATTCGGCCAGGGCGGATTGCTGTTCGCTGCGAATGGTCTCGACGCTGGCTTCCAATGCCGAGATCTCAGTGCGCAGCGTGGCGACCTGCCGATCGAGTTCGGCGCGCTCCTCCTGAACGCCGGTCAGGCGCTGCGTTTCGCTGTCGACCTCGGCTTGCAGGGCATCGCGCGTGTCGCGCAGTTCGGTTAGTTCCGCGTCGATCTCAAGCGCGACCGCCTCCGCGACCTCGCTTTCGGTGTCGCGCATCGCCGCGCGCAGGTCGGCCAACTCACCCGCCAGCGCGTCCCGCTCCTGTTCGGCTTCGGTCAGCGCATCCGTGGCGTCCGCCAGTTGCTGCTGTGCGTCCGCCAGTTCGGTTGCAACGCTGTCGCGTTGCGACGACAGTTCCGAAAGCTCGGCTTGCGCGGTCTCGATTTCTGCTTGCAGTTCAGCCAGTTGCTCGGTGGCACGATCCACCTCTTGCCGGCGTTCCGAAAGTTCGGCGTCCTGCGCGTCCAGGCGTTGCTGGTGTTCGGCTTCCTGGTCTTGCAGCCCTTCCAGGGTCTCGCGCTGTGCGGCGATCTCGTCGCTCAGGTTCTGGGTTTCCTCACGCGCCTCGTCCAGCGCGCGCGTTTCGGCTTCGCGCGCGTCGCTGGCCTCGTCCACCTCGGCTCTCAGGAGGGCGGCTTCTTCTTCCAGAACCGCGATTTCTTCTTCTAGAAGCGCGATCACGCGCCGGAAGGAAGCGGCTTGCGCCGAGGAGGCGGCCTCGT
>CAZKSE010000199.1:0-7154 GCA_964555305.1 uncultured Rhodobacter sp. | reverse complement strand
GGCATCGAATCGACGCCGAATTCCTTCTTCATCCGCGGATTGACGAAGCGCCAGCCGATGGTGGTGTCGAAGACGGCATTGGAACGGGAAAATGCGGTTTCGGCCTTGGGCATGACGAAGGGCGCGCGGGACATGCTTTCGACGCCACCGGCGATCATCAGATCGCAATCGCCCGCCCGGATGGCCCGCGCCGCCATGCCTACCGCATCCATGCCCGAGCCGCAGAGCCGATTGATCGTAGTGCCGGGGATCGAGATCGGCAGGCCCGCCAGCAGGGCGGCCATACGCGCGACATTGCGGTTATCCTCGCCCGCCTGGTTGGCGCAGCCGTAGATCAGGTCATCGACCGCTGCCCAATCGACGCCGGTGTTGCGCTCCATCAGCGCACGCAGCGGGGCGGCAGCCAGATCGTCGGCGCGCACCGACGAAAGTGCGCCGCCGTAGCGGCCGATCGGTGTGCGGACGGCATCGCAAAGAAAGGCTTCGGTCATCAGGCTCCCCCCATTCATCGACCGGTTGGTCATGGTATAAAACGGCACATGTCACAGATCAACGAAAATTTCCTGTTTTTCTGTGACACGTTTTCATTCATGCAAGGTCTCTTCCGCAAGGTCCTGAAAGGCGCTGATTTCTGGCGTGGAGGCCGAGTACACCAAATCCGCCTGGCGGGCGCGCGTCGCGGGTGTTTCGGCCGGCAGCGGGCCGGCGACAGCGGCAAATGCGCGTGCCACATGCGAATCGGCTTCGGGTGACAGCGCCAGATAGGCGCGGGCGAAAAGGGCACGGGCCGCGTGGCCGGGCCAGTCGGGCGGCAGCGCCTCGTCCGGAAGGCGGGGGTCGCGCAGAAGGGCGTCGCGATAGGCATGGACCAGAAGGAGCCGCGCGGTCAGCGCCTGATCCCCGGGCAGGGCGCAGGACCCCGTCAGCAGGGGCGTGAACCGCGCGACGAAGGCGCGGTAGGCGCGGGCGTGCGCCTCCATATCGTAGAGGGTTGCAGCGAAGGCGGGCAGCAGTTCCGTCGCCCCGCTCGGCCGCCCGGCGAAGGACAGCACCCCCGGCGGCAAGGGCACCCGGTCCGGCCCGAAAGCCAGGTTGGGGCGCAGGCGGGCGTGGCCGCTGCGTTCGAGCGCGGCCATCTGGGCGTCGGCTTCTGTCTCTGGCAGGACGACGAAATGCCAGCCCGCGGGTTCGGGCGGCCCGTAGATGGCGCGGGCGGCGGCGGCGAATTCGGCCTCCGCCCCCGGGGCAAGACGGTAGAAGCCGCGCCGTCCGCTGCGCCGGCCTATCAGCTGCCCGGCGGCCACGAGGCGCGAGACGGCCGTGCGCACCAGTGTTTCGCTGATCCCCAGACCGGCGCAGGTTTCGATCAGATTGCCAATCCAGACCTCTCCCCCGCGCGGCACGATGACGTCGCCGTAAAGCGTGACGATGAAGCCACCGGCACGCAGCGGCAGGCCGTGGATCAGCGGGGCGAGCGGATCGCCGTCGCTTTCCTGTCGTGCCCGGGCCATCATGCGCGCCTCCTGACCTGTCCTGCGGTTCGCTGCATCTCCGGCATCGTGCCATAGATCCGGAGGCGCTGACACCCTGCTGCGCGCCGGGTCGCCCGGGGCGCCGGTGCGCGATCAGCCCTGCGCCAGCTCCAACGCCTCGGCGATCACCTCTTCGTCGCCAATGTGGTTGAACAGCGTCAGGATCAGCCTGGCGTTGAGGGCCCCGCTCTCCTCGTCTGTCTTGCCCTCGTGGGCTTCGATCAGGCGGGCATAGACATCGTCGGGGCGGGCGAGGTTGCGGGTGGTGATGAGCTTGGCCATCTCAGACCTCCAGGGCGCAGGCACGGGCGAGGGCGCCGCCAACGGCACCCGCGTCCCATGCGGGCCAGCGGGCGGCGACATGCTGGTCGGGGCGGATCAGATAGACGGCGCGTGTCGCATCGCCCAGATAGCGCTCTCGCAGGACCTCGTTGCCCTGCGCCGAAACGCGGCGCACCGCGCATTCCATCCCGTGCGCCTCGAAGGTTTCGGGCACGTCGGCGTCGAGGGCGAGGATCTGGAAGGTCGCGCCGGTCTTGTCGCCCAACTGCTCCAGAAGAAAGCCGCCCTCCAGCGGGGCGTCGGGGCAGGGGCTGCCGGGGCGGGTGCGGGCCGGACCGTCGGCCAGGCCGTCCACGGTGTTCAGGGGCGAGCCGTCATAGGTGCAGGGCACCGACAAGCGCCCGGAATTGACCAGCGGACGGGCGAAGTCGTGTTGGCGCGCCAGATGCAGCACCGCATCGCGGAAGACGCGGCTCGCGTCCGACTTCGGGGTGATGAAATCGGTCGAGCGGGTCGAGTTCAGGATGTTCTCGTCAGCGCCGTGGATCCGTTCGACATCATAGCTTTCCAGGAGCTTCGGCGTCGCGGTGCCGTCCAGGACAAGCTTCAGCTTCCACGCCAGGTTGTCGGTGTCCTGCAACCCGCTGTTCGCGCCGCGCGCGCCGAAGGGCGAGACCTGGTGCGCCGCGTCGCCGGCAAAGATCACGCGGCCTTCGCGGAACTTCGTCATCCGCCGGCACTGGAAGGTGTAGATTGAGGACCAGACGATCTCGAACTCCACCTCGTGCCCGATCATGTCGGCAACCCTTCGGCGGACGTTTTCTTCCTTCAACTCCTCGGCCCGGTCCACGTCCCAGCCGATCTGGAAGTCGATGCGCCAGACATCGTCGGGCTGCTTGTGCAGAAGCTGCGAGGCCCCGGCCCCCGAGGGGGGATCGAACCAGAACCAGCGCTCCGTCGGAAAGTCGGCCTTCATGCGCACATCGGCGATCAGGAAGCTGTTCTTGAAGACCTCTCCCTCGAAGCCGAGGCCGAGCATGTTGCGGATCGGCGAGGACGCGCCGTCGCAGGCCACGACCCAATCGGCGGCAACCCGGTAGGGGCCGTCGGGGGTCATCACGCTCAGGATGGCGTGATCGCCCTTCTGTTCGACCGCATCGACCCGATTTTTGCCGCGGATCTCCAGCGGCAGGCCTTCCGCCTGCAGCGCCCGGACATGGTCCAGCAGGAACTTCTCGAAATAGGGCTGCTGGAGGTTGATGAAGGCGGGAAACTTGTGCCCGCCTTCCGGCAGCAGGTTGAACTCGTAGATCAGGTCGTCCCGGTGAAAGACCTTGCCAAGGTTCCAGACCACGCCTTTCGCCACCATTGGTGCCGCGCAACCCAGCCGGTCGAGGATCTCCAGCGGGCGCTTGGCAAAGCAGATCGCACGCGACCCCATGCCAATGCCTTCATGGTCATCCAGAACCAGCACGCGCGTTCCCTTCAGCGCCAGGTCGAGCGCCAGCGCCATCCCGACCGGCCCGCCGCCGGCGACGACGACCGGGTGTCGGACCAGCTGGTCCAGATCCTGATCCGCGGACCGTTGATAGGGATAGGTCCGGTAGGCGAGCGTGTAGCGGTCCTGAAAGCTCATCGGCGTCACCCCTGAAGATCGGCCCACATCTGCTGGTCGCGTTCGGCCGTCCAGATGCGGGGCGTGTCGATGCCGCGCGCCTCGTCATAGGCGCGGGCGACGTTGAAGGGCAGGCAGTGCTCATAGATCGCGTAGTCGGCGAACTTGGGGTCGCATTCGGCGCGGACGGCATCCCAGGCTTCCTTCAGGCTGCCGCCGCGCCCGGCGACGCGCTTGACCGGCGCATAGGTCGAATCGACGAAGTCCCAGGTGTTGGCGATCGCCTTCTCGACCATTTCCTCGCCCACCAGTGCGTCGCCGCGACCCGGCGCGATGGATTTCGGGTTATAGTCGGCGATCGCGGCTAGCGTCTCGCCCCACTCCTCGAAATGCCCGTCGCCGCAGTAGCAGGCGGAATGATATTCGACGATGTCGCCGGTAAACATCACCTCCTGATCCGGCACCCAGACGACTGCGTCGCCGGCCGTATGGGCGCGCCCCAGATGCATGATGTCCACCCGGCGATTGCCGAGGTAGACGGTCATGCGGTCGCTGAAGGTCGTCGTGGGCCAGGTCAGGCCGGGGATTTCCTCGTGCCCTTGGAAAAGGCGCGGGAAGCGGCCAAATTCGCTGTCCCAATCCTCCTGCCCCCGCTCGACCACCATGGCGCGGGCGGCATCCGACATGATGATCTCGCCCGCGCCATAGGCCGAGGCGCCGAGGACGCGAACCGCGTGGTAATGCGTCAGCACGAGATGGCTGATTGGCTTGTCGGTGACGGCGCGGATATGATCGACCACCTTGCGCGCCAGGCGCGGCGTTGCCTGCGCCTCGATCACCATGACCGACTCGTCGCCGATGATGACACCCGAATTGGGATCACCCTCGGCGGTGAAAGCGTAAAGGCCTTCGCCGATCTCGGTGAAGGAAGTCGCCTTTTCGGCCATGTCGCCTTGCGAGGCGAATGTCTTGCTCATGGGGTCCTCCTGGAGCGCCGGGGCGCTTATAGCTGCATTTGCGAATCGTCTTTGCGCGGACCATAATGGTTGAAAATGTAACCATCAACGCCCGGAACCTCTGCATGTTTCTGAAAGGCTATCTGCCCTACCGGCTGAACTACCTGGCCGAAATGACCTCCGAGGCGACGCGCGCCATCTATCGAAAGCGGCATGGACTGACCCGGCCGGAATGGCGGGTTCTCGTCAACCTGGCCGAGGCCGAGAGCCTGACCGCAACCGACCTGTGCCTTCGCGTGCCGATGCACAAGACCAAGGTCAGCCGTGCGCTGGCAGCGCTGGAAAAACGCGGCTGGATCACACGCGAAGGCGATACGCAGGACCGTCGGATCGCCCATGCGCGCCTGACCCCGCGCGGCCAGCAGGCTTTCGCCCGGATCCGCCCGGAGATGGAGGCCGCGACCGAGGCGCTGCTGGCCCCGTTGAGCGCCGAGGATCGGCGCAAGGTCGATGCGGGGCTGGCGGTGCTGGAGCGGCTCTTCGATGTTCCGCTACAGGGCGACTGGGTCGAGGGGCGCGCGAGCACGACGCACGAAACTGCGCCCGTGCCGCACCGCAGCGATTGACAGGGACATATTGTTTCGCTTAATCCTCCGACAGGTTTAATTTTGTTGCTTGACGCTTGGAGGTCCCATGAGCGACGCCCCCCGTGATCCTGGTCGTGAGACCCGCCGCGACAAGCCCTGGCTTTTTCGCACCTATGCGGGTCATTCCACGGCCGCGGCCTCGAACGCGCTTTACCGCACGAACCTGTCCAAGGGGCAGACGGGGCTGTCGGTCGCCTTCGATCTGCCGACGCAGACGGGCTATGACAGCGACCACGAACTGGCGCGTGGCGAGGTGGGCAAGGTCGGCGTGCCGATCTGCCATCTGGGTGACATGCGGATGCTGTTCGACCAGATCCCGCTCGAGCAGATGAACACCTCCATGACGATCAACGCGACCGCGCCCTGGTTGCTGGCGCTCTATGTCGCCGTGGCCGAAGAGCAGGGCGCCGATATCGCCCGTCTGCAGGGCACCGTGCAGAACGACATCATCAAGGAGTATCTGTCGCGCGGCACCTATATCTGTCCGCCGAAACCCAGCCTGCGCATGATCACCGACATCGCCGCCTGGACGCGCGAGCATCTGCCCAAATGGAACCCGATGAACGTCTGCTCCTACCATTTGCAGGAGGCGGGCGCGACGCCCGAACAGGAACTGGCCTTCGCATTGGCCACGGCCTGCGCGGTGCTGGACGATCTGAAAGGCAAGGTGGCCGACGAGGATTTTCCGACCATGGTCGGCCGCATCAGCTTTTTCGTGAATGCCGGCATCCGCTTCGTCACCGAGCTTTGCAAGATGCGTGCCTTCACCGAGCTTTGGGACGAGATCTGCCGCGACCGCTACGGCGTCGAGGACGCGAAATACCGACGCTTCCGCTACGGAGTGCAGGTCAACAGCCTCGGCCTGACCGAGCAGCAGCCCGAGAACAATGTCTACCGCATCCTGATCGAGATGCTGGCCGTGACGCTCAGCAAGAACGCCCGCGCCCGGGCAGTCCAGTTGCCCGCCTGGAACGAGGCGCTCGGCCTGCCACGCCCCTGGGATCAGCAATGGTCGCTCAGAATGCAGCAGGTTCTGGCCTACGAGACGGATCTACTGGAATATGACGACCTCTTCGACGGCAACCCGGCGATCGAGCGCAAGGTCGCCGCACTGAAAGAGGGCACGCGGGCGGAACTTGCGCTGATCGACGGAATGGGCGGCGCGGTCGAGGCGATAGAATACATGAAGGGCCGTCTGGTCGAGTCCAATGCCGAGCGCATTGGCCGGATAGAGAAGGGCGAGACGGTCGTGGTCGGCGTCAACCGCTTCACCACCACCGAACCCTCGCCGCTGACCACGGGCGAGGGCGCCATCATGGTGGTCGACGAGGCCGCGGAACGCAACCAGATCGGCCGCCTGCAGGATTGGCGATCCGCACGCGATGACTCCGCGGTAAGGGCCGCCCTCGCCGACCTGCGGGCTGCGGCACAGGGTGGGGCGAATATCATGCCAGCCTCGATCGCCGCGGCCAAGGCGGGGGCCACGACGGGCGAATGGGGGCAGGTGGTGCGCGCGGCCTTTGGCGAGTATCGCGCGCCCACGGGCGTCTCGCGCAACCCCTCGAACCGGACCGAGGGGCTCGAAGCCATCCGCGAGGCGGTCGATGCGGCGTCTAGCCGGCTGGGGCGGCGGTTGTCGTTCGTGGTGGGCAAGCCGGGGCTCGACGGGCATTCCAACGGCGCGGAACAGATCGCCGCCCGCGCCCGCGACTGCGGAATGGAGATCCATTACGAGGGCATCCGCCTGACCCCGGCCGAGATCGTGCGCGCCGCGCGCGAACAGCGTGCGCATGTGGTTGGCCTGTCGATCCTGTCGGGCAGCCACATGCCGCTGATGGAAGAGCTGATGACCCGTATGCGCGCCGAGAGACTTTCCGAGGTGCCGGTCATCGTCGGCGGCATCATCCCCGAGGAAGATGCCGCGCACCTTCGGAGGCTGGGGGTGGCGGCAGTCTACACGCCCAAGGATTTCGAACTCAACCGGATCATGATGGACATCGTCGGCCTTGTCGATGCCCGGCCGGTCGCCGCCGAGTGACCGCCCCCGGCAATACCGTCGTGAGAAGACGGTGACGGGGGCGCCGGCCTCGGGGGCATCGAGCCCCCTCGGCCGGCTGCTGCC
>CAZKSE010000198.1:0-7209 GCA_964555305.1 uncultured Rhodobacter sp. | reverse complement strand
AGAACTTGAGCATCGAATACCCCCGCTCCTGAAGGGTCATCACTTCGCTCGCGGTCGCAGCGCCCGGCATGAGCGGAAGTTCCTGCGCGACCGACGCGGCAATCAGACCCGGCGTCGCGCCAGGGGCCACGGCGAAATCGGCACCAGCCGCCTTCGCGCGGGCGGCATCATGGGCACTCAGCACCGTTCCGGCGCCGACGCGCACGCCGGGAACGCGGGCCATCGCCGAGATTGCATCGAGAGCCGCCGGCGTGCGCAGCGTCACTTCCAGAACCGGCAATCCGCCCTCCCGCAGCGCGAGGGCCAGAGGCGCGGCCTCGTCGACCGACTCGATCACCAGCACCGGGATCACCGGCGAGCTCCGGCAGAGCGCCAGCATGGCATGGCTTTGCAGGGCTGGGGTCATGGCGTCGCCTCCGTCACGTCGTCTCACCCGCGATAGCGCAACCAAGGGATCTGAGACAACCGTTCCATCGGCGCCGGGCGCCGGGCGTCAGGGGCGTACCCGGGGCATGCCCCGGATACGGCGGGGGCGGAAGCCCCCGGCGGGCGGCGAGCCCTCGATGGGGTCGCCACCCGCGCCTCGCTTGCCGTCAGCTCAGAAGAACGCCTGCAGGCCTGTCTGCGCCCGGCCCAGGATCAGCGCGTGAACGTCATGCGTTCCCTCATAGGTGTTCACCGTCTCCAGATTTACCATGTGCCGGATCACCTGATACTCTTCGGAGATGCCGTTGCCGCCGTGCATGTCGCGGGCCTGTCGCGCGATATCCAGCGCCTTGCCGCAATTGTTGCGCTTGATCAGGCTGATCATCTCGGGCGCACCCTGGGCCTCGTCCAGTAGGCGACCGACCTGCAGCGCCGCCTGCAGACCAAGCGTGATCTCGGTCTGCATGTCCGCAAGCTTCTTCTGGAAAAGCTGTGTCTGCGCCAGCGGCTTGTCGAACTGCTTTCGATCCAGACCGTACTGCCGCGCGGCATGCCAGCAGAATTCCGCCGCGCCCATCACCCCCCATGCGATTCCGTAACGCGCCCGGTTGAGGCAGCCGAACGGACCTTTCAGCCCTTCCACATGCGGCAACAGCGCGTCCTCGCCGACCTCGACCCCGTCCATCACGATCTCGCCTGTGGTCGAGGCACGCAAGCTCAGCTTGCCCTCGATCTTTGGCGCGCTCAACCCTTTCATGCCCTTGTCCAGCACGAAGCCGCGGATGCGCCCACCGTGATGCTCGGACTTGGCCCAGACGACGAAGACATCGGCGAAGGGCGCGTTCGAGATCCAGGTCTTGCTGCCGGTCAGCTTGTAGCCGGTCGCCGTCTTTTCGGCGCGGGTCTTCATCCCGGCGGGATCCGATCCGGCATCGGGTTCGGTCAGGCCGAAGCAGCCGATCAGCTTGCCCGACGCAAGGCCCGGCAGGTACTTCTGACGCTGCACTTCGGTCCCGTAGGCGTAGATCGGATACATCACCAGCGAGGATTGCACCGACATCATGCTGCGATAGCCCGAATCGACGCGCTCGATCTCTCGCGCGACGAGGCCGTAGGTCACATAGCCCGCGCCCAGTCCGCCGTATTCCTCGGGGATGGTAACGCCCAGCAGGCCCGCCTCGCCCATCAGAGGAAACAGTTCGGGATCCGATACCTCGTCCCGATAGGCGGCGATGACGCGCGGCTGAAGCGTCGACTGCGCGAAATCGCGCGCCGCATCGCGTAACATGCGTTCATCCTCGGACAACTGGGTATCGAGGCGGAGCGGATCGTCCCAGGAGAAGCGGCCCAGGTCGGGGGCATCCTTCGATTTCAGAACGGGGCGGTCGAGCATGGCAAATCCTTTCGCGACGGCATCTCAATCTGGGCGGATTTTACCATGAGACATCCGCGCACAGAACCGCTATTGCTGCATATCGGCATTACCAATGGGAATACTACATGCAACGCCGCCTCTTTCCCGGCATGTCGGCGCTGCTGGCCTTCGACGCGCTTGCCCGCACCGGATCCTTCACCGAGGCGGCGGCGGATCTGTCGCTGACGCAGGGGGCGGTTTCGCGGCAGGTGGCGGCGCTGGAGGCGCAGCTGGGCGCCTCTCTGGTTGAACGGGGGGCGCGGCAGGTGGCGCTGACCGAGGCCGGGCTGGCCTATGCGGCGCGGGTGCGGGCGGCGCTGGAGCTTCTGGGCCAGGGCGCGCTGGAGGCGCTGGGGCAGACGCCAGAGCACGGGCTGCGGCTGGCGATCCTGCCCACTTTCGGGACCCGCTGGCTGATGCCGCGCATTCCGGGTTTCGTGCGCCGACACCCCGAGATCACGCTGCAGTTTGCCACCCGCATCGGCTGGTTCGACCTGCGGGCCGCGGGGATGGATGCGGCGATCCACTCGGGGACCGGGGATTGGCCGGGCGGGCGGCTGACGCTTCTGATGCAGGAGACCTTGGTGCCCGTGGCCTCCTCTGCCCTCGCGCGCACGGCGACGGACTGGACGCGGTTGCCGCTGCTGGCGCTGTCGTCGCGGCCGCAGGCCTGGGCGAACTGGCGGGCTGCGCGCGGGCTGACCGGGCCGACGCCGGCGCCGGTGATGCGGTTCGAACAGTTCGCGACGCTTGCGCAGGCGGCGGCAGGCGGGCTGGGGCTGGCGCTGATGCCCGCCTTCCTGATCCGGCCGGAACTGGATGCCGGCGCGCTGGTCACGCTGGACGACGAGCGGCCGAGCGGTTCGGGCTACTGGTTCGTGGAACCCGAGCCGATCGCGGGCGAGCCGGCGAAACGGCCGGTGGAGCAGTTTCGCGACTGGCTTCTGACCGAGATCGCGCGCGATACAGTCGTCTGATCGGGCGGCCTGATTTTCACGTCGGTCAGGGTGTTCGAGTTCGCACAGCCTGGCCCTCGCACGCCCCGGTACGTCTCATATTTGCACGACTGAAGCTGAACATGAAAACTTTCGCCTCTATCCCCCAAACGAAGCAGCACCGGGCCACCTCAGACCGTAGTTATCTGATCGCCTCATCTGGCGACCGTGAGCGCTATTCAGCAGGAAACGCATCATCTGGACGACTGGGAGCGGCTTCCAGCGGATGTGCTTTGAGACCCTGCCTTTGGAATCCGTGCGTGTCTGCTCCACGGGTTCTCGGCGGTTCCACCGCCATGTGAGTTCATCGAGATACCGCTGGGCGTGATATCCGGTGATGCGGTGATAGACGCCCACTCGGGCTCGTTCGATAAAGGCTCCGAACGCCTCTGCGGTGTTGACGTGTGCGCCGGTTGCCGGAATGGCGAACTGCTTTTTGCTGTGGATCACACGGTGATGGACCGGGAAGGCTGACGGGATGAAGTTGTAGCAGTTGCTGCCATCGGTCATCAGCGTCGCATCCTCGGCCACCCAGCCGCAGATCAAGGGCTCGAAATCAGCCCCCGTGATCCCTGAGAGGACGGCCGCCCGCGCCTCCCCACCCCGCTCTACTGCGACCATCACGGGCGTCTTCTTTGTGCCCTTGCCGCGCTTGTTCTTCACGCCTTTCTTATATTTCGGCGCCCCGCCGACAGAGGTCTCATCGACCTCGACGATGCCAGCAAGCATCGGCCTGGTCCCGTAGTCTTCTCGCATCATTTCCCGAATGGCGTGCCCGATCTTCCAAGCGCATTTCTGGCTGACGCCGATCATCCGGGCGAGCACGACCGAGGAAATCCCCTTGGATGAGTTCAGGACCGTATAGATTGCCGCGAGCCAGACCCGAAGGTCGAGCTTGGTGGCGTGCATCGGCGTCTTTGTGGTAATGGAGAACTGGCCTCGGCACTCGTTGCATTGGTAGAGCCCGGGCCTGTGTGAAGACCCCTTCAGTTCCGTCGATCGGACGCCTCCGCAGTGCGGGCAGACGCGGCCGTCGCACCACATCAAGTCCTCCAGAAACCGCCGCGCGTCGTCGCTGCTCGGCATCTGTATGTAGATATCACCAATAGACTTCAGTTCCGTGATCATCCGCATCCCCTCGAAAATCCGCGCGAGGAGGGAACATTGGCCGTTCTTCCTAAAAGGGGTGTTCAAGGGCCATTTCTAATGATGTCGTGGCGATGCCGCCACAACCCCTTGACAAAAAATCGCGATCTTCAACGCGCTTTGTTTGGGGGATAGAGGCGAAAACTTTCGTCGCACAGACGCAGAATTGTGAAAAATCCGGACGATTCCGGGGTGCCCGATTTCTCGGAGGGGCTTATGGCATGACGCGAGCCTGCATACGACATCTTGTGCCATTCTGGCCGGTGCCCTCCACCCCTGAAGCAGCACAGCGCACAAACATGAAAACGCCCGGTCCCTTGGCGAAGGGACCGGGCGTTGAAGTCCTCCGAAGGTGCCAGTCACGCCACGGGCAACAGCGCGGCCGGCTCAGCTTTCGAAAGACGCAGGCTCAGGCAAAGTTGGCGACCTTCTCGCGGAAGCCGTCGGACGGGCGCAGCTCGATCTCGAAGGTCTGGCTGGCGATCTCGGTAAAGGCGAGCAACTTCGCCTCCTCCAGATGTTCGGCCAGGGCGGGAAGGCGGTTGGCCTTGGCGTAGGCTTGCAGGTCTTCCAGCGTGCGGATCATCCAGTCGTGCTTCATGGTCGTTTCTCCAACTCGTTTCGCCCATCCGGGGCAGCATGGCTTCGGACTGGTTTGCGTCCTGACGAGATGGAACATAACAGAAACATTCTTGAAAAAGGGTGAATCGACGGTACAAAATTAGAACAAATACGGAAACAAAGGCCACCCTTTTGGGGCGGCCTATGCAGTATTGTTTCTGGTTAAGAACCTATGGCGGAAAAAATCAGCTCCGCCGACCGGCCTCAAGCGCGTCCTCGAAGGTCCGCAGGCCGGTGCGCGGGGCTTGCACCAGGACCGCCATGTTGCCCGGTTTGTGCTCATTGCGGCGCATCTTCATATGGGCGGCCGGGATCTCGTCCCAGGGGAATACCTCGGACATGCAGGGGTCCAGCCGGCGCTCGACCATCAGGCGGTTCGCGGCCGAGGCCTGGGCGAGATGGGCGAAATGCGATCCCTGCAGGCGCTTCTGGTGCATCCACATATAGCGCACGTCGAAGGTGCAATTGTAGCCGGTGGTCCCGGCACAGATCACCACCATGCCGCCCTTCTTCACGACCAGGGTCGAAACCGGGAAGGTCGCCTCGCCCGGGTGTTCGAAGACCATGTCGACACTGACTCCCTTGCCGGTGATCTCCCAGATCGCCTTGCCGAACTTGCGCGCTTCTTTCAGCCACTCGTTGTATTCGGGCGTGTTGACGGTGGGCAGCTGGCCCCAGCATTTGAAATCGTTGCGGTTGATGACGCCCTTGGCCCCGAGGCCCAGCACGAAGTCGCGCTTCGATTCGTCCGAGATGACGCCGATCGCATTGGCGCCCGCGGTATTGGCCAACTGGATCGCGTAGGAACCCAGCCCGCCCGAGGCTCCCCAGACCAGCACGTTCTGCCCCGGCTGCAGATCATGCGGCGCATGGCCGAAGAGCATCCGGTAGGCGGTGGCCAGCGTCAGCGTGTAGCAGGCCGACTCCTCCCAGGTCAGGTGCTTCGGGCGCGGCATGAGCTGTTGCGCCTGCACCCGGCAGAATTGCGCGAAAGAGCCGTCATGCGTCTCGTAGCCCCAGATGCGCTGGCTGGGCGAATACATCGGGTCGCCGCCGTTGCAATGCTCGTCGTCGCCGTCGTCCTGGTTGCAGTGGATCACGACCTCGTCGCCGACCTTCCAGCGCTTGACCTTGTCGCCCACCGCCCAGACGATCCCCGACGCATCCGACCCGGCGATGTGATAGGGCTGCTTGTGCCCGTCGAAGGGCGAGATCGGCACCCCCAGCGAGGCCCAGACGCCGTTGTAGTTGACGCCCGCCGCCATCACCAGAACCAGCACTTCATGGCTGTCGAGCGACCAGGTATCGACCACCTCGACCTGCATCGCGGTATCGGGTTCGCCGTGCCGCTCGCGCCGGATGGACCACGCGTACATCTTCTTCGGCACATAGCCGAGGGGCGGCATCTCTCCGATTTCGTAGAGGTCCTTTTCGGGGGCGTCGTAGGGGGCGATGCCGGTGCTTTGATCAAGGGCCATGGGTTACTCCTGATGGTTTCTGCCGCGGTGCAGAATCAATGCGGCACTTGCAGCATCCATAGAATCGGATGCGCAACATTGCAACCCATCAAGAACGGTAATTGTAATTTTATGTCTCGCCCGCCGCAGGCAGCTCCAGCAAGCCCGGCTCTACCGGCGCCTCTGGCAAGGGCTCTGCCAGCCGCTGAAGGACAGATGCGGCATAAAAGCCCAGCGCCGCCTCCTCTCCCGTGGCGATGCGCACCTCGCCGCCGCGCACCTCCAGAATGCCGCGCAGAGCCAGCGCCGCTAGCCCCTCCTCGATCGCGGCGGGGGCGCTGACGCCAGGCAGATGCTGGTTGGCGCCCCTGGCCTGCAGGGCCGCGATCAGCGTTTCGCCCTGCGCGATCAGTGCCGCGCGGCTGACGGGCGGCATCGGCGCGCCTTCGGCCTGCAGGTCGTTGGCCGAGGCCTCGGCCGCCTGGACCATCGCCGCGGCGACCAGCGGCACAGGCAGGATCGGCACCGCCTCGCGGATGCGGTCCATGAGCATGTCGGCCAGAGCCTCGGTCCCGGCATCGGGCGCGCCGGTCAGAAACTCCTTCAGCGACAGCGGCCGGCCGTAGCAGACGGCGGCATAACCGAAATGGCGGAAACTGCCGCGCGCCTTCTGCCACAGCGTGCGCAGCACGAAGCCCACCGCCAGGGCGAAACGGACCTTGAAACGGCGCGAGCCGGCCTTCGCGGCCTCGATCAGCACGCGGTCCTCCAGCACGCGGTCGTAGTTCAGCGCCACCGGCACGAAGACCACGTCGCGCCCTGACGACAGGTCGAAATCGCGCACGATGTAATGCAGAAGCCCCTTCTTCGCCGGCCCGATCGCCCCGTTCAGGCTGAGCCCGCCTTCGGGGAACATCGCCTGCGTCACCCCCTCCTGGATCGACATCTGCACATAGCGCGCCAGCACCGCCCGGTAGAGCGTCGAGGAATAGCGGCGGCGGATGAAATAGGCCCCCATCGCCCGGATCAGCGACTTCAAGGGCCAGACCTGCGCCCATTCGCCCACCGCGTAGCTGAGCGCCGAGCGGTCGGCGGCCAGCCAGGTGACCAGCACATAATCCATGTTCGAGCGGTGGTTCATCACGAACAC
>CAZKSE010000197.1:0-7236 GCA_964555305.1 uncultured Rhodobacter sp. | reverse complement strand
GTTGTTCGCAAAGGTGCAGCGCATGCCCATCGCGTTCTTCACCCGCACGCAGACCGGCGCGCTGACCGGTGCCGCCATCGGCGGGCTCCTCGGCGCCACCTCGCGCTCGTCCGACCGACTGGGCGCGACGGCTGTCGGCGCGGCCGCCGGCGCCATCGGTGGCGGGCTCATCGGCCAGGTGCTCGATCGTCAAGCGGCCGAGCTGCGCCGCGACCTGGGACCGGGCACCGATGTGCGCAATACCGGGCAGGAAATCATCGTGACGATGCCGCAGGATATCCTGTTTGCCGTGGACAGCGCCCAACTGCGCCCCGACCTGCGCGCCGATCTTCAGGTCATCGCCGCCAACCTGCGCCGCAACCCGGACAGCATCATCCGCGTCGTCGGCCATACCGACAGCACCGGCTCGCTCGATTACAACCTGCGCCTGTCCGAGCGCCGCGCCGATTCCGTCGCGGCAGAGCTGATCCAGAACGGCGTGCCCGGTCGCCGGATCGTGACCCAGGGTGTCGGCCCACGCGAACCCATCGCCTCGAACGCCACCGCCGCCGGCCGCGCGCAGAACCGCCGGGTCGAGATCATTATCCGCCCCACCGCGACCTGATCGACCGGCACCGGCCCATAGACCGGACCGGAACCCTAGCGACCCTCAGGGCCGGGCCATCGCCCGGCCCTCTTCTTTCGCGCCGCGACCGCGCCCTGATCTACCGGTCCAGGGCAATACCCGGCCGCGCCTTCCCTTGCCGCGCTGTCACCATCGGCGGGACCCGCAACAGGCATGTCCCTTCCAGCTGCGGTCGGGTCGTCTCGCCGCGCGCGGAACGCGCGCGGCGCCCGGCCCAACGCGAGGAAGGTTGTGCGCGGAACGCGCACAGCTTGACGAGCGGCGGGAGCACGCCGGTGCCCTGATGACCGAACGCCTGCGCCCCGGCCGTGGCACTGGTCTGTCAAACACCTGGAAGCGCCGCGCGGGACACGGACCGACCGCGCCAGCGAGCCACTATCCCATCTTCGATATAAGCGACTTGAATAGGCGTTGCCCGCCAGGCGCCCTGCCCGGCGACCGCACGCCCAGCGGGCAGCCGCTGTTACAGCGCCACCGTCGGGTCGCCGAAGCCCTGCGGCACATAAAGCATGTGCGGGCCGACGTTGCGAATGTCGGTCTCGCCGCACAGCGCCATGGAGATGTCGAGCTCCTTCTGGATGACCTCCAGCGCGCGCGTAACCCCCGCCTCGCCCATCGCGCCCAGCCCATAGGTGAAGGCGCGGCCCACATAGGTCCCCGTCGCCCCCAGCGCCAGTGCCTTGAGCACGTCCTGGCCCGAGCGGATGCCGCTGTCCAGATGCACCTCGACCCGGTCGCCCACCGCGTCCATGATCGCCGGCAACATGCGGATCGAGCTCATCGCGCCATCGAGCTGCCGGCCGCCGTGGTTGGAGACCACGATCGCATCGGCCCCGATCTCGGCGGCGCGGCGCGCATCCTCGGGCTCCAGGATACCCTTCACGATGAGCTTGCCGCCCCACCATTCCTTGAACTGCGCGATCCGCTTCCAGTCGAGCGAGGGATCGAAGGCCTCGGCCGTCCAGGTGGTCAGCGACGACGGGTCGGTGACGCCCTTGGCATGGCCCACGATATTGCCGAAGAAGCGCCGCTTCGTGCCCAGCATCCCCAGGCCCCACTGTACCTTGGTCATCATGTCGGCGACCGAGGAAGGCGTCAGCTTCGGCGGGGCGGACAGCCCGTTCTTCAGGTCGCGGTGGCGCTGTCCGAGGACCTGCAGATCCACCGTCACCACGATCGCCGAGCATTTCGCCGCATGCGCCCGCTCGAATAGCCGGCGCATGAAATCGTCATCCTTGAGCGTGTAGACCTGGAACCAGAAGGGCCGGCGCGTATGCTCGGCGACATCCTCGATCGAGCAGATCGACATGGTCGAGAGCGTGAAGGGCACGCCGAATTTCTCGGCGGCGCGCGCGGCCTTGATCTCGCCATCGGCGTGCTGCATGCCGGTCAGGCCGACCGGGGCCAGCGCCACCGGCATCGCCACCTCCTCGCCGATCATCTGCGACTTCGTCGACCGGCCGGCCATGTCCACCGCGACCCGCTGGCGCAGCTTTATCTTGGCGAAATCGGTCGTGTTCTCGCGGAAGGTCTGTTCGGTCCAGCTGCCGGATTCGGCATAGTCGTAGAACATCCGCGGCACCCGCCGCCGGTAGATCTGGCGCAGATCCTCGATATTGGTGATGACGGGCATCAGGCTCCTCCCTGGCGGATGACGGCGGCGGGCCGGTGCCTGACGGACCGGCACACCGTTTGGTTCGGCAAAGGCTCAGGCGGCATGGGCCCCGGCAGCCAGCGAGGCGACATAGTCCAACACCTCGGCCACGGGTTCGCCCGCGCCGATGCGCTTGACGATGGCCGAGCCCACGACGCAGCCATCGGCGACCGCGGCGATCTCCTGCGCGGCCTCGGGGCTGGTGATGCCGAAGCCCACGATGATCGGCAGATCGGTCTGGCGCTTGATGCGCGCCACTTCCGGGCCGACGGCGCCGGCTTCCGCGGCCGCGGCGCCGGTGATCCCGGTGATCGAGACGTAATAGACGAAGCCCGAGGTGTTCTGCAGAACCTTTGGCAGGCGCTTGTCGTCGGTGGTCGGCGTTGCAAGGCGGATGAAGTTGATCCCCGCGGCGCGGGCCGGCAGGCACAGTTCCTCGTCCTCCTCGGGCGGCAGGTCGACGACGATCAGCCCGTCGACGCCGGCGTCGGTCGCATCGGCCAGAAACCGGGCGACGCCGCGGTTGTAGATCGGATTGTAGTAGCCCATCAGCACGATCGGGGTCTGGTTGTCCTCCGCGCGGAAGCGGCGCACCATCTCCAGCGTCTTCTCCAGCGTCTGCCCGCCTTCGAGTGCGCGCTGCCCGGCCAGCTGGATCGTCGGGCCGTCGGCCATCGGGTCGGTAAAGGGAACGCCCAGTTCGATGATGTCGACGCCCGCCGCAGGCAGCCCCTTCATCAGCGCCAGCGAGGTGTCGTGGTCCGGGTCGCCCGCCATGATGTAGGAGACGAAGGCCTTGCGCCCTTCCTGGCGCAGCCGCGCGAAGCACTGGTCGATCCGGGTCATGCCGCTCCTCCTGTCCTGGCGACCCCATTGCCCGCTCGGGCCGGGAAAATCAATGCCCTCCGGCGCGGGCGGCGCGGCTTGCGCCGCACCGGCCAAGCGCCTATGACGCGCCCGACCGGTCACGGAGGGATGAAATGGGCTTCCGCATGGGGATCGTCGGCCTGCCGAATGTCGGCAAGTCGACCCTGTTCAACGCGCTGACGCGCACCGCCGCGGCGCAGGCCGCGAACTTTCCCTTCTGCACGATCGAGCCCAACGTGGGCGAGGTCGCCGTGCCCGACGCCCGGCTGGAGACGCTGGCGCGGATCGCCGGCTCGAAGGCGGTGATCCCCACGCGCATCACGTTCGTCGATATCGCCGGGCTGGTGCGCGGAGCGTCGAAGGGCGAAGGACTGGGCAACCAGTTCCTGGCCAATATCCGCGAAGTCGACGCCATCGCCCATGTGCTGCGCTGCTTCGAGGATGGCGATATCACCCATGTCGAGGGCCGCATCGACCCGATCGCCGATGCCGAAACCATCGAGACCGAGCTGATGATCGCCGACATGGAATCGATCGAGCGGCGGCTTCAGAACCTGTCGCGCAAGATCCGCGGCGGCGACAAGGAGGCGGTGGCGCAGGACCGCCTGCTGCGCGTCGCGCTCGAGGCGCTGGAGGCCGGCAGGCCCGCCCGCACCGTCAGCGTCGCCGACGAGGACCGCTCCGCCTGGCGGCAGCTCCAGTTGCTGACCGCAAAGCCCGTTCTCTTCGTCTGCAATGTCGAGGAAACGGCCGCCGCGACCGGCAATGCGCAAAGCGCCCGGGTGGCCGAGATGGCCGCGGGCCAGGGCGCGGCGCATGTCGTCATCTCCGCCCAGATCGAGGAGGAACTGGCGCAGCTGCCGCCCGAGGAAGCCGGGATGTTCCTTGACGAGATGGGCTTGGCGGAGCCCGGCCTCGACCGGCTGATCCGCGCAGGCTACGACCTTCTGGGCCTGCAGACCTATTTCACCGTCGGCCCGAAAGAGGCGCGCGCCTGGACCATCACCAAGGGCACGCTGGCCCCGCAGGCCGCCGGCGTCATCCACGGTGACTTCGAGCGCGGCTTCATCCGCGCCGAGACCATCGCCTACGACGACTATATCGCCTGCACGGGCGAGGCCGGTGCGCGCGAAGCCGGCAAGCTGCGGGTCGAGGGCAAGACCTACGAAGTGAAGGACGGCGACGTCCTGCACTTCCTGTTCAACGCCTGATAGGGCGAAGTTTTTTTTGTTTCTTTGCAATTTCTTGCAAGGCGAAATTAAAACCGTAGCGCAAGATTGCGCCGGGTCGACATCAGCAGGTTTGTCTCTGACGAACTGACGCCGTCGAGCTGACGGATCCGCGCCAGTGTCCCGTCAAGCGCCGAGAGGGAATCGGTCGACAGCTCCACGATCAGGTCCCAGCGCCCGGTCGTCGTATGCACCGACTGGACCGCCGGCATGGTCAGCATCCGGGCCGCGACACGGTCGGCGCCCGCCCCCTCGATGGCGACGCTCATCAAGGCGCGGACCGGGCTTTCTGTCAGGTCCGCGCGGGTCAGCACGGTGAAACCCGCGATGGTCCCTTCGTCCATCAACCGCTCCAATCGGGTGCGCACCGTCGCGCGGCTGAGGTTCAGCGTAGCGGCCAGTTCGGTCACGCTGGCGCGGGCGTTTCGGCGAAGGGCGGCGATCAGGCGCAGGTCGGTCGGATCAGGTTGCATGGCACGACGATGCGGCGCCGGCGGGACGTGGTCAAGGGACGATCGATCATTTCGATAAGCGAGATAATCCAATTCGGCAGAAAATCGCGTCGATCTGATCAAAGATCGCATTGCTCGCAAGACCGCCCCCGCGCCATGTTGCGGCAAATGGAGTGAATCATGCGTAGTCATCGTAGCTGTATTCTGATCGGCGCGCCTGTCGATTCCGGCCAGCGTCGGCCGGGGTGTCTGATGGGACCCGCCGCCTATCGCGTCGCCGGACTAGGCCAGGCGCTCGAGTCGCTGGGCCACAGCGCGCGCGACCTGGGCGACCTGACGCCAGACCCCGTCGCCCCCGCCCGCAGCGACAATCCCGCCGTCCACCACCTGACCGAGACGCTGGGCTGGACCGCGGCGCTGCGCCGGGCCGGGGCCCAGGCAATGGCCGAGGGGATGCCGATCTTCCTTGGCGGCGATCACAGCCTGTCGCTGGGCTCGCTTGCCGGGGTGGCCGAACATGCGCAGGCGCAGGGCCGCCCGCTCTTCGTGCTCTGGCTCGATGCGCATAGCGATTTCCACACGCCCGCAACGACGGAAAGCGGCAACCTGCACGGGACGCCAGTGGCCTATGCCGCGGGCCAGCCCTTCGTACCTTTCCCGCCCTTCCCCGCGCCGGTGCCGGCAGAGAACATCTGCCTCTTCGGAATCCGCTCGGTCGATCCGGCGGAACACGCGGCCCTTCTGGCCAATGATATCGTCCCCCATGACATGCGCACGCTCGACGAGCAGGGCGTGACCGCGCCGCTGCGCTCGTTTCTGGAGCGGGTGGAGGCGGTGCAGGGGCTGCTCCATGTCTCGCTCGACGTGGATTTCCTCGACCCCGGCATCGCGCCGGCGGTCGGCACCACCGTCCCAGGCGGCACCACGTTCCGCGAGGCGCATCTGGTGATGGAGATGCTGCACGATTCGGGCCTCGTCACCTCGCTCGACCTGGTGGAGCTGAACCCGTTCCTGGATGAACGCGGGCGCACCGCGCATCTGATGGTCGACCTTGTCGCCTCGCTCATGGGGCGCAGGGTGTTCGACCGACCGACGCGCAGTTATCGAGGCCAGGGATGACCATGACCGACACGCTTCAGACCAAGCCGCCCGTGCCCTCGGCGCAGGCCTTCGTGCCCTTTGTCAGCGTCGATGCGATGATGCGGCTGGTCCACCGGATCGGGCTGAGCCGCGCGCTGACCGAACTCACCGACCGGATCGAGGGCGATTTCCGCCGCTGGCCGGCATTCGACAAGACCCCGCGCGTCGCCGCGCATTCGGATATCGGGGTGATCGAGTTGATGCCGACCTCGGACGGGGTGCATTACGCCTTCAAATACGTCAACGGGCATCCGTCGAACACGCGGGCCGGTTTGCAGACGGTCACCGCCTTCGGCGTGCTGGCGCGGGTGGAGACAGGTTATCCATTGCTTTTCGCCGAGATGACGCTGCTCACGGCGCTCAGGACCGCGGCGACCTCGGCCTTGGCGGCGCGGCATCTGGCGCCCAAGCGGGCAAAGATCATGGCGATGATCGGCAACGGCGCGCAGGCGGAGTTTCAGGCGCTGGCGTTGCAGGCGGTGGTCGGGATCGACACGGTGCGGCTATATGACAGCGACCCGGCGGCGACCGAAAAATGCGCGCGTAACCTCGCGGACAGCGGGCTGCGGGTCATCCCCTGCACCAGCGCCGAGGAAGCGGTCGCGGGCGCGCAGATCATCACAACCTGCACTGCCGACAAGCGGCTGGCGACGGTGCTGCACGACAACATGGTCGGCGCTGGTGTGCATATCAACGCAATCGGTGGCGACTGCCCCGGCAAGACGGAACTGGCGCCGGCGATCCTGGCCCGGGCGCGGACCTTCGTCGAATACCCGCCCCAGACCCGGATCGAGGGCGAGATCCAGCAGATGCCGGCGGAGTATCCGGTGACCGAGCTCTGGCAGGTCGTCACCGGGCAGACAGAGGGGCGCGCCTCGGCCGATCAGGTCACGCTTTTCGACGGGGTGGGCTTCGCGATCGAGGATTTCTCGGCGCTGATGTGGCTGCACGAGGCCTTGGCAACGGAAGCCGGCGCGGCGCAGATGCTCGACCTGATCGCCGACCCGGACGACCCGCGCGACCTTTACGGGATGCTGATGCGGGCGCGGGTCTGAGGCACCAAGGCGACGGGAAAGGACGAAAAGCGCGGCGGTCCGCATCCGGACGTTCTCTCAACGCCTTCAAATAACTATGTTAGGCATAACTTTTTTGGTGATTTGCAACCCGTTGCAGTGCCCCGTTCGTCCCAAGGCGCCCCCCTTGAGGCACCGCGTCGGGGGGTCCGGGGGGCAGCGCCCCCCGGCTTGGCCCAACGCGAGGAAGGTTGTG
>CAZKSE010000196.1:0-7354 GCA_964555305.1 uncultured Rhodobacter sp. | reverse complement strand
AGATCTCGGAGGATGGCGGCGAACATGGCAAGGGTCATGTCGTGGCCGAGTTCGATATCCATCCGGACCTGTGGTTCTTTGAGTGCCATTTCCCCGGCAATCCGATCATGCCGGGTTGCCTGGGGCTCGACGGGCTGTGGCAGCTGACCGGGTTCAACCTGGGCTGGCGCGGCTGGCCCGGGCGCGGCTATGCGCTGGGTGTGGGCGAGGTAAAGCTGACGGGCATGGTGCGCCCGGACCGCAAGCTTTTGCGCTATTTCGTCGATTTCACCAAGGCGGTGCAGACCCGTCGGCTGACGATGGGCGTGGCCGATGGCCGTGTCGAGGCCGATGGCGAGGTCATCTATCAGGTGCGCGACATGAAGGTCGCGCTGTCGGAAAGCTGAAACGGCCCCAGGCGGGCCAGGGAGAATGTGCATGCGTCGAGTCGTCGTCACCGGAATGGGAGTGATCTCGCCGATCGGCAATTCCGTGGCCGAGGTCGAAGCGTCCTTGCGTGCCGGTCGGTCGGGCGTGGTCTTTGCGCCGGAATATGCCGAACACGGGTTCCGCAGCCAGATCCACGGGCAGCCGCAGATCGTGCTGGAGGATCACCTGGACAAGCGCGACCTGCGCTTCATGGGGCCGGGCGCGGCCTACAATTTCATCGCCATGCAGCAGGCCATCGCCGATGCCGGGCTGGAGCCGGACGAGGTGTCGAACCCGCGCACCGGGCTGATCATGGGATCGGGGGGGCCGTCGACCTCGAACTTCTTCCAGGCGCACAGGATCGTCATGGAGAAGGGCAGCCCGAAGCGGATGGGTCCGTTCATGGTGACGCGCTGCATGTCGTCCACCAATTCCGCGTGCCTGGCAACGCCGTTCCGGATCAAGGGAGTGAACTATTCGATCACCTCGGCCTGTTCGACCAGCGCGCATTGCATCGGCAATGCCGCCGAGCAGATCCAGATGGGCAAGCAGGACGTGGTCTTCGCCGGCGGCGGCGAGGAGCTGGACTGGACGCTGTCGTGCCTGTTCGACGCGATGGGGGCGATGTCGTCGAAATACAACGACGCCCCCGCAACAGCGAGCCGGCCCTTCGACGCCACGCGAGACGGTTTCGTCATCGCCGGCGGCGGCGGGGTGCTGGTGCTGGAGGAGCTGGAGCACGCCAAGGCGCGCGGCGCGAAGATCTATGCAGAACTGACCGGCTACGGCGCCACCTCGGACGGGCATGACATGGTCGCGCCCTCGGGCGAGGGGGGCGAGCGGTCGATGCGGCTGGCCGTGGCGACGCTGCCCGAGGGGCGCAAGGTCAGCTACATCAACGCGCATGGCACCTCGACCCCGGCGGGCGACGTGACCGAGGTGGAGGCGATCCGCCGCGTTTTTGGCGAAGAGGCGATGCCGCCCATCGCCTCCACGAAGTCGCTGACCGGGCACAGCCTCGGCGCGACGGGTGTGCACGAGGCGATCTATTCGCTTCTGATGATGCAGGGCGGGTTCATCGCGCCGTCGATCAATGTCACCGAGCTGGACCCGGCGCTGAAACCCGGGGAGATCGTCACCGAACTGCGCGAGGGGGTCGAATTCGACAGCGTCCTGTCGAACAGCTTCGGCTTCGGCGGCACTAATGCCACGCTTCTCTTCAGCGGCTACCGGGAGTAGCGCCATGGCCGACCTGATGCGCGGCAAGCGCGGGCTTGTGATGGGCGTGGCCAACGAACGCTCGATTGCCTGGGGGATCGCGAAGGCGCTGGCGGCCGAGGGGGCGGAGCTGGCCTTCAGCTACCAGGGCGAGGCGTTCGGCAAGCGCGTCGCGCCGCTGGCGGAGACGGTCGGGTCGGACATCCTGGTGGATGTGGACGTGACCGACGACGCGAGCCTCGAGGCGGCCTTCGAGGTCTTGCGCGCGCGCTGGGGAACGATGGATTTCCTGATCCACGCGATCGCCTATTCCGACAAGGCGGAGTTGCAGGGTCGGTTCGTCAACACCAGCCGCGCCAACTTCAAGCACTCGCTCGACATCTCGTGCTACAGCTTCATCGACGTGAGCCGGCGGGCGGCCGAGATGATGCCCGAGGGCGGTTCGCTGGTAACGCTGACCTTCGGCGGGTCGAACCGGGTGACGCCGTTCTACAACGTCATGGGCGTGGCCAAGGCCGCGCTGGAATCAAGCGTGCGCTACCTGGCCAACGACCTGGGGCCACAGGCGATCCGCGTCAATGCAATCTCGCCGGGGCCGATGAAGACGCTGGCGGGCGCGGCGATCGGCGGGGCGCGCAAGACCTATCGTCATTCGGAGGCGAACGCGCCGCTCAGGCATAACGCGACGCTGGAGGCTGTGGGTGGTGCTGCGGTGTTCCTGTGTTCGAATCATGGCGCCTGCACGACAGGTGACGTGATCATGGTCGACAGCGGCTATCACGTCCTGGGCATGCCCCAGCCCGAGAATATCTGACAGACTGGCGAGGGCGTCCCGGTGACGGGGGCGCGCGCCTCGCCCCCATCGAGGGGGCTCGGCGCGCCGGGGCTGCCGCCCCGCCGGCCTTCGGCCTCCCCCGCTTCAGGCGCTTGGTCGGGGTGAATTTCCCGAGCGTCGCGGGGCGTGCGAATTTCGTGCCGGCCTCGGGCGTCGCGCCGGCAGAGAGTGGTTCACAGCGCGTCGCTTCCGCTCTATCCTCGGGCCGTTCCGCAAGCCGAGGTCGCCATGCCCCACGATCATCCCCACCACGACGCGCCGCCCGATCCGATGACCGAACGAGTGCGGCAACTGGAAGAGCGTCTCACCGCGCAAGGCCTGGTCGATCCGGCGGCGATCGATGCAATCATCGAGACCTATGCCGAGAAGGTGGGGCCGCGAAACGGGGCGGCCGTCGTCGCGCGGGCCTGGACCGACCCGGAATTCGCCGAGTGGCTGCGGCGCGATGCGACGGCGGCGATCGGCTCGATGGGCTATACTGGTCGGCAAGGCGAGCACATGCAGGCCGTCTTCAACACGCCCGAGGTGCATAACCTGGTCGTCTGCACGCTCTGCTCCTGCTATCCGTGGCCGGTCCTGGGCCTGCCGCCGGTCTGGTACAAGTCGCCCGCCTATCGCTCGCGCGCGGTGATCGAGCCGCGCGCGGTGCTGGCGGAGTTCGGCCTCGAGCTGCCTGAGGGGGTGCAGGTGCGCGTCTGGGATTCGACGGCAGAGTTGCGCTACCTGGTCGTGCCGATGCGGCCGGACGGGACCGAGGGGCTGTCGGTCGAGGCATTGGCGGCGCTGATCACGCGCGAGGCCATGATCGGCACCGGCCTGCCGAAGGTGCCTGCGTGAACGGCCCGCAGGACCTGGGTGGCGCCATGGGTTTCGGCCCGGTGCGGCCGGAGGCGGACGAGCCCCTCTTTCACGCTGGCTGGGAGGCGCGCGCCCTGGGGCTGACGCTTGCGGCCGGCGCGCTCGGCCAGTGGAACATCGACGAAAGCCGCCATGCGCGCGAGAGCCTGCCGCCGGCGATCTACTACAACTCGAGCTACTACGAAATCTGGATCCGCGCGCTGGAGCGGTTGATCGACCGCCACGGCCTGCTGCGCGCGGATGCGCCACGGCCGCATCCGCGCCGTCTGCAGGCGGCGGATGTGTCGGCGGCTCTGGCAGCCGGGACGGACTACACCCGCCCCGTCGCCACCCCCCCGCGCTTTCGCCCCGGCGACCGGGTGCGGGCACGCAACATCCATCCGCGCGGCCATACCCGCCTGCCGCGCTATGTGCGGGGCCGGGTCGGCCGGATCGAGGCCGAGCATGGAGGGTTCGTCCTGCCCGACGCCCATGCCCACGGGCAGGGCGATGCGCCTGAACGGCTTTACACCGTCGTCTTCGATGGGGCCGAGCTGTGGGGGCCGGATGCCGAAGCCGGTCTCACGGTGTCGGTCGATGCCTGGGAGAGTTATCTTGAACACGCCTGAAAGTGCCACAGTCGCCCCGATCCCGCCCGACGCCACGCCGGATGCGCCCTTCGACGCCCCCTGGCAGGCGCGCGCCTTCGCGCTGACGGTTGCGGCACATGAGGCGGGGCTTTTCGACTGGCCGGAATGGTCGGCGGCGCTGGGAGGCGCGCTGGAGGGCGCGGCGCCCGACGGGTCGGATTGTTACGAGCGCTGGCTGGTGGCCCTGGAAGGGCTGGTTGCGGCGCGCGCGACACCAAATGCGTAACGGTTGATTAAACCCGCTGGCTGATGCTGGGCGGGCGATACCTGCCGGGAAGCCTCGGCGCGGGTGTCAGTGCAGTTGCAGGATGATTGCCGCCATGCCCGATACTTCCCACAGCGTTGCTGCCCTGGACGACGCGTCGTGGTTTCTCACGCTCGCCGAGCGGACGGGCAATCCGATGGTCGTCACGGACCCAGCGGGCCGGATCATCTGGGCGAACGCGGCGTTCAGCCAGCGCACCGGCTACCCGCTGGCGGTTTTGCGGGGCCAGCGACCGGGCGCGGTGCTGCAATGCCCGCAGACCGACCCCGAGGCGGTGGGCAGGATCCGAACGGCGCTGGCCGAAGGGCGCGCGGTGCGCGAGGCGATCGAGAACCGCAACCGCACCGGCGAGCGGTACTGGATCGACCTCGACATCCAGCCCGTGCGGGATGCGGAGGGCCAGCTTCAGGGATTCGTCGCGGTTCAGACCGACATCACCGAGATGATGGCGGGCCGCGCGCGCCTGGACGATGTGATCAATGCCGAGCGGCTCGGCACCGGGGAATGGGAGCTGACGACCGGCATCAACCGGGTCAACGACATCTGGGCGGGCATGATCGGCTATGCGGCAAGCGAGCTGGAGCCGGTGACGATCGAGCTGTGGCGCCGCCTGATCCATCCGCAGGATTTCGCCCGCGTGCAGGCGGCTTTGGGCAAGGTGCTGCAGGGCGCGGCCGAGCAGTTCGAATACGAGTTCCGCTTTCGTCACCGCGACGGACATTGGGTGCATGTGCTCTCCACCGGGCAGGTGGTGGAGCGCGATCCGGAGGGGCGGCCGCTACGCATGGCCGGGGTGCATGTCGATGTCAGCGCGCGGCGTGAACTTGAACAGGCTCTGGCCGCCGAAAGCGAGCTTTTGCAGGCGCTGACCGAAACCAGCGTCTCGGGCATCCTGGCCTTCGACGAGACTGGGCGGATCGTCTTTGCCAACCCCGAGGCCGGGCAGGTCCTGGGCATTCCCGAGCGTCGGCTCCTGGGGCGGCCTTGCAACGATCCGAACTGGGAGATCACGACGCTTGACGGCCGGCCGATGACGGAGGCCGAATTGCCCTTTCACCAGGTGATGGCGACCCGTGCGCCCGTGCGCGACAATCGCCACGCGATCCGGTTGTCGGATGGACGGCTGCGCATGCTCTCGGTCAATGCCGCGCCGTTGCCGCGCCGGCCGATGGGCGCCTCTGTCGTCTGTGCGGTAACCGACATCACCGAGCAGATCGAGAACGAGCGCGCGCTCAAGGGCGCGATCGCGCATAGCGAGGCACAGACCGAGCGGTACCGGCATATGGCGCGGCTGAGTCGGTCGTGGATCTGGGAGGCCGATAAAGATCTGCGCATCACGCATCTGTCAAAGAGCTATGCGCTGATCACCGGCCTTGATCCCGCGCGGGTGATGGGCCGGAAGTTCGACGAGATCCGCGCCGAGACCGATCTGGAAGTCACCCGCACGGATTTTGCCGCGCTGGACGCCAGTATCGCGGCGCGAGCGCCATTTTCTGATTTCGTCTACGGGTTGCGGCGGGCGGAGGGCTATGTGCAGTGGATGCAGATCGACGGCGAGCCGATTTTCGATGCCTATGGGCGCTTCACAGGTTACCGGGGCGCGGGCAGCGATGTCACCCCGCTCTACGAGATGCGGATGCGGGCCGAGGAGGCGAGCAAGGCCAAGTCCGATTTTCTGGCGATGATGAGCCATGAGATCCGCACCCCGCTCAACGGGATCCTGGGCATGGCCGAGCTGGTGCACGAGCACGCCGACACGCCCGAGATGCGCGAGAAGATTGCCGTGATCCGCGATTCCGGCGAGGCGCTTCTGAGCGTTCTCAACGATGTGCTGGACCTGTCACGGATCGATGTCGGCCGGCTGCAATTCGACAACGCCCCTTTCGATCCTGCCGAGATTGCGCAGCGCACCTGCGCGTTGAACCATCCGCGCGCGCAGGAAAAGGGGCTGGACTGCAGCCTCGATCTGCCGGAGCAGTCGGGCCCGCTCCGGCTGGGTGATGCCAACCGGGTCGCGCAGATCGTCAACAACCTGGTGTCGAACGCGGTCAAGTTCACCGAGGCCGGGCAGGTCGCGCTGGAGATCGAGAACCTCGAGGAGGGCCCGCTGCGCCTGACCGTGCGCGACACCGGCATCGGCATGAGCCCGGAACAGAGCGAGCGCGTCTTCCAGCCCTTCGTGCAGGCAGACACCTCGATCGCGCGGCGCTTTGGCGGAACGGGGCTGGGCCTGTCGATCGTGCGCCGCCTGGTCGACCTGATGCAGGGGAGGATCACCATCGAAAGCGTCGAAGGCAAGGGGACGCGCGTGAGTGTCGAACTGCCGCTTCCCGCCGTCGCCGCCGCGGCGGAGAGCAACCCCGCGGCGCCATCCGGCGTTTGCGACGATCAACTCAGGGGCATGCGGGTCCTGGTGGCCGAGGATAACCGCACGAACCTGATCATCCTGCGGGCCATGCTGGAGTCCCTGGGCGTGCAGGCGGAATTTTCCGAGGACGGCCGCGCCGCCTGCGCCGCCTGGGCGGACGGGCGGTTCGACGCGCTGCTTTTCGACATCAACATGCCCGACATGGACGGCCGGACCGCGCTGGCGACATTGCGCGCGCGGGCGCAAGCGCAGGGCGTGACCCTTCCTCCGGCTGCGGCAATCACCGCCGCCGCCATGGCGCACGAGGTCGAGGCGCATGCCGCCTGTGGCTTCGTGCACACGCTGACCAAGCCCTTCCGCAAGGACGAACTGGCCCGCGTGCTGGCAGCCCTGCGTGCCAGCCCGGCAATTGCCGGCACCCAGGAAGCGGCGGTCAGTAGCGGTAGTGTTCGGGCTTGAACGGCCCTTCCGGCGTCACCCCGATATAGGAAGCCTGCTCGGGGGCCAGCTCGGTCAGTTTCACGCCGATCCGGTCCAGATGCAGCCGCGCCACCTTCTCGTCCAGATGCTTGGGCAGGATGTAGACGCCAGGTGCGTAATCCTCGTGCTTTGTCCAGAGCTCGATCTGCGCGAGAACCTGGTTGGTGAAGCTGGCCGACATCACGAAGCTGGGATGCCCGGTGGCATTGCCGAGGTTCAGCAGCCGCCCCTCGGACAGAAGGATGATCCGGCTGCCCGAGGGCATCTCGATCATGTCCACCTGGTCCTTGATA
>CAZKSE010000195.1:0-7398 GCA_964555305.1 uncultured Rhodobacter sp. | reverse complement strand
GCCGCTGCCGCCGGGGCCCTGCGCGTGGCCGAGGCGCTGGACGAGGCAGAGAACTCGGCCGGTCGCGCGGGCGCTGCCGGGCGCGAGGCCGGAACCCAGACCGCCACCGGTGCCGAGGAAGCCCTGACCGGCTGGCAGGCGGTGACCGCCGCGCTCGCCGACTATGCCGCAAGGGCGCGCGAGATCGGGGCCGATTTTGGCCAGGCGCTGGTCGGGGCATTCGGGGCGGCCGAGAACGCCGTCGCCGACTTCGTCCGCAAGGGCAAGCTCGACTTCCGCGATCTGGTGACTTCGATGATCGCCGATCTGGCCAGGCTCGCGGCGCGGCGCTTCATCCTCGGCCCGCTGGCGGGGCTGCTCTCGGGCGTCCTCGGCGGCGCGGGCGGCATGTTTGCCTCCGTCCTGCACGCGGGCGGCATGGTGGGAGGGTCGGGTCCCGGCCGGGTGGTCCCGGCGCTGGCCTTCGCGGGTGCCCCGCGGATGCATTCCGGCGGCTGGGTGGGCCTCAAGCCGGACGAGGTGCCCGCGATCCTGCAGCGCGGTGAGCGCGTGCTCTCGCGCCGGGAGGCTGCGGGATATGGCGGGCGCGGCAGCGCACCCAGCGTCAATGTCACCATCATGACCCGCGACGCCGAGAGCTTCCGGCAGTCGCGCACGCAAGTTGCCGCCGACATCGCCCGCGCGGTGTCGATGGGCCGCCGCGGTCTCTGAGGATCCCGAGCATGGCGTTTCACGAGGTCCGGTTTCCGGACGCGATCAGCCGTGGCGCGCGCGGCGGGCCGGAGCGGCGCACGCAGGTGGTGGAGCTCGCCTCGGGCGACGAGGAGCGCAACGCGAGCTGGGCAAACAGCCGTCGACGTTACGATGTCGCTTATGGCATCCGCCGCGCCGACGATCTGGCCGCCGTCGTGGCCTTCTTCGAGGCCCGCAATGGCCGGCTGCACGGCTTCCGCTTCAAGGATTGGGGCGACTACAAGTCCTGCCTGCCCTCGGGCACGCCGACGCCGCTGGACCAGCCCCTCGGCACCGGCGACGGCGTCCGCACGACATTCCCGCTTCTGAAGCGCTACGCCTCCGGCGGTCAATCCTGGACGCGGGCGATCACCAAGCCCGTCGCAGATACCGTCCGCATCGCGCTAGGCGGCACCGAGCAGCTCTCGGGCTGGTCGGTCGACACGACCACGGGCGTCGTCACCTTCGGCGCGGCCCCCGGCGCAGGCGTCCCCGTCACCGCAGGCTTCGAATTCGACACCCCCGTCCGCTTCGACACCGACACGCTCGACGTGACCCTAGACCTCGAGCACCTCGGGTCCATCGCCTCCATCCCGCTTCTGGAGATCCGCAGATGAAACAGCTCGACCCCGCCCTGCAGGCCCATCTCGACGACGGGACGACGACGCTGGCCTGGTGCTGGCGGATCACGCGCGCCGATGGCGTGGCCTTCGGCTTCACCGACCATGACCGGACGCTCGCCTTCGAGGGCACCGACTTCGAGCCCGAGAGCGGGTTCACGGCCTCCGAGGTGCGCGTCGGATCGGACCTCTCCGTCGATGCGCAGGATGCCGAGGGCGTGCTGTCCTCGGACCGCATTACCGAGACCGACATCCTCGACGGCCGCTGGGACAACGCGGAGGTCGAGCTCTGGCGGGTGAACTGGGCCGATCCCGGCCAGCGCGTGCTGCTGCGCCGGGGCGCCATCGGTCAGGTTCGGCGCGGGCGCGCGGCCTTCGTGGCCGAAGTGCGCAGCCTTGCCCATGTGCTGGGTCAGACGGTCGGTCGGACGTTCCAGGCGGGCTGCGACGCCACACTGGGCGACGCGCGCTGCGGGGTGAACCTCGAGGCGGCGGCGTTCCGCGGCACGGGCGCGGTCACCGATGTCCTGCGCGACCGGGCCTTCACCGCCTCGGGGCTCGGGGCCTTCGCGGCGGGCTGGTTCGCGCATGGCACGGTCGAGTGGACCTCCGGCGCCAATGCCGGACGGCGGGCGGAGGTGCTGGCGCACGATCTGGTCGACGGGCTCGCGATCCTGACGCTGCTCGAGGCCCCGGTCCGCCCCATCGCCGAGGGCGACAGCTTCATTGCGCGAGCGGGCTGCGACAAGCGGCTGGCCACCTGCAGCACGAAGTTCGGCAATGTCGCGAACTTCCGGGGCTTCCCGCACATTCCGGGGCAGGACACGATCTTGCGCTACGCCTCGCGCGATGGCGGCCATGACGGGGCGGTGCTGTGAGGACCGCCGATCCGGTGCACGTCATCGTCGTCGCCCGCGCCTGGCTGGGCACGCCTTACCACGACCAGGCGAGCTTGCGCGGGGTCGGCTGCGACTGCCTCGGGCTGGCGCGCGGCGTCTGGCGCGAGGTGGTCGGCCCCGAGCCCTTCCCGATCCCGCCCTACAGCCGGGACTGGGGCGAGACCGGCCCGCGTGAAGTCCTGGCCGAGGGCGCGCGCGTCATGATGATCGAGGTGCCACCCACCGAGGCCCCACCCGGCGCGCTGGTCCTGTTCCGCATGGTGCCGCGCGCCATCGCCAAGCATGTCGGGATCCTCACTGGCCCCGATCGCTTCCTCCATGCCTATGAGCGGCTCGGCGTGATCGAGGAACCGCTGACACCCACCTGGCGGCGTCGCATCGCCTTCGCGTTCCTGTTTCCTGCGCGCTGACCCCTCCAACATCGAGATCTCCTGATGGCCACCCTCGTTCTCGGCGTCGTCGGCTCCGGCATCGGCATGGGCTTCGGCGGCGCGATCCTCGGCCTCTCTGGTGCCGCCATCGGCGGGCTGATCGGCTCGACGGTGGGTTCGGTCATCGACAGCTGGATCATCTCCTCGCTCGCCCCCACCCAGCGCATCGAGGGCGCGCGGCTGGAAAGCCTGCGCATCACCTCATCCACCGAAGGTGCGGTCATTCCCCGCCTCTACGGCCGCATGCGGATTGGCGGGAACATCGTCTGGGCGACCGATTTCCGCGAAGAGACGCGGACCACCACCCAGCGCGGCGGCGGCAAGGGCGGTGGGGGCGGCAAGGTCCGGACGACGGAGTATCTCTACTACGCCAGCTTCGCGGTCGCCTTGTCCGAAGGCCCGATCACCGGCATCGGCCGCATCTGGGCCGACGGCAAGCCGCTCGACCTGACCAATGTGACCCTGCGCTGGTATCCGGGCGACGAGACGCAGGCCCCCGATCCCTTCATCGCCGCGAAGATTGGCGCCGCGAACACGCCCGCCTACCGCGGCACGGCCTATGTGGTGTTCGAGGACCTGCCGCTCGGCGATTTCGGGAACCGCATTCCGCAGCTTTCCTTCGAGGTATTCCGCCCGCTGGCCGATCCCGACACGGCCGAGGGACTGACGCGCGCGGTGACGATGATCCCGGCTTCGGGCGAGTTCACCTATGCGACGCAGGCAATCCGCAAGACTACGGGCGGTGCCTTCGGCGGCACGACCGGCGGCACCACCACCGCCGAGAACCTGAACGCGCTGCCGGACACCGCCGACATGGTCGTCGCCCTCGACCGACTTCAGGCGATGGCCCCGGCAGTCACGAGCGTGAGCCTCGTCGTCGCCTGGTTCGGCACCGACCTGCGAGCAGGCAACTGCCAGATCAAACCGGGGGTCGAAGTGGCAGCGAAGGCCACGAGCCCCCGCGTGTGGTCGGTGAACGGCGTCGGCCGCACCGCCGCGCATCTGGTCAGTCGCGACAGCGAGGACCGCCCGGTCTATGGCGGCACGCCCTCTGACTTCGCTGTCGTGCAGGCGATCCAGGAGATGAAGGCGCGCGGGCTCCGTGTCACCTTCTATCCCTTCATCCTGATGGACGTGCCGCCCGGCAACACGCTGCCGAACCCGTATTCGGACAACGCCGCCCAGACCGGCCAGCCGGTATTCCCCTGGCGCGGGCGGATCACCTGCTCCCCGGCCGCAGGGTTCGCGGGCAGCGTGGACAAGACCGCGACGGCGGCAACACAGGTCACGAGCTTCTTCGGCGCGGCCAGCCCCGCGAACTTCTCCGTCTCGGGCGAGACCGTCGGCTGGACCGGCCCCGCGGGCGACTGGGGCCTGCGCCGGATGATCCTGCATTACGCGCATCTCTGCGCGGCTGCCGGGGGCGTCGATGCCTTCCTGATCGGCTCCGAAATGCGCGGGCTGACCACCATCCGCTCGGGGGCAAGCAGTTATCCGGCCGTGCAGGCCTTCCGCGATCTGGCCACCGCCGTGCGCAGCATCCTCGGCCCCACGACGAAGATCAGCTACGCCGCCGACTGGTCGGAGTATTTCGGGCACCAGCCGGGCGACGGCAGCGGAGACGTGTTCTTCCATCTCGATCCGCTCTGGGCCGACGCCAACACCGACTTCGTCGCCATCGACAACTACATGCCGCTCTCGGACTGGCGCGACGGGTTCGATCATGCCGATGCGCAGGCGGGCTGGCCGGCGATCCATGATCGCGCCTATCTGCAAGCCAACATCGCCGGGGGCGAAGGCTTCGACTGGTTCTATGCCTCCGAGGCGGATCGGTCGGCGCAGCTCCGGACGCCGATCAGCGATGGCAGCGCGGGCAAACCATGGGTCTTCCGCTACAAGGATCTACGCGCCTGGTGGTCCGAGCCCCACTTCAACCGCCCGGGCGGGGTGGAAAGCGGCACGGCGACCGCATGGGTGCCGCAGTCGAAGCCCGTCTGGTTCACCGAGCTTGGCTGCCCGGCCATCGACCGGGGCACGAACCAGCCCAACGTCTTCTTCGACCCGAAATCGTCGGAAAGCTTCACCCCGTATTTCTCGCGCGGCTGGCGCGACGACGCGATCCAGCGCGCCTATCTCGAGGCGACATATCTCTGGTGGGGCGATGCCGCGAACAACCCGCTGTCCACCGTCTACGGCGGCCGGATGGTGCATGTGCCGGAATGCGCGGCCTGGACCTGGGACGCGCGGCCCTATCCGTTCTTCCCCGCGCTGACCGGCGTCTGGACCGACGGGCCGAACTGGCGGCTGGGGCACTGGCTGACCGGACGGCTGGGAGCGGTGTCGCTGGCCGCGCTCGTCCGCCACCTCTGCCTGCGCGCCGGGATGCCCGCCCACAGGATTGACGTGACGGGCCTCTGGGGCGCGGTCGAGGGCTATGTCATCGGCGCGCTGGAAAGCCCCCGCGCCTCGATCACCACACTGGCGCGGCATTTCGGCTTCGACGCGGTCGAGACCGGAGGGGTGATCCGCTTCGTCATGCGCGGCCGCGCAACCGTGGCCGAGATCGGTGCCGATGATCTGGTCGCAGCCCCGGATCCGCGCGCCGAGGGCCTGGAACTCACCCGTGCGCAGGAGACAGAACTGCCGCAAGCGCTGAAGTGGCAGCTGGCGCGTGCCGACGAGGACTACGACGCGGCACAGGTCGAGGCGCAGCGTATCACCGTGTCGGCGAGCCGCATCGCCTCCGAGGCCTTCCCGATGGCCGTCGCGCCCGAGGAAGCCGAGCGCCGCTGCCGCCGCGCGCTGATGGAAGCCTGGATCGGCCGCGAGACCGCCAGCTTCCGCCTGCCGCCCTCGCGCCTCGCGCTCGACCCGGCCGATGTGATCCGGCTTGCGCATGACGGGCGGAGCCTCGAGTTCCGGCTGCTCTCCACGGCAGATGCCGATGCGCGCGGGATCGAGGCGATCCGACAGGACCGTGCGGCCTACGACCTGCCGCCCGGCGAACCACGCCCCGCCTCGCTAGCCCGCCCGCTGGTGCTGGCCGCCCCCGAAGTGGCCTTCCTCGACCTGCCGCAGCTGACCGAGGACCAGCCCGCCCATCGGCCCTTCCTCGCCGCCCATGCGCGGCCCTGGCCTGGCGAGCTCGCGGTGTTCCGCAGCCCGGGCAGCGACGGGTTCGAGCTCCTGACCACCGTGCCCGCCCGGGCGCGGATGGGCGTGCTGGCCTTCGATCTCTGGCCCGGCCCGGTCTCGCGCTTCGATCTCGGCAATGCGCTGACGCTCGATCTGTTCACCGGGTCGCTGGAGAGCGTCACCGATCTGGCGCTTCTCAGTGGGGCCAATGCGCTGGCCATCGAGAGTGCGCCCGGGGTCTGGGAGATCGTGCAGGCGGGCGCGGCCGAGCTCATCGCGCCCGCCCGGTATCGCCTGACCCGGCTCCTGCGCGGCCAGCGCGGCACCGAAGGGGCGATGGGCAATCCGACCCCGCCCGGGGCGCGCGCCGTGGTTCTGGACAGCACGCTGACCCCGCTCCCAATCGCGCTGGGCGACATCGGCCTGCCATGGAACTGGCGTGTGGGCTCCGCGACCCGCCCGCCATCGGACGAGACCTATGTCGCGCAGGCCTTCACGCCTGCCGGCACCGGCCTGCGCCCCTTCGCGCCCGTCCATGTCGAGCAGCCCTGGCGGCGGGCGCGCATCCCCGGCGACCTGACCATCCGCTGGACCCGGCGCTCCCGCGCGCTCGAGGCCGATGCCTGGGAACAGGTCGAGGTGCCGCTGGGCGAAGAGGTCGAGGGCTACGAGGTCGAGATCCGTGACGGGGCGGCGGTCAAGCGGGTGCTGACGAGCAGCACGACCTCGGCCCTCTATTCCGCCGCCCAGCAGACCACCGACTGGGGCGCGCCGCTCGACCCCGGCGACACCCTCGCCCTCCGCATCTTCCAGCTCTCGGCCCGCCTCGGGCGGGGCGCACCGGCTAGCGTCACGCTGCAATTCTGATCCCCGCCATCGGGAACGCCACAGGATCAACCATGTCCGACACCACGACCCATCTCGGCCTGCCATACCTCATGGCCGCGCAGGCGCAGAAGCACGTCACCCATAACGAGGCGCTGCGCCTGCTCGATGCCATGGTGCAGCTGGCCGTGCTGGACCGCACCCGCACCGCGCCGCCCGCCAGCCCCGCCGATGGCGACCGGCATCTGGTGGCTTCCGGCGCCACCGGCCTCTGGGCAGGGTGGGATCTGAACGTGGCCTTCCATGTCGACGGCGCATGGATCCGGCTCGTCCCGCGCCCCGGCTGGCTGGTCTGGGTCGCGGATGAGGGCGTCTTCCTCGTCTGGTCCGGCTCCAGCTGGGCCAGCGTCGGCGAGCCACGCGATGTGTCTGATGCCGTCTTCAGCCTCGTCAACGACGCCGATCCCACGAGGAAGGCCGTCTTCTCGCTGGCTGGAATCTCCAGCGGCCAGACCCGGACCTATACGCTGCCGAACACCTCCTCGGAACTGGCGATCCTCGCGGGCACGCAGACCTTCTCGGGCAACAAGACCTTCTCCGGCACGCTGACGGCGTCGGGGGGAACGGCGACCATCGGCACATCGACCGGCACGGCGACCTATGGCGTCGGGACCGGCGCCACGACGAACGGCACCACCAAGACCGTGAACATCGGCATCGGTGGGGCCGCCGGGTCGAACACGGTCGTCAACATCG
>CAZKSE010000194.1:0-7565 GCA_964555305.1 uncultured Rhodobacter sp. | reverse complement strand
GGCAGCAGCCGGCCGAGGGGGCTCGATGCCCCCGAGGCCGGCGCCCCCGTCACCGATCGCCAGACACGACGGGTCAGCCGCCTGGCCTTCAAGCCCGTCGCGTCTTCAAGCCCGTTCGTCGATCTGCTCGGCCAGCGCCTCTGCCCGGGCGGCAAGTTCGGCGAGCGTCTCTGCCACCTGCTTGGGAACCACCGGCACCTCGACGCGGTTCGGCGCCGGCCGTGGTGCGTTGCGCATCTGGGCGATCTCGGCGCGCAGACGGTCGATCTCGGCTTCTCCTGACCGGACGCGATCCTCGAGCGCGGCGGTCTTGTCGGCAAGCATCAGCCCCGCCATCAGCAGCATCCGCGCCTCCGGCAGGCGGCCGATCTGGCCGATCAGTGCCTGCGCCTCGGTATCCAGCATGGCCGCCGCGGTGTGCAGGAACTGCTCTTCGCCAGCCTGACAGGCGACTTCGAAATTCTTGCCGCCGATGGTGATCGTTTCTTCGGGCATCTGTCGCTCCTGCTCAGCCGGCGGCGCGGCCATCGGCCACAACCAGCGGTTTCAACTCGCTCAGGATCTCTTCCATCTCGGCCATTTCCGCCCGGCGCTCGGCCTGAAGGGCCTCCAGATCGGCCGAAATCGACCGATTGATGAGCTGGTGATCGGGGAAATTCTCGGTATAGGCCTCGCGCAGGGCCGAATTCGATTCCATCAGGCGGGTATTGGCCTTCTTCAGCCGCAACATCTCGAGGCTTTGCAGATCGAGCTGTTCGGTGAGCCGCGCGACACGGCGTTCCAGCTGACCGAACTGACCATCCTGCCGATGCCGCGCCGAGGCCAGTCGCTCCGAGAGCTGAGCATTCGTGGCGCGCTCTTTCTCCAGCGCCGCGCGCAGCTGGGCGATGGTGGCGGCTGCCTCGGCATCGGCCTTCGGTTGCCGCGCGGCGGGCGGAGTGGCGGCATTGCCTCTCCCTGCCTCGATCCGCCGGGCGATCCGGTCCAGCGCGGCGGTGATGCGGCGCTCGTAGGCGGCAAGGTCGCTCATCTCGGGTCCTCCGTTGGCGGCCGCCCGGCAGCGGCGCCGAATCAACGCACGGTTGCCATGCGGCCGGGTCTGGGCGGCAGATTAGTGCGATTGCGCGCCCATTCCAACCAAGGGCTTGCAGCACGCGCTTGATCTTGCTCTTGAGCCTGCTAAGACCCCCGCAACCCGGTCAACGAAAGGACGCCGCCTTGGAAATCGCCACCCTGCGCACCCGGCACCCCGAACATTGGCAAAAGGCCTGCGCGATCCGCATTCTGGCCCTGGATGCCGTCGCCGCGGCGAATTCCGGCCATTCCGGCATGCCGATGGGCATGGCTGACGTGGCGACCGTCCTGTTCGAGAAACATCTGAAATTTGACGCCGCAGCCCCCGATTGGCCGGACCGCGACCGCTTCATCCTGTCGGCGGGCCACGGCTCGATGCTGCTCTATGCGCTGCTGCACCTGACCGGCTACGAAGACATGACGCTGGAGCAGATCAAGAACTTCCGCCAGTGGGGCGCGATCACCGCGGGTCATCCCGAATACAGGCACGCCAAGGGAATCGAGACGACGACCGGCCCGCTGGGCCAGGGTCTGGCCAATGCCGTGGGCTTCGCACTGGCCGAGGAGAACCTGCGCGCGCGCTGGGGGGCGAAGATTCAGGACCACTACACTTGGGTGATCGCCGGTGACGGCTGCCTGATGGAAGGCGTCAGCCACGAGGCGATCGGTCTTGCCGGAAAGCAGCAACTGTCGAAGCTGATCGTTCTTTGGGACAACAACGAGATCACCATCGACGGCAAGGTGTCGATCGCCTGCGTCACCGACCAGAAGGCGCGTTTCGCAGCCTCGGGCTGGGACGTGTTCGAATGCGATGGGCACGACCCCGAGGATATCGATCGTGCGCTGAGCGCGGCGAAGGCCAGCGCCGGCCCCGCGATGGTCGCCTGCCGCACGCATATCGCGCTCGGATCCAGCGCGCAGGACACCGCCAAGGGCCACGGCGCGCTGACGGACGCCCAGCTCCTCGCCGATACCCGCAAGGTCTATGGCTGGGATCATGCGCCGTTCGTGATCCCCGGCGAGATCAAGAAGGCCTGGGAAGCCATCGGCGCCAAAGGGCGCAAGACGCGGGAGGATTGGGAAACCCGGCTGAAAACTCTGTCCGCCGCAAAGCAATCGGAGTTCGCCCGGATCTTCGCCCTCGAAATGCCCAAGCGCCTGCCCGCCGCGATCCGAAAGCTGAAGAAGGAAGCCGCCGAGAGCGCACCGAAGCTTGCCACCCGCGCCGCGTCGGAGAACGTGCTGAAGGCCATCAACCCGATCGTGAGCGAAACCTTCGCTGGGTCCGCCGACCTTACCGGATCGAACAACACCAAGACGCCCGACCTCGGCATTTTCGATCCTGGGAACCGCAAGGGCCGCTACCTGCATTACGGCATCCGTGAACACGGCATGGCCGCCGCGATGAACGGGATGGCGCTGCATGGCGGTGTCCGTCCCTATGCGGGCACCTTCATGGCCTTCACCGACTACGCGCGCCCGTCGATGCGGCTCTCGGCACTGATGGGCCTGCCGGTCGTCTATGTGATGACGCACGATTCAATCGGCCTGGGCGAGGATGGGCCGACCCATCAGCCGGTCGAGCATCTGGCGATCAGCCGAGCCACGCCCAACACGCTGGTGATCCGGCCCGCCGACCTTGTCGAAACCGCCGAAGCCTGGGAAATCGCGCTGGAGCAGACGACCACGCCCACTGTCCTGTCGCTGACCCGTCAGGGTGTGCCGGCCGTGCGCACGACGCACAGCACGAAGAATCTGACCGCCCAGGGTGCCTATGTCCTGGCCGAAGCCGACGGCAAGCGCCAGGTCATCCTGATCGCCACCGGATCGGAAGTATCGGTGGCGCTTAAGGCGCGCGAGGTACTGCAGGCGCAGGGGATCGGCACGCGCGTCGTCTCGATGCCCTGCATGGAGCTTTTCGCTGCGCAACCCGAGGCCTATCGCCGGCGCGTCCTGCCGGCAGGCCCTGTCCGCGTCGGTATCGAGGCCGCGGTGCGCGCCGGCGGCTGGGACCGCTGGCTTCTGGGCGAACGGGCAAAGAAGTCCGATTTCGTCGGGATGGAGGGCTTTGGCGCTTCCGCCCCGGCCGAAGTGCTCTACCGTGAGTTCGGGATCACACCCGACTCCGTCGCCGAACGCGCGCAAGCGCTGCTTTGAAAGCTGGGAAGGGAACTGCGGATGGACCGGAACACGATATTCGCCACGATCCTTGCAACCGCAGTCACCCTGCCCGCTGCAGCGCAAGAACGCAGTTTCGGTCTGGGCCTCATCACCCCGCCGGTCCACGTCTGGAACCAGGAGGCCGCGGCGCTCGGCGAGATGCTGCATGAGCGGTCCGATGGACGCTTCTCGATCAATGCCTACCCTTCGGGACAGTTGGGCAACGAGGCGACGATGTTGCAGCAGTTGCAGACCGGCGCGCTCGATATGGCCTGGCTGACCACAGCCGAGATCACCTTTCGCGTAACGGACATGGCCGCGCTCCATGCTCCGTTCCTCGTCGACAACATCGCCGATGCCGCCCGCGTCCTGCGATCGGACGAAGCGCGCGAAATCCTGGATCTGCTGCCACGGGCGACCGGAACGGTGGGCCTTTGCTACGCGATGACCGGGATGCGGCAATTGATGACGCGCCAGCCCGTCGCCTCGGCCGCAGATCTGAACGGCTTGCGCTTCCGGATCACGCCCGCGCCGGCGATCCGCACATTCTTCGAGATGTTCGGCGCCGCCCCTGCACCGATGCCGCTGACGCAGGTCTACGACGCGCTGGCCAATGCCCAGATCGACGCCATCGACATGGACTACGAATCCATCATCAACTTCCGCTACTACGAGCACGCGCCGCATCTGATGGAGACAAACCACCACATGTTCGGCATGGTCGCGCTGGTCTCGGCCCGGGTCTGGGCAAACCTGTCCGAAGAGGATCGCACGCTGATCCGGGACGCGACGCAGGAGCATTGCGACCGAACGATCGACCGCTTCGTCGCAGAGGAGGACGACAAGCTTGCCCGCCTGCGCGAGGCGCCGGGCATCATGATCACCGAGGGCGTCGGGCCGGAATTCTTCGGCGATGTCGTCGCGCGCTGGGATGCCGAATGGGGCGCGCAGACGCCCTATGTCGCGCGGCTGCGTGAGCTGGTCGCGTCCTTCTAGGGGCCGCTCGGCAGGGGGGACGCCGCCATGACCCTTGCTCGCGGTTTGCGCAGGTTGTCGGATGGGCTGGTCGTTCTGGAACGCCTCCTTCTGATGGCGCTGATCGGCGCAGTCGCGACTCTCGTGGTGCTCAACGTCAGCTTCCGCGCCTTTCGCGTGACGCTTGCCTGGGCTGATGAACTGGCGATCCTGTCGATGACGCTCACGGCCTTTGTCGGGGCCTCGCTGATGCTGCGGGCGCGGTCGGATCCGGCGATGAAGATCCTGCACGAAGTCGCGCCCCCGGCCCTGCTGCGCACGCTGCGAATTGCGGCGTCAGCCCTCTCCTTGGTGTTCGGGCTTCTGTTGGCCTGGCTCTGTTGGCGCTGGTTCGACCTGGCGGGTCTGGCATCGGCCGGCTTAGACATCGGCGCCTTCGAGATGACGCAGTTCAACTTTCTTTACACCGAGGTCACGCCGGTCCTGGGTCTGCCCAGCTGGTGGTTTTATCTGGTCATGCCGTGGTTCGCGCTGACGCTGAGCATTCATGCACTGACCAATCTGGCCGAGGATCTGGGCCTGCTTGCCCCCGCTGCGAACCCATCCGGCCTGAACAGCGGCGAGGGGTGAGCCGATGACCGCCGTGGCTTTCCTGATCCTGCTGCTGATCGGCCTGCCGATCGGCTTGGTCCTGTGCCTGGCCGCGCTAGTCTTCATCATCGATTCCGGCAATCCGCTGCTGCTGGACAGTTACGCGCTGAAGCTTTTTACCTCGCTGGACAATTTCGGGCTGCTGGCGATCCCGCTCTTCATCCTGGTCGGCGAGTTGATGAATGGTGCCGGGGTGACCACGCGTCTGATCCGGCTTGCGGCGATCTTCGTGGGCGCGCTGCGCGGGGGGCTGGCGTATATCAACCTTCTAGCCAACATGCTGGTGGCCTCGATCCTCGGTTCGGCCACGGCGCAGATTGCGATGATGAGCCGCGTCATGGTCCCCGAGATGGAGCGCGCGGGCTACGAGCGCGAGTTCGCAGCGGGGCTGACGGCCTTTGGTGGGCTTCTGGGACCGATCATCCCGCCGTCGATCGTCTTCGTCGTCTATGCGGTGCTGGCGCAGGTTGCGGTGCGGGACATGCTGATCGCCGGGATCCTGCCGGGGCTGATGCTGAGCGGGCTTTTCATTCTAACACTGGCCGTCCTGGGTTGGCGACACGCCTATCCGCGCGGCGCGCGGTTGGACTGGGCCGCGCGTTGGCGGGCGGCACGGGCGGCGTTGCCGATGTTGGCAATCCCATTGGTCATCATCGGCACGATCCTTGGCGGCTTCGGCTCCCCGACCGAAGGGGCGGCGATGGGGGCGGTGGCCGCGGCACTGATTGGCTTTTTTCATACCCGGACGCTGAAATTGCGTGATCTGCCGGCGATCCTGCTCCGCACGGGGCTGAACACGGCATTGGTGCTGTTCCTCGTCGCGGCGGCCGGGGTGTTTTCCTGGGTGCTGATCTTCGGCCAGGTACCGCAGACGGCCGCCGCCTGGATCCAGTCGGTTGCCACCACGCCCGTCGCCTTCATGTTGCTGGTCCTGCTGCTGCTGCTTCTGGTCGGTACGGTGATCGACGGCATCCCGGGTCTGATCATGGTCGTGCCGATCCTGCTGCCCATCGCGACGGAGATCTACGGCATCCACCCGCTGCATTTCGGCGTCGTGGTGTCGATCAACCTCATCCTCGGGCTTCTGACGCCTCCGGTCGGGATCGGACTTTACGTTGCGGCGTCCGTCAGCGGAGTCGGTGCGTTGCGCGTCTTCTGGGTCACCCTACCCTTTTTTGCCATCGCCTGTGTGGCGCTGGTGATCCTGGCGCTCGTGCCCTGGTTCAGCCTGGCGCTGCTTTAACCGGCCTCGCGGTCGATCCAGCAGCGCACAGCCGCAGGATCGGGGGTGTGCAGATCGGCAATGCTTTCCCCGGCGCCGACATTGACCGCAATGCCGCCCAGATCCTGCGCCACGCGCATTGCGTCCTCGTCGGTCGTATCGTCGCCCAGCATCACCGGGCGTCGCCCGGCGAAGGGAGCCTGCCTGCACAGCCGGCGCAAGGCCGCGCCCTTGTCAGCGCCTTCAGGCTTCAGCTCCACGATCATCTTTCCCACTTGCAGCCGGTAGCCCGGCGCGGCGGTCAGTGCGTCCTCCGCCACCCGGCGACAGGTTTGCTCTGCCTCCGGCGCGGCGCGGTAGTGCAGCGCAATCACCGGCCCCTTCACCTCGATCCAGACGCCAGCAACCTTATCCAGCGCGGAGAGCGCCCCCAGCAGCGCCGCAGGTGCGCAGAGTGCCGTGCGGGGTGGGCTGGCGCCGGGGGGCAGCACCTCCAGCCCGTGCCCCCCTGCCCGCCAGACCCCGGCGGGCGTCCGCTTTGCCAGATCTCGCAAATCACGCCCCGACAGCAAGGCCAGCGCCCCGTCGAGGCGCGCCGCCAACCGTTCTAGCGCTTGCAGCGTTTCATCCGGCAGAACGATGGCGCCAGGATCGGGGCCGATCTCGGCCAGCGTGCCATCGAAATCCAGAAACAGCGCATCGCTGCACCGCAGCCTGAGCCCGTCCAGATCGCTCATGTGACCTTGCCGTCCAGCGTATCCAGCGCCGACAGGAAGCCCTGTCGCCAGGCGGCGATGTCATGGCCGCGCACCTCGGCCATCAGCGATTTCCAACGCGAAATCCGCTCCTCCAGCGGCATTTCCAGCGCGCGGTGGATCGCATCGGCCATGCCGCCGGTATCAAGCGGGTTGACCAGAAGCGCCGCGTCCATCCGTTCCGCCGCACCGGCAAATTCCGACAGGATCAAGACGCCCGGATCTTCCGGATCCTGCGCCGCAACATACTCCTTGGCGACCAGGTTCATGCCGTCGTGCAAGGGCGTCACCAGCCCCACCCGCGCCAGTCGGAACAGGCCTGCCAACACTTCGCGCGAATAGCTGCGCGCAAGGTAGCGGATCGGCGTCCAGTCAAGATCGGAGTAATCGCCGTTCACCCGACCGGTCAGCCGATCCAGCTCCTCGCGAAGGTCGATATAGGCCTCGACCGTCTCGCGCGAGGGGGGGGCGATCTGGACCAGGTTGACTCGCCCGCGCAACCGTTCGTTCTCGTCCAGAAGACGGCCGAACGCCTGCAAGCGCTGCGGCAGGCCCTTGGAGTAATCCATCCGGTCGACACCGATCACCAGCGCACGATTCTCGATCATCCTTCCCAGACGGTTCGCAGCGGTGCGCGCCTCCTCGCTTTCGGCCATCTGCGCGACCTCGTCGGGGTCGATTCCGATGGGAAAGGCTTGCGCGCGAATGGTGTGATCGAAGACCCGGAT
>CAZKSE010000193.1:0-7624 GCA_964555305.1 uncultured Rhodobacter sp. | reverse complement strand
CGCCCGCGATTTCGATGCACTGGCCGTTGACGCTTTCCGACCCCGGCAGGCAGAGCCAGAGCGCCGCGCTCGCCACCTCGTCGGGGCGGATCAGGCGGCGGTGGCGGTTGGTCTTGACCATCAGCGCATGGGCGTCGTCGCGGCTGATGCCGGCGCGCGCGGCGATGCTGTCGGTGTTGCGGGCGACGATCTCGGTATCGACATAGCCGGGGCAGAGCGCGTTGAAGGTCAGCCCGGAGCCCAGGAAGTCCTCGGACAGGCCGCGCATCAGCCCGATCATCCCGTGTTTCGACGCCGAGTAGGCCGGCGCGCCCTTCAGGCCCTTCAGCCCGGCGATGGAGGCGATGAAAAGCGTCCGCCCCCACCCTTCGGCCTGCATGCCGGGCAGGCAGGCCTGCGCGGTCAGCATCGCGCCATCGAGGTTGATCGCCATCATCCGCCGCCAGAAGGCCAGGTCCATCTTGCCCAGGGCCTTGCCCTCGGCGATGCCGGCGTTGGGCACGCAGATGGTGACCGGGCCGCGGGCGGCGATGGCGGCAGCGCAGCCCTGGGTGACGCTGCCTTCGTCGGCGACATCCATGACCAGGGGGTGCAGGCCGGGGGTGGCCGCGGCGGCGGCCTCGAGCACATCGGCGCGGCGGCCGCTGATGGTGACCGTGGCCCCCCGCGCGGCCAGCGCCTGCGCGATGGCCAGTCCGATCCCGGTGCCGCCGCCGGTGACCAGCGCGTGGCGCCCGGCGAGTTCCTGTCCGTTCATGCCCGTCCTCCGTTCCTGGGTCGGCGGAGAGTAGACCGGCCCGACGCCCTTGCCCAGCCCGCCTGCGGCTTGACGCCGCGCCCGGGCGGGTGTCTGACTGTGCCGAAAAGGGAGGGACCGATGCGCGCCGCCGTCTTGAGGGAATACAACGCCGATCTGAGCATCGAGGAGGTGCCGGACCCCGAATGCGAACGCGACGGGGTGGTGCTGAAGGTGCTGGCCTGCGGCATCTGCCGGTCGGACTGGCACGGCTGGGTGGGCGAGCATCCGCGGGTGAAGCCCGGGCAGATCCTGGGCCATGAATACTGCGGCGAGGTGGTCGAGGCCGGGCCGGACGCGGGCTGGGCGGTGGGCGACCGGCTGGTCGCGCCCTTCATCCTGGCCTGCGGGGCCTGTCCGATGTGCCGGGCGGGGGCGTCGAACAACTGCGCCGACCAGCGCCTGCCGGGGTTCGTGGAGCCGGGCGCCTATGCGCAATATGTCTCGGTTCCGCGGGCGCATAACCTGGTGCGGCTTCCCGAGGCATTGGCGCCGGTCACCGCGGCGGGGCTGGGCTGCCGGGTGACGACGGCCTGGCACGCGCTGACCGACCGCGCCGCGGTACAGGGCGGCGAGTTTCTGGCGGTGCATGGAACGGGGGGAATTGGCCTTTCATGTCTGATACTCGGCCGGGCGCTGGGCGCGCGGGTGGTGGTCGTGGATGTGGTGGCGGAGAAGCTGGAACATGCGCTGTCGCTGGGGGCGGAGGCGGCGGTGGATGCGCGCGAGGGGAACGTCGCCGAACGTATCCGCGAGATCACCGGCGGGGGCGCGCATGTCTCTATCGAGGCGCTGGGGATCGAGGCCACCACTAATGCCTCGCTCGACTGTTTGCGGCCATTGGGGCGGCATGTGCAGGTTGGAATGCCCATCGGCCACACCGCGTTCCAGACCATCAACATGAACACTATCTACATGAAAAACCTGGCGGTTTTCGGCACGCGCGGGATGCCGGCATGGCGCTATCCGTCGCTTCTGGGGCTGATCGAGAGCGGACGGGTGGACGTGACGCCCCTGATCGCGCGGGAGGTTCCGCTGAGCGGCGCCTCAGTGGAATTGCGGGCGTTCAACGGGCCGACGGCGCCGGGGGTGGCGGTGATTTCGGACCTGAACGGATAAGCCGAGGGGGACGTGGCGGCGTCGGTATGACGTTGCGCGTGCCCCGCCAGGATCTGGCAATCTCTTTCGGGAGGGTCCGGAGGCGGCGCGACGCCCTCCGACGGGGCCGTGAGCAGCGCCACAAAAGGACCATATCACACGCGCGTGAGTCATGTTATCGTTGAGTGCTCGTTTCGGCTGGCCCGCCGGAGGTTGCGCCTCCGGCGTCGATTGCATGGAGATGGACATGAAACCGCTGACATTGCTTGCTGCTTTCGCCATGGCTTTCCTTGTGTCGGGCACGCCGGTCGCCGCCGACACGCTGATCGAGATCGGCTTTTGCCGCGATGACGGCGTGCAGGGGGGCACGGCGGTCAGAACGCGCGGGGCGACCGGCTGCAACCTGAACGCCGTGCGCCAGGCCGCGCGGAGCGCGGCGGTCGAGGCGGCGCAGGGCGCTGCGGCGGCGCAGTGCCCGCCGGTCAACCCCAACCTGGCCAACGCCCGCTGCATGACTGCGCAAAGCAACTTCGCGCCCAATGTCACGCTCAGCCTCCAGCTTCAGGCAAGCGCCGGCGCGACAACCGCGGAACGGTCCGCGACCAGCGTTGCGCGGGTCGGCAATTCCGGCGTCTGCGTCTTCACCCGGCCGGTGGCGGAGCGAAACGAGACCAACACCAGCGACCGCTCCTGCGGGTGGTTCATCTTCACCTCGCCGCGATATCTGATCTTTTCGGAAGCGCAGGCCGAATGCGGGGTCATCTGTCGCTGAGCGGATGGGACTTCCGTTGCGGAGGCGAGTTGCGCACGGTGTCAGCAGCGGTCAGTCGAATATGTCGGCAATGACGGCCTGTTCGGCGTCCTCCCAGCGGCGGACGAGATCGCCCACCTTCTCGATTTCCTTCTCGCTGAGGTGGTGAGCGCCCTTCTCGTCGATCCGGCACAGGCTGAACGGCTCGCCCACCGTGGCGGAGGTGAGGTCGAGCGCGCGCAGAACCCGCAGGACCGCCGCGCAACCGAAGTTGAGCGAGCGTTCGGTCAGGTGGAAATGGGACAGAAGCGAGCCGGCCTGCTGGGCCATCGCTGCGCCGCTGCCGATGGCATGGAATCCGATATCGGCATAATGCCCGATCATCCCCGAGGGGGTGATCTCGATGATCCAGGGTTCGCCGTTCCGCCACCCGGCGGCCATTACATAGGCCGAGGGCGTGCCGCCGCCTTCCTCGCCCGGCACCTCGGGGATGAAGGTGTCATAGTGGTGGCGCAGGATCGGCAGAACCAGCCCCTGCAAGGCGCGACCGATGTCCGGGGCCTCGAGGATCGCGGCGCTGTTTTCGTTGAAGCATCGCTCCACATCGGTCAGCACCGAACGCGCGCCGCTGCCGCCCCAGGCCGCCGTCTCGCCCAGCGGGTGCAGCTTTTCGGCGGGATAGGTCATGCCCCGTCCCTTGTCGGTGATCTGCGAATCCGAGCCGAGGACGACGCCATCCCGGCACACGGTGGCAAGCACCACAGTCATCTGGCATTCCCCTTGCATTGGTGTCCCGACCCGCCCGAACGGACGGCGGTTGCCGTGCTCGACGACCCTGTCGCGGCGATCCGGGCAAAGTGGTGCGGCGCGTTCGCCGCTTCAGTCAAACGCCGTTGACCGTCGCGGCGTTCCCCGGCTTGACGCTTTTTCGGCCGGCGGAGCGGAGCGGGCATCGTCGGGGGCCCGTGAGGCATTTGCGGAAAGCGGCAGGCGGGAGGCGCTCAGGCGAAGGCGGCTTCGAGGGCGATCTCCACCATGTCGGCGAAGCCTGTCTCGCGTTCGGCGGCGGGCAGGCGTTCATGTGTGAGCAGGTGGTCCGAGATGGTCAGGACCGCCAGCGCCCGGGCGCCGTGGCGGGCGGCGACGGTGTAAAGTTCGGCCGCCTCCATCTCGACGCAGAGGGTGCCGTGGCGGGTCAGCGCCTCGGTCAGGTCGGGTCGTTCGTCGTAGAAGACATCCGAGGAATAGATGCCGCCGGCATGGACCGGCAGGCCGCGCGCGGCGGCGGCGGCATGTGCGGCGGCCAGCAGGCCGAAATCGGCGCAGGGAGCAAAGGCCATGTCGCGGAAGAGCGTGCGCGAGGGGGTGGAGGTGGTGCTGGCAGTCATGGCCAGCACAAGGTCGCGCAGTTTCACCTGCGGCTGCATCGCGCCGGCCGAGCCGATGCGGATCAGCGTGCGGGCGCCATAATCGCGGATCAGCTCGTTAGCATAGATCGACAGCGACGGCATCCCCATGCCCGAGCCGTGGATGGTCACCCGGTGGCCGCGCCAGGTGCCGGTATAGCCGAGCATGCCGCGCACCTCGTTCACCAGCTCGGCGCCCTGAAGAAAGGTCTGCGCGGCCCAGCGCGCGCGGTAGGGATCGCCGGGCAGAAGCACGGTGTCGGCGATCTGGCCGGGTTCGGCGCCGATATGGACGGTCATGGGGGCCTCGGACTATGGGGCTTTCGCAGGATGGCGCGGCGGGCGCGGCGGTGCAAGGGGCGCAGGGAAGGGCTGGGGCTGATGCGCCGCGCGCTCAGAAGTCGTCCATCGCGGTGGCGATCACGGCCAGGCAGTCGCCGGTGTGGATCAGGCCAGGGAAATGCCGCGCGGCCAGGATTCCGTCGCGCTGGGCGTGGTATTCGACCGGCTCGAGCCCGGTGCGGTCGGCGGGCCAGACGCGGGCGAGTGGCGCGCCGGTGGCGACCGGCTCGCCCAGGTCCACAAGGGGTTCCACGAGCCCTTCGGAAGTGGCGAAATGGTAGCAATCGTCATCCGGCATATCGAGCGTGATCGAGCGCGCCAGGTCCAGCTCGCCATCGAGGATGCCGGCGTGGATCAGCACGTTGCGCGCCCCGCGGGTGGCGATCCGCGCCGAGCGCGCCGTCGCCGTGCCGCCGCCGCCCAGTTCGGTGGTGACGAAGACCTTGCCCTGCGCCTCGACCGCGGTGTCATACATGCCGACGGCGTCGATCTCGCGCAGCATCAGCGTATAGGGGGCGTTGAAGGCGCGCACCGCCTCCATGCAGGCGGCCTGCTGGCTGACGCTGTCGAGGTAATGCGCGCAGGCGAAGGGCAGGAAGTCGAGCGTCCGCCCGCCCGAGTGGTAGTCGAGCACCAGATCGGCCATCGGCACCAGCGTGTCATTGAAATAGTTGGCGATCTTCTGCGTGGCCGAGCCGTCGGGGGCGCCGGGGAAGGCGCGGTTGAGGTTGACGTTGTCGATGGGCGAGACGCGGGTGGCGGCGCGGAAGGCGGGATAGTTCATGTAGGGCACGATGATCACGCGGCCGCGGATCGCCTGCGGCGTGATCTCCCGGGCCAGCGATTGCAGCGCGATGGGGCCTTCGTATTCGTCGCCGTGATTGGCCCCGGTCAGCAGCGCCGTCGGCCCCTCGCCGTTGCGGATGACGCAGATGGGGATCATGATCGCCCCCCAGGCGCTTTCATTGCGCGAATGCGGCAGGCGCAGGAAGCCGTGGTGCTTGCCGTCGCGGTCGAAGGGAACGGTCGGGGTGATGGGATTGGCGGGCATGGGGACTCCGGGTCGGGCGAGGGGGGCAGTGTAGCCGGCTGGCGGGGCAGCGCAATCGGCCGCGCTGACACGATTGCGAACCGCTGGGCGCGGGGAAAGCGGGCGCCGGCGCTCGCCATCGACCCATCGGCGCCTAAGTGGTAGGGTGATGAGCATGAAGCGTTTCAATCCCTTGCCCCGGAGGCTGCGGTCCTGGGTCGCTGTGCGACCCTTCGCCCGGCTGCGCCTGCTGTTGGGCGTGATCGCGGTGATGCTGGGCACGCTGGGGCTGGTCGCGCAGGAACCGCAGGGGCGCTTCGCGCATCTGCTGGAGCTGGATGGCGCGGTGGGGCCGGCGACGGCCGATTACCTGATCCGCGGCATCGATCAGGCGGCGGACGCGGGGGCGTCGCTGGTGATCATCCGCATGGATACGCCCGGCGGGCTCGAGACCTCGATGCGGGCGATCAACCGGGCGATCCTGTCGGCCGAGGTGCCGGTGGCGGTACATGTCGCCCCCTCGGGGGCGCGGGCGGCGAGCGCGGGGACCTTCATCGCCTATGCCGCGCATGTCTCGGCGATGGCGCCGGGCACCAGCATCGGCGCGGCGACCCCGGTGGCGATGGGGGGCCTGCCGGGCGGCGGCAACCCCTCGGGCGATGGAGGCGCGGATCAGACGCCTGAAGCCGAGGGTGAGGGTGCCGAGGATGCAGAGACGGCCGAGGAGAGCCCGGCGCCGCGCAATCAGCCGGCATCGCGGCCGCCCGCCGATGCCTCGATGGCGAAGGCGATCAACGATGCGGTGTCGCATATCCGCGGCATGGCCGAATTGCGCGGCCGCAACGCCGACTGGGCCGAACGCGCGGTGCGCGAGGCGGTGACCCTGACCGCAAGTGCCGCCGCCGAACAGAACGTGGTGGATTTTGTCGCCCGCACGACGCAGGACCTGCTGTCCCAGGCACATGGCCGGACCGTCGATCTGAACGGCGCGGAGCATGTGCTGGATACCGAGGGGCTCGAGATCATCACCCTTTCGCCCGACTGGCGCACGCGCTTGCTCGCGACGATCACCAACCCGTCGGTGGCGATCCTGCTGATGGTGCTGGGCTTCTACGGGATCCTGTTCGAGCTGTTCAACCCGGGCGCGCTGGTCCCCGGCACGGTGGGCGCGATCAGCCTGCTCACAGGGCTTTATGCGCTGTCGATCCTGCCCTTCTCGATCGCGGGGCTGGCGCTGATCCTGCTGGGTCTGGCGCTGATCCTGGCCGAGGCCTTCTCGCCCAGTTTCGGCATTCTGGGCATCGGCGGGACCATCGCGGTAGTCCTGGGCGCGATGCTGGTCTTCGACAGCGACGTGCCGGGGCTGGAGCTGTCCTGGCCGGCGCTGGCGGCCTTGGGCGTGGCGAGCCTGGCGTTCTCGGCGCTGATCGCTCGGCTGGCGGTGGTATCGCACCGCGGCCGGGTGACGACGGGCGCCGAAGAGATGGTAGGCATCGATGCCAAGGTGCTCGACTGGAACGGCAACGAGGGCCATGTGCTGGCCCATGGCGAGCGCTGGCGCGCGCGGGCCGCCGGGCCGCTGGTTCCCGGCCAGCCCGTGCGCGTCACCGCGATGGACGGGCTGGTGCTGACGGTGATGCCCGCCGAGACCCGCGCCTGACCGGGGTCTTGCCCCGGTCCAGACCTTAGGAGGACCCAATGGACCTGTTCTTTCTCGATCTCGGATTCTACCTCGTCCTGATCTTTCTGCTCGTGGCCTTTCTGGCCTCGGCGATCAAGATCCTGCGCGAATACGAACGCGGCGTGGTCTTCACGCTGGGCCGCTTCACTTCGGTCAAAGGGCCGGGGCTGATCATCATCATCCCCTATATTCAGCAGGTCGTCCGCGTCGATCTGCGGGTGCGCGTCCTCGACGTGCCCAGCCAGGACGTGATCAGCCGCGACAACGTCTCGGTCCGCGTCAACGCCGTGATCTACATGCGCATCGTCGATCCCGAAAAGGCGACGATCCAGGTGGAGAACTTCCTGCAGGCGACCAGCGAGTTGAGCCAGACAACGCTGCGCTCGGTCCTGGGCAAGCACGAACTTGACGAGATGCTGGCCGAACGCGACCAGCTCAACGCCGACATCCAGGAGATCCTGGATGCGCAGACCGACGCCTGGGGCATCAAGGTCGCCAATGTCGAGATCAAGCATGTCGA
>CAZKSE010000192.1:0-7692 GCA_964555305.1 uncultured Rhodobacter sp. | reverse complement strand
CTGGGCACCGCGCCGGGGGCGGCGGTGGCGGGGGGCGCGCTGGCGATGGCCCTGCAGAGCGCGACGGCGGTGGCGGTGATCGTCAGCGGTTTCACCGGCGCGGGGCTGGTGCCGGTGGCGCGGGCCATCACCGCGCTTCTGGGCGCCGATCTCGGCTCGGCGCTGGTGGCGCTGATCCTGCAGCTCGACCTGTCGCTGCTGGTGCCGGTGCTGCTGCTTCTCGGGCTGATCATGTTCCGCAACGCCGCGACGAAACGCTGGCAGCAGGTCGGGCGGATCGTGCTGGGCGTGGGGCTGCTGCTTCTGTCGCTGCGCCTGATCGGCGCGGCGGCGGCGCCGATGGGCGAAAGCACGCTGCTGCCGCTGGTGCTGGGCTACCTGTCCGAGGATTGGCTGACCGCCTTCGTGCTGGCGGCGGTGATGGCGCTGCTCTTTCATTCCTCCATCGCCTCGATCCTGGTCGTGGCGGCGCTGGCCCAGAAGGGGTTGGTCCCGGCGGTGCTGATCCTGCCGGTCGTTCTGGGCATCAACGCGGGCGCGGCGCTGATCCCGGTCTACCTGACGCGCGGCATGGCGCATCCCGCGCGTCTCGTCCCCTTGGGCAACGTGATCCTGCGCGGCGGCGGGGCGCTGATCGGCCTCGTGCTGCTTTTCGTGCTGCGCCCCGATCCGCTGACGATCCTGCCCGGCGCCGACACGCCCGCCGCCGTCGCCGTCAGCGCCCATGTCGCCTTCAACGCGGCGCTTCTGGTCGTCGGCATCCTGCTGGCCGGACCGCTTGCGGCGCTTCTTGCCGCGCTCTTCGCGCCCGCGCAGGTCCGCGCCCGGCTGGGCGAGGCCCGGCAGTCCGCGCTCAACGACAGCGACCTTGCCATGCCCTCGGTCGCCATCGCCAATGCCGCGCGCGAGCTGATGGTGATCTGCGAACGGGTCGAGACGATGATGACCCGCGTGCCGGAGCTTTACCGCAACCCCGACGCGGTCGATGCCGCCGAACTGCAAGGCCTCGATGACGAGGTCGATGCCATCCATACGGCGATCAAGTTCTACCTCTCGCGCATTCCCGACGACGCGCTGGATTCGAGCGAGCTGGAGCGCGTGAACGAGATCCTCGCGGCGACGATCAAGCTGGAACAGATCGCCGACATCATCACCCGCAACCTGGTCACCAAGGCGCAGAAGAAGGCCAGCCGCGGCGTCGATTTCTCGACCGCCGGCTGGGACGAGCTGCGCGCCATGCATGGCGAGGTGCTGGCCAATACCCGGCGTGCCTTCTCGGTGGTGCTGTCGGGCGATGTCGAACTGGCGCGCGAACTGGCGCGCAGCAAGGAACGGCTGCGCAATCTCGAACAGGAAAGCGAGATGCGCCACCTCGAACGCCTGCGCGCCGGCGACCCGAAAAGCCGCGAAACCTCGACCCTGCACATGGACATCGTCCGCGACCTGAAGGAGATCAACTCGCTCCTCGTCTCGCTCACCTATCCGGTACTCGCCCGCGAAGGTATGCTACGGCCGTCGCGGCTGGTCTGAGCGCGGGCTGCCGCGAGTTTGGCGAGGCCGGGGATGGTGGGTGATGACGGACTCGAACCGCCGACATCTTCGGTGTAAACGAAGCGCTCTACCAACTGAGCTAATCACCCGCGCCCAAGCCCATAGCCAAGCCCGCGGCGCGTGGCAAGGCCGGGATGCGGTCAGACCGCCAGGCGGTTGCCCGGCAGGGCCTGATCGTCGGGCATCATCGCCGGTATCGGGCAGTCGCTTTCGGTATCGAGCCGCATCAGCGGGTCCCAGGCGGGGAAGCCGGCGCCGGCCTCATGCGCCGACAGGCCGTGGGAATGACAGCGCTCCAGCAAGGCGACCCTGAGCAGATGGGCGCGGTGCCGGCTGCGCGGGGCGCGGGCGAGGGCGGGATCCGTCTGCAGCAGGCTTGCAAGAAAAGCCGTGACGCCCGCCGCCGCCAGCGCCGTGCCGTCGAGTGGTGCAGGTCCCGCCGAAGTAGGCAAGACAAGGCCGACGCCGGGCGCGACCAGATCGACATCCTCGCCGCGCGCCGTGAAATCGGCAAGCCTCAACGCCTGCCGCGCCGCGCCGGGGGCATCCGGCGGGCAGCAGCCGGGCGCAGAAGCCGCGCCGACCGCCAGCACCGCGGGTTCGGCCGCGGGATAGTGCACCACCCCGCCGGTGTCGCCCGCCGGGGCGACGACCACCAGCCCCCCGGCGCGCGCCCGGGCCAGCGTGGCGCTGAGTGCCGGGCAGGGGGTCGCGGCGGCGAAGCCGAGATCCAGCAGGTCAATCCCGGTCGCCAGACACCAGCCGATCGCATCGATCAGCTCCGAGGCACGGGGTGCGGGGCCCAGTCGCAGGATCTCGATCCGGGCGCCGGGGGCGGCCGAGGCGATCAGCGCCCCGCCCGGCGAGGGAGGGGCGCCGGCCGGGGTCCACCCATCGACCAGGACGCTGCAATCGGCGTCGGCGATGTCGAAGGATTGCCGCGCCGCCCCCGGGTCGAGGACCGCCACCCGCACGCCGCGCGCGCCGGGCAGGGTCAGAGCGGGCGCCCGGTCAAGCCCCATCGCCGCGCTGGCGCAAAGGGGCAGGGCGCCGAAGGGGGCCTCCAGCCGTCTGAGTGTGAGCGTGCGCAGCCGCGGCGCGGCACCCGGTGGTGTGGGATGCAGAATCGGACGCAGCAATCGGCGGGGCCAGAACCCGATTCCGGGCAACAGATTGAGCGCGCGCACCGCGGCGGGGTTCCTGGTTTCGAGCTTGAGGATGGCGCGCCCGCTTGCATCGCTCACGGCCTGGCCACCCGTCCCCAGGCCCACCCCCTCGGCCCAGAGGCGGACGCCAGGGATCGGCGCGCCCTCGTCATCGACGATGCGAAAATGCAGCGCCGGGGTATCGGTCGGCGCGGCGGAAAGGCCGATTTCTCTGTCGGCCAACCGCCGGCTGCCCATCGGCCCGGCCTGATGCCGGAAGGCGATATCGGGTTCGATCCGCAGCGCCGCGCCGTAGCGGCGCGACAGCTGCGCCACCGCATCGGGGCCAAGGCGGACGGCCAGCATATCGGGGGAGGATGTCGCGGTGGCCAGACGGCGCGGCGCTCCGGCCTTCGGGGGAAGAATGGCGCGCAGATCGGCCTCCAGCCCCTCGAGATCGGGAAACCAGCCGTCCCGGTGCGCGAGGCGCAGGGCATCGAACGCATCGGGCCGCAACGACACGAGGCAGGGTTCGCCTTCGACGGTCTCGGCGCGGGCCGCGGGTTGGGTGTCGGAACGGGGCATGACGGGTCTCCGGTTCTGGCAGCGCAGGGGCGCCCGGGGGGTGCCGGATAAGGCGCCCGCCGTTAGTGCAGCGTTAGACGTGCCGGGCCGGGCGGTCTAACGCGCGTCTAACACCCGCTGACAGAACGTGATTCTGTGATAGGCTGCGGGGACAGGAACACGGATGCCCGATACGGTAGGCGGGGCAGGCAGATGGCAGCGAGGCGCGATGATGCGTCCGCTGAAGCCCGCCCCTGAACGAGGTTTGCGGAACGGAACGCGCGCGATGACGTCAGTTCGAGACCCCGACGGCCCCCCGGCGCTGCGGCTCTATGTGCTCGGCGCCTTCTGCCTGCGAGACGCGCAGGACCGCACCATCGTCGTGCGCAGCCGCAAGGCGCAGGCGATGCTGGCGATGCTGGCTTTGTCGCCGCGCGGCGCGCGCAGCCGCGTCTGGCTGCGCGACAAGCTCTGGAGCGGCTCGGACGAGAAACGCTCATCGACCTGCCTGCGCCAGACCCTGTTCGAACTGCGCCGCGACCTGGGCGCGCTGGCGGATTTGGCGCTGCGGGTCACGGCGCATGAGATCGCGCTCCATGCCCATCGCGTCTGGATCGATCATGCTGCCGTCCAGTCGGACCCCGCGGCCTTTCATCGGCTCGGTCTGGGGATCGATTGCGAATTGCTGGAAGGCTTCGATATCGGCGATCCGGAGTTCGAGGATTGGCTGACGCTCGAACGCTCGGCCTGGGCGGACCGGGCCGAGGAGCTAGCCCAGGCGCCGGTCGATCTGCCCATGCGCCTGCCCCCTGACGGCGGCGCGGTGGTCGAGACGCCCGAGCCGCCTGTCGCCTCGCTCGCCATCCTGCGGACCATCCTGCACGGGGGCGATGCGCTGTCGGCGCCGCTGGCCGACCGCGTGATCGAAGGCATCGCCACCGGTCTGAGCGAGCTTTCCGCCGTCGATGTCCTGGACCTGCGCGACCACACCGCCGAGATCGAGACGCTGGTGAAATCGGCGCGGACCGAATTCTACTGCCGGTTGCGGATGCTCCGGGTGGGCGACAATGTCACGCTGACCCTGCTGGTGCATCGCGTCTCGCGCATGGCGCTGGAATGGAGCCAGTCGATCCAGTGCCGGATGGACGAGCTGATCGGCTTTGACGGGTTGATTTTGCAGGGCTTCGTGGCGCAGTGCACCGACCGGCTGTCGCAGACGCTGATGCAGCACGCCGGCAGCGGAACCGCCGGCAAGACCTCGTTGCGGTCGGGCTATGCCGCGCTCAACCTCATCTTCCGGCTGGAGCCCGAGGCGCTGGAGCGCGCGCGCGTCGTCCTCGAAGGCGGCGAAGGCGAGGATGACGCGCTGCTCGACGGCTTGCGCGCCTATCTCGCCTCCTTCAGCGTCGGCGAGAACCTCGGCACGCTGACCGAAAGCGGCCGGGCCGAGCTTTACCGGCTGGGCAGCGCCCGGCTTCAGGCGACGCCCTTCAACAGCGTGGCGCTGGCCTGTTTCGGCCACGTTCTGGGCTACATCTTCCAGGAACACGCCGCCGCCGCGCAGCTTCTGGAGCGCGCCGTTCAGCTCAATCCCGCGCAGCCCTTCGCCTGGGATCACTACGCGCTGCACAAGCTCTATGCCGGCGATTACGCGGCCGCGCGCGCGGCTTCGGAACGCGCCGTGGCGCTGGGTGCCTACAGCCCCATCGCCTATACCTACGAGACGACGCTGGTGATGGCGGCGACCCTGCAAGGCGATTACGACCGCGCGGTGCAGGCCGGCAAGCGCGCGCTTCAGAAACAACCCCGGTTCAACGCCACCCAGCGCTACCTGATGGTCGCCCATGCCGCCCGTGGCGACCGCGAGGAGGCGGAGGCGCTGCGCGACGGGCTGATCCGGCTCGACCCCGACATCCGCCATGCCGATGTGCGCGAGGCCCGCTTCGGCCAGCGCATCCTGCGCGACAATACCGCTTTCGTGGCGCAAATCGACCGTCTTTTCGCGTGAGGGCCGCATGAGTTTCCTGGATATCCTGACCGAGACGCGGTTCACCGTGACCGAAGTGGCCCTGCGGCTGGACGAGGGGCAGGCGCCGCTTGCCGCAAACAGTGGTGCGGGGGCCGGGGGCGTGACCGGCGGTGGTGCGCTCTTCGCGCTCAACCGCAATCGCAACCGCAACCGCAATCGGAACCGAAACCGGAACAGAAACCGCAATCGGAACCGCAACCGCAGCGACCAGCCCGGCCCCGATCTTGAAATCCTGGAGCCCTGGAAGGAACGCGCGCGCCTCCACAAGCGGGCCGCCGACTGGATCGACCTGCCGCTTGCGCCGCCGCCAGACCCCGACCAGTTGCGGATGGAGGCGTTGGATCTTCTGGAGAAGCAGTATCGCCTGCGCCTGCCCGAGGAAGCCATCCGCCGCGAGGAGATCCTGATCGAGGCCGATCTGGAACTGTCGCGCTACCTGCGTCCCCTCGGGATCGAGACCTCGGGCGGGTTCGACGCCACGGTGCATCTGATGCTCGTTACACTCGCCCTGACCGACGAGATCGGTCTGCGATACAAGGCGCGCTGGAACCTGCCGCGCCCCAACCAGATCGAACCCCGGCTGCGCCCCTTCATCCCTCAGCCGGCCCATGCCAGTTATCCGTCCAACCACGCCTTCCAGTCCTTCGCGCTGGCCTTTCTCTTCTGCCGCCTGCTGCCCGAACACCCCGCCTCGAGCGAGCTGTTCCGCTCGGCCCGGCGCATCGCCGAGAACCGCGAATGGGCCGGCGTGCATTTCGCCGCCGACACCCAGGCCGGGTACGAACTGGCCCGCATGATCACCCCGGTTCTGGAAGAGGTGTTGGAGGAGCTGATGCTGGCCGCGCAAGAGGAATGGTTCTGACATGAGTTCTCGATCCCGCTGCTACACGCCCCCACCCTATCCCGCGCATGACGCGCTCTGGCATCTGGTGATGATGGGGATTTTGGCGCCCGATCACACACCGAACGGCTGGACCCTGCCCACGCCCGAGCGGCGCACGCGGGTGGCGCTGATCGACACCTCGGTCGCCCTCGGGCATCCGAATCTCGACCCGGCGCTGGACCGCGCGCGCGGCTTCGACCTCTTTTCGACGCGGCTGGGCGCCTTTCCATGGCGGGATGCGGAGACCGCGCTGGACAACCTGCACCTCGGCGACAGTGCGCCGGTGGTCGCGGGACTGGGGCATTGCACCGCCCTGCTGGAGGAGTTGAGGGCGCGGTTGCGCCCCGGCCAGATGCCGCGCATCGGCCGCATCCGGCCCGCGACCTCCTCGGCCTTCTCGGCGCATGGAACGGCGGCGGCGGGGCTGATCGCCGCCCGGCCGGCGCGCACGCCGGCGGTCGAGGCGCATCTGCCCGGCGCGACCGACGGCGAGCTTGCGCTGCCCTACATGGGCGTTGATCCCACCGCCGAACTGGTGCCGATCTCGACCAATTTCGACACCGACCCCGAGGCGTTGATCCTCGCCTTCCTCTACGCCGATCTGATCGAGGCCGACGTGATCGTCCTGCCGCGCATCCTGCCCGATCCCCTGCGCACCGTGCCGGAGCTGCCGGCCCATGACATCGCCGGCACGGCCTTTGCCGATGCCGTTGCCCCCAGCCCCCTGGGCCAGCTGCAATGGGAAATGTGGGATGAGCTGGCGCAGCTGATCGTCAACGTCTCGCTGCGCCGCCCGGTGGTTTGCGCGGCGGGCAATGCCAACGAGGAATTCGGCATCTATCCCGCCAATCTGGCCGCGGACGACAACGGCGTGATCGCCGTGGGGGCGGTCAATGCCCGCGGCTGGCCCTGCGGGTATTCGCCCGCCTCCGGGCTGACGATCTGGGGCCCGAGCAGCGATGGCGAACGCTACGACCGGGCCGAGGTCCGGCTGGACCTGCGACGCCATGACTACGACCCTGTCGGCGTGCCCGAGACCAACGTCAACCATCGCTTCTCGCCCTTCAGCCTGATCGCGACCGATGTGCCGGGGCGCGGCGGCTACGCGACCAGCCCCTTCCCCGGCCCCGAGCCGAAGGATGGCCTGCGCGAATACGGCTCCTATTACTGCCGGTTCGGCGGCACTTCGGGCGCATCCGCACTGGTCGGCGGGTTCCTGTCGCTCGGTCGCAGCCTCGGGCATTGGCCGCGCGCGGACGGCGGGATCGCGGCGAAAAGCTGGCTGCTCTCGCAGGCCCGCCCGTTGGACGCCGGGCGCGGGGACGCCCGCGTGCCGGTTCTCGGCGGGGGCGATCCGGTTTTTCCGGACGACAGCACGCCGTGATCGGAACTCCTTTCATTTCGGTTAATGGCTTCGGTTAGATTTAGGTAAAACAATGGGTTGCCGTTTTGTCCAACCTTGGACCGTGCCTGAATTGTGGGGGCTGGGGAGGGTTTTCGTCCACCCTGCCGCAATTCAG
>CAZKSE010000191.1:0-7726 GCA_964555305.1 uncultured Rhodobacter sp. | reverse complement strand
CGGCCGCCGGCTCCTGCGCCGGTTCGACCTGCTGCAACCGCACCGCCGTCACCCGGATCGGCGTCGGCGCCCCGGGCAGGATGCCCAGGGCATTCGCCGCTTCCGACGAGATCTGGAACCGCGGGCCGGGATGGTCCCGCTCGCGGCGGAAGAGCGCGCCGGTGACGCTGGTGCCGGTCTGCGCGTTTCGGATCACCACGCGTTCGGGATCGGTGACATCCGGATGCGCCACCCAGACCCCGCCGAGCGAGGGCCGCCCATCCCAGAGCCCCGGCTCCGCCAGATCGAAGACCTCGGGCATTTCGACATCGCGTTCGATGCCGCGCGCCCCCTCGCCGCTGGGCCGCACAGCGTCGCCACCCGTCGGCAACAGATCACAGGCCGAGAGCGCCAGCGCCGCGGCCAGCAGGCCGGGCCAGATCAGCGTGAAGGTGCGCGGGGGCGGGCTGCCGTCTGCTCGTGCCATTCCGGCCTCTTTGTCCCGTTGCCGTCTCGTTGCCGTCTCGGGATCGCGTGACCCGGCATTTCAACCGGCGCGTGGGTTTAGCGTCAAACTACACAGCTCCTGCGAGAATGGGAAGCGCGGATGACGCGGCCCCCCTCAGGACGGGTCGCGCCAGCGGTTCACCATCGGATAGCGCCGGTCCAGCCAGAAGGCCCGCGGCGTCAGCCGCACCCCCGGCGCCGCCTGATAGCGTTTCCACTCCGAGATGTAGAGCAGATGCTCCACCCGCCGCACGGTGTCGCGGTCATGCCCCTCGGCGACCAGCTCACCGACCGAGGCGTCGCGCTCGACCAGCCCCTCGAGGATCGCATCGAGCACCGGATAGGGCGGCAGGCTGTCCTCGTCGCGCTGGTTGGCGCGCAGCTCGGCGGTGGGCGGCTTGGTGATGATCCGCTCGGGGACGACCTCGCCGGCCGGCCCCTTCATCCAGTCGCGATGCGTCCGGTTCCGCCAGCGGCAGGTCTCGAAGACCCGGGTCTTGTAAAGGTCCTTGATCGGGTTGAAGCCGCCGTTCATGTCGCCGTAGATCGTGGCGTAGCCCACCGCGACCTCGGACTTGTTGCCGGTGGTCAGCAGCATCGCCCCGGTCTTGTTGGAAATCGCCATCAGCAGCAACCCGCGCAGACGGGACTGGATGTTCTCCTCGGTCACGTCCTCGGGCAGTCCCTCGAACAAGGGGCCCAGCGCCTGCGTCACCGCCCCCTGCGGGCCGGTGATCGCCACCTCGTCCAGCTTGCAGCCCAGCGCCCGGGCCGCCCCCGCCGCATCCTCCAGCGACTCGGCCGAGGTGAAGCGCGAGGGCAGCATGACACACTGCACGTTCTCGGGCCCCAGCGCGTCGGCGGCGATGGCGGCCACGATGGCCGAATCGATCCCCCCCGACAGCCCCAGCACGGCCCGCGTGAAGCCCGACTTGCCCAGATAGTCGCGCGTGCCCACCACCATCGCGTGATAATCGCGCTCGATCGGGTCGGGCATCGGGGCGAGGTCCGAGGGCTCGGCGCGCCAGCCCGCCGGCGTCTGGGTGAAATCGACATGCCGAAGGTGTTCGTCGAACCCCGGCAGAAGTGCGGCCATCTTGCCGCCCGGGTTCAGCACGAAGGACGCGCCATCGAAGACCTGATCGTCCTGCCCACCGACCATGTTCAGATAGACCAGCGGCAGGCCCGTCTCGACCACGCGGGCGACCATATGGCCCATCCGCACGTCGAAGCGGCCGCGGGCATGGGGCGATCCGTTGGGCACCAGCAGGATCTCGGCGCCCGATTCGGCCTGCGCCTCGGCCACATCCTCGTGCCAGGCATCCTCGCAGATCGGCGTGCCGATGCGCAGCGGTCCCACCCGGTAGGGGCCGGAAATATCGCCCGAGGTATAGACCCGGCGCTCGTCGAAGACCTGCTCGTTCGGCAGGTGATGCTTGCGCACGATGGCGGCGATCCGGCCCCCCTGCAGCACATACCAGGCGTTGAAAAGGCGTCCGGCCTCGGCATAGGGCGCGCCGATGCCCAGCGCCGGACCCTCGGCGCAGCGGGCGGCCAGCTCCTGCACGCGGGCCATCGCATCCTGGGTGAAGGCGGTCTTCAGCACCAGGTCCTGCGGCTGGTAGCCGGTCAGGAACATCTCGGGCAGCGCCACCATGTCGGCGCCGGCCTCGCGCGCGGCTTCCCAGGCGGCATGGGCCTTGTCGGCATTGGCGGCCAGCGCGCCGACGGTGGGGTTCAACTGGGCGAGCGTCAGGCGAAATGTCGCGGCCATGGTCAGCCTGTCCTGCAAAGGGGTAGCCGCCTAGATAGCAGCTTGTCGCCCGGTGGAAAGACCCGGCGCGGCAATCGAAGCGGTAAACAAGTTCTTTCGATCACGGCTTTTAATTCGTCAGGTCAATACGTTGTCTGATCGTCCACGCGTGGACCCCGCGGGAATCCGATGGCGCGAGGGCAAGATCAGCTGCGAATGACGTATTCCTTGCGCGTCGTCTCGACCACCTCCCAGGTGCCGCGAAAGCCCGGGCGGATGACGAAGGCATCGCCCGCGCGCAGCTCGTGCACGGCCCCGCCATCGTCGGTCAGGATCGAGTGCCCCTCCAGGATGTGGCAGTATTCCCATTCATCGTATTCGACGCGCCACTTGCCGGGGGTCGATTGCCAGATGCCGGCGTATAGCCTGCCCGCATCCTCGATGTCCCAGCTGGTGAAGACGGGGGTGCCGGCGATCAGCTTCTCGGGCGCGGGGGTCGCGGTTTCGGGCGTGACCTGCGCGGGGTCCAGACGGGTGAAATGCATGAAGCCTCCGATGGGTGGGACGTCAGTCTGCCGCAGGACGCCGCCGCTGGCCAGACCGGCTGGACTTGCCGCCCCGCCCCGCCTAACGTCGCGCGCCGCAGCCGAAGGGGGTATCATGAAACGTATCGAGGATCTCAACCTGTCGAATGTCCGGGTCGAGATGGACGCCGACGGGATCGCCACCGTCACGCTGAACCGCGAGGCAAAGCGCAACGCGCTCAACGCCGCGACGATCGAGGAGTTGATCGACGTCTTCACCACGCTGCCCCGCGCCGGCGCCCGCGCGGCGGTGCTGCGCGGCGAAGGCACGCATTTCAGCGCCGGGCTGGATCTGGTCGAGCATCTGAACGCCGACCGCCGCCCCGAGGATTTCATGCATGTCTGCCTGCGCTGGCACGAGGCGTTCAACAAGATGGAATACGGCGGCGTGCCGGTGATCGCGGCGCTCAAGGGTGCGGTCGTCGGCGGCGGGCTGGAACTGGCGAGCGCGGCGCATATCCGCGTGGCCGACGCCACCACCTATTTCGCCCTGCCCGAGGGCCAGCGGGGCCTCTTCACCGGCGGCGGCGCGACGATCCGGGTGGCGGATCTGGTCGGCAAGGCGCGGATGATCGACATGATGCTCACCGGCCGCGTCTATCAGGGCGAGGAAGCTATCTCCGTGGGCCTTGCCCAGTATCTGGTCGAGGACAGCGAGGCCAAGGCCTACGAGATAGCCCGCGCCGCTGCCTCGAACCCGCCGCTGTCGAATTTCGCCATCTGCTCGGCGGTCAGCCACATGCAGAACATGTCGGCCCTCGATGCCGCCTATGCCGAATCGGTCGTGGCCGGGATCGTCAACACCCAACCCGCGAGCCGCGACCGTCTGCGCGCCTTCGCGGACAAATCCGCCGCCCGCGTCCGCCCCAACGCGGGTTGACGGGGCCGGCCGACGGGATCGCGTCGCGCCGCGTCGCGTCGCGTCGAATCGGCCGCCCGCCAGCCCCCTCCGCCAGCACCGCCGACGCCCCGCCCCCGGCGGGGCACGGCACGTTGTCGGCGCTCCGCACCCCGTCCGATACGAAACCGGCACGAATCCGGCAGGGATAATGTGCGGTTTTACCGCCTTCGCGCGACGCGAGGCTTGCGTTTTCCGCCCGCCCGGTCCTGAATCGGCACGTTTCCGGCGGCGCACCCCGCGCCACCGGCGCCAACGAAACCGCGAAACGTCCAAGGGAGGACCTGATGCGCCTTACCAACTTCACCGCGCTGGCCGCCGCCGCGCTGATCACCGCCGGTGCGGCCACCGCGCAGGACCGTGACGGGTGGCCCAGCTCGATGACCATCGGCACCGCCAGCCAGGGCGGCGTCTACTTCGTCTACGGCAACGGCCTTGCCGCCTATATCGCCGAGGAACTGGGCATCAACGCCTCGGGCGAAGTGACCGGCGGCCCGGTGCAGAACGTGACGCTCGTGCAGATGGGCGAACATGCGATGGGCATGGTCACCCTCGGCCCGATGTACGAGGCCTGGATCGGCGAAAGCGAACTGGCCCCGGGGCTGGAGCATACCGATGTCCGCGCCCTTTTCCCGATGTATGAGACCCCCTTCCAGGGGATCGCGCTCCGGGGGCAGAACATCACCTCGCTCGCCGATCTGGAAGGCAAGCGCGTCAGCGTCGGCCCCGCCGGCGGCACGCCCGGCACCTACTGGCCGCGCATCATCGAGGCGCTGGGGGTCAATGCGACGATTTCCTATGCCGGGGCCTCGGACGCGGCCAGCCAGCTGCAGGACGGGCTGATCGACGCCTTCGTCTTCGCCGCCGGCCTGCCGATCGCGGCCTTCTCGCAGCTCGCCGCCGAGGCTGACGTGCGCACCTTCACCTTCTCCGATGAAGAGCACGCGCAGATCCTCGAAACCTTCCCGGAAGTGTCGGACTTCACCATTCCCGGCGGCACCTACACCGTCCAGGACGAGGACCAGCCTTCGGTCGCGATGTGGAACTTCGCGGTCGTCCATCAGGACATGCCCGAAAGCCTGGCCTATGAAATCACCAGGCTGGTGATGGAAAACAACGACCGGATGATGCAGATCCACGCCGCCGCCGCGGCAACCCTGCCCGAGAATTTCGAGAACAACTCGTTCCTGCCCTTCCACCCCGGCGCCGTGCGCTGGTTCGAGGAGAACGGGTTCGAAATTCCCGAAGATCTGCGGGGCTGAGCGCGACCCCGGGGGGGCGGGCGGCAGACACCCCTCCCCACCGCTGAAGCGGAAAAAACCGGGGGGGCGTTCGCCGCCCCCCCGGCACCGGCGAGAAAGAACAGACGGCGCATGAAGACGCCGCATCACAGGGGGGAGGTCCATGGCGGCCACCGATCAGACCAGCCGGGTGGACCCCGGCAGCGATGCGCCCGCCGTCGCCGAAGGCGTCGACCGCGAGATCATCACCTCGAACCAGCGGGTCTTCGGGGGCTGGGCGCATCTGGCGATCGCCACGGCCTGCGTCCTCTATACCGGGTTCCACATCACGGTGATGAACCTTTACCCGCTGGAAACCTGGGTCTACCGGCTCAGCCATGTAACCGGCGGGCTGATGCTGGGCTTCCTGCTCTATTCCGCGGTGGTCTTTCCGGATCACCGGCCGGTGGCGCGGGGACGCTCGGCGCTGGAATGGCTGTTTCTCGCCGCCGCCGCCGCGCTGATCGGGCTGGCGCTGGTCAGCGTCCTGACCGCGGTCATCACCGGCGAGCGCGTGCGCATGGGCGTCGCGCCCGACTACCTGGTCCCCACCTTCGGCTGGCCGATCATGGCCGGCACGGCGCTGGCGGTGCTGGCCGGCTGGGTCTTTCCCGACCGCGACCGCGGGCGCCTGGCGCTGGCCGACGCGCTTCTGGCGCTGGCGGCGCTGGCGGTCGGCATCTACATCATCGCCCATGCCGAATTCCTGCGCAATCGCGCCGGGGTCTTTCCCCATGCCAACGACATGTGGGCGGCGATCGCCGGGATCGTCCTGATCCTCGAGCTGACGCGCCGGCTGGCGGGGCTGGCGCTGGTCATCATCGTGGCGGTCTTCGTGGCCTACGGCTTTGCCGGGCCGTGGCTGCCGGGCTTCCTGAACCACGCGGGCTACGCGCCGCAGCGCTTCTTCGCCCGCATCTACACCGACATCGGGGTTCTGGGACCGACGACGGCGGTCAGCTCGACCTATATCATCCTCTTCATCACCTTCGCGGCCTTCCTGCAGGCCAGCCGGGTGGGCGAGTATTTCATCAACTTCGCCTTCGCCGCCGCCGGCGGCGCGCGCGGCGGACCGGCCAAGGTCGCCGTCTTCGGCTCGGGCCTGATGGGGATGATCAACGGCACCTCGGCGGGCAATGTCGTCTCGACCGGCTCGCTGACCATCCCGCTGATGAAGAAGGTGGGCTACAAGCCGCAGACCGCCGCCAGCGTCGAGGCCGCGGCGTCGTCCGGCGGGCAGATCCTGCCGCCGATCATGGGCGCCGGCGCCTTCATCATGGCCGAGATCACCGGCATCCAGTACCGCGAGATCGTCATCGCCGCGATCATCCCCGCCGCGCTCTATTTCCTGTCGGTCTATTTCATGGTCGACAAGGAGGCGCTGAAGAAGGGCATGAAGGGTCTGCCGCGCCACGAACTGCCGAAATTCCGCGCCATGGCCCGCCAGGCCTATCTGTTCATCCCGATCGTGATGCTGATCGGCGCGCTCTATGTCGGCTATTCGGTGATCCGCGCCGGCACCTATGCGATGATCGCGGCCTTCGTGGTCAGCTATTTCCGCGTCTTCCTCGACGCCCGGCACGAGGGGTGGTTCAGCCACCTGATCGCCCTTCTGCTGATGCTGATCGCGCTGATGCCGTTCTATGTCGCCGGGCAGATGCTGGTCTACGGCATGGGCGCCGACTGGATGATGCAGATCGGCGTGGCGCTGCTGGCGAGCGGGCTGGCGATTGCCGGGCTCTACATGATGGCGGCGCGCTCGGAACGGGCGGCCGCGGCGGTCGCCCGCACCGTCGAGCATTTCAAGATGATCCCCTACGCCTTCGAGATCGCGGCGAAGATGTCGCTGCAACTGGTCGCGGTCTGCGCCGCGGCAGGCGTCATCGTCGGCGTGATCGCGATCACCGGGGTCGGCACGCGGCTTTCCGGCGTGCTGATGGCGATTGCCGGGCAAAGCCAGTTGCTGGCGCTTTTCTTCGCCATGTGCGTGGCGATCATCCTGGGCATGGGGATGCCCACCACCGCCGCCTATGCGGTCGCCGCCAGCGTCGTCGCGCCGGGGTTGATCCGCATGGGGATCGAGCCGCTGACGGCGCATTTCTTCATCTTCTACTACGCGGTGATGTCGGCGATCACGCCCCCGGTGGCGCTGGCCGCCTATGCGGGCGCGGCCATCGCCGGATCGGACCCGATGCGCACCTCGGTCGAAAGCTTCAAGATCGGCATCGCGGCCTTTGTCGTGCCCTTCATGTTCTTCTTCGCCGCGCCGCTGCTGATGCAGGGCAGCCCGCTGGAGATCCTGCATGTGGTCATCACGGCCTCGATCGGCATCTACTTCATGGCCTCGGCGGTGCAGGGCTGGATGTTCGGGCCGCTGAACCCGGTGCTGCGGGTGATCGCGCTGGCCGGCGCGCTGGGGATGATCATGGGCGGCTGGACCTCGGACCTGATCGGGCTGGGGGTCGCGGGCTTCGTCTTCGTGATCCAGCGCGGGCTGCTGAACCCGAAGAACGCCGCACGCGGGCTGGACTGAAGCATGGGCTGATGCCCGAAAGGCGCCGCCGCCGGCGGAAGACGGGCCGGGACCGAAGCGCGGGGCCGTCTCTGCCGCCAGGCGCCACCCCCGCAGCCGCGACCCTCGGCCCGGAACGGACGGGGGTGCTCCCGCCCCTCGTCAGGCTGTGCGTGCCGCACAACCTTCCTCGCGTTGGGCCGGGCGCCGCGC
>CAZKSE010000190.1:0-7750 GCA_964555305.1 uncultured Rhodobacter sp. | reverse complement strand
AAGTGCCCGCCGGCAGCGGCGTTCGCCCTCTTCGGGCGGAATCGCAATGGGGAAGCTCTCGGGGGCGATCCGGGTGGTGTCGACTGTGATCCTCCGCGCTTCTACCAGCGCCGCATCATAGTCCTCGTCGGCGCGGGCGACCTGCCACTTCAGCGCCTGGGGCAGTTCGGTCTCCTGGCCGCGGGTCAGCTCGAAGGCCTCGCCCTCACGACTGGCCACCAGATCATCCACCGTCAAGGTCACGCTCGATGCCCGCCCGCGCATGACGAAACGGATCACGCCCTCGGTCTCGATGGCGTCAAACCCGAAATGGCGAGCCAGCGTGGAAATCGATGCGCGTGGGCTTTCCAGCGCGCCGATCACATAGCCTTCGACCGCGCCCCAGAGGCCAGAGACGTCGATCAGGCTTTCGGCCAGCCCGGCGCGCAGGCAGAGATGGCGCACGAGGGCCGCCAGCGACACCGCGCCGAGCCGTCCGGTCAGCCAGTGGCCAAGGCGCCAGTTCGGGCCGTCCGTCCAGACCCCGGTCAGCTCGGGGAAGAACGGATAGGGTCGCGCGTCCCAGGTCCAGGCGGCGCATTCCGGCACATGCACCATGCGGCCGCCATAGACGGACGACAGCGGGTTATTGGCCGGGTCGCCCCAATGCAGATAGCTGGCCTCGAGATAGGCGCGCTGGATGGCATCATCGCGCCAGCCGCGCGAGAAGTAGGGCGTGAAGCTCTCCGACGACTTCGGGTCGAAGAAGACGTTCGGCTGGTTCGTGCCGCGGTCGATCGCGGGGCACCCAAGCTCGGTGAACCAGACGGGCTTCGACTGCGGCACCCATGCGGTCGGCGTGCCGCTTTCGACCCCGCCCGGCCGGTTGAAGTGGGCATTCGACCACCAGGCGCGCAGATCCTTGTAGCGGAAGACCCATGGCTTGACCGCGCTTCCGTCGGTGATCGGAGTCCGGATCTGCGCCGACCGGTCGGCAGCGCTGGCATAGAACCAGTCGAAGCCCTCGCCGCCTGCGATATTGGCCTGCAGGTATCCTCGGTCATGGATCGCCGGCCAACCTTGCAGCGCATCGGCATGGTCGAAGCCATCCCGCCAGTCGGAGAGCGGCATGTAATTGTCGATGCCGATGAAATCCATGTTGGCATCCGACCAGAGCGGGTCGAGGTGGAAGAACACGTCCCCGGTCCCGTCGCCAGGCTGGTGACCGAAGTACTCGGACCAGTCCGAGGCGTAACCGACCTTGGCGCCCGCACCGAGGACCGACTTCACATCCGCCGCCAGTGCCTTGAAGGCGGTCACGGCCGGATAGGCGCTGGCGCTGGACCGGATCGTGGTAAGCCCGCGCATCTCGGTCCCGATCAGGAAGGCATCGACCCCGCCCGCCATAGCGCAGAGATGGGCGTAGTGCAGGATCATGCGGCGCAGCCCCCAATCGCCTGCGGGGCCGGTCCAGCTGACAGTGTCGCCAGAGATCGCGAATTGCGCAGGTGTAGCCGCGCCGAAGAAGCTGGAGACCTGCGTCGCCGCAGCGACGGTCTTGTCTGCGGTCCCGGGATAGCCCGCCGCCGGGGAGCAGGTGATACGGCCGCGCCAGGGGAAACTCGGCTGGCCCAGCGTCGCGGCATTCGCGCTGTAGGGGTTCGGCAGGGTGTTCCCGGGCGGCACGTCCATCAGCAGGAAGGGATAGAACGTCACCCGCAGCCCGCGCGCCTTCATCTCGCGGATGGCCTGCACCACCGCAAAGTCGGCAGGCGTGCCGCCATAGACCGGGCGATCCTCGGCATCGCGGCTGACGAGATGTGCATTCGAACGCGCCACGCCGTTGACTGTCCAGACCTTGGGGCTGGTGACTTTGCTCGCCACCTCGACGCCGGGCTTGATGGTGCAGTTCCCAGCGCGGAGATCATTGCCGAACCAGGCGACGACGAGACTGACGCTCTCGACGGCTGGGGCCATGGCCTGCAGACGGTCGAGGGACACGACGATGTCGGCCTCATCCGGCAGCGCGTTCAGATTCTCGGCCGAGGTCGTGCCGCCAGTGGCCTGGCCGAACACCGTGGTCGTGGCGCCCACGGTCTTGCGGACAGCCTCGGTCGCATAGGTGAACTCGCCCGAGGCCGGGATCATGGTCACGGCCTTGACCAGCCCCTCGGCCGTGTCGGGATCGGCCACGGGACGGAACACCTCGAAGGACAGTTGCGGCAGGCGGTTGCCGTAGGTCGAGAGTGCAAGTTCCTCGAAGACCACATAGGCTGTGCCGCGATAGGCCGGGGTGTTGGCGGCCCCCATCTTCGCCGCAATGAAAGGGTCGGCGGTCTGGGTCTCGTCGCCTCGATACCAGCGCCAAGTGATGCCGGTCATGTCGAGCGGCTTGCCGTCGGCCCAGATGCGGCCGATGCCGGTGATCGGGCCCTCGCAAAGGGCGACCGCGAAGGACGCATAGTAGAGGTATTCGGTGGTCTGGACCCTCCCACCACCACCACCCTTGCCGCCGCCTTGGGTGGTGGTCTTGGTCTCCTCGCGGAAATCGGTCGCCCAGATGATGTTGCCGCCGATACGCATGCGGCCGTAGAGGCGCGGGATGATGGCGCCTTCGGTGGCAGAGGTGATGCGCAGGCTGTCGAGGCGTTGGCCCTCGATCTTCTGCGCCGGGGCCAGCGAAGACACGATCCAGCTGTCGACGACCGACCCGATGGTCGATCCGATGAAACCGCCGATGGCGGCCCCGGAAAAACCGAGGATTGCGCCGCCGAAGGCTCCACCGATGGCGGAGCCGACAGCGCCGAGGACAAGCGTGGCCATGGGGCAATCTCAGCGGGCGGGGAACAGGAAGGCGAAGGCGATGCGGCGTCGCCATGCAGGCGTCATCGCTTCCTCGATCACTCCGAGGCGTTCATAGGCGTGGAGGATGGTATCGGGTCCGGTCAGGATGCCGACATGCTTGGCAATGGCACGCGGCATCATGCGGAACAGGACCAGCGCGCCGGGTGGGGCGTCTTCCGGTGCGATCTCGGGCATCATCGACCGCGCCCCGTCCGCCAGCACCTCGCGCGGGCCGGTCTCGCCCCAATCCCGGCTATAGGGCGGGATCGGGAAAGGCTCAGGCCCCACCACTTCGCGCCAGACGCCGCGCGCGAGACCGAGGCAGTCGCAGCCGACCCCGCGCAGGCTGGCCTGGTCGTGATATGGCGTGCCCAACCAGGATCGCGCGACGGTGATGACGTGGGCGGGATCGGAAGTCGCGATTGGCGATGTCATAGGACCGCCCCTTCATGGCCACCGTCCTTGGTGGCGTATCGCAGGACCGCGTCCTGCCCCGGAATGTGGGGGAAGCCCCGAAAGCTGGCGACATTGGCGAACTTCGCACCACAAGTGGCGATCCGCTTGTCGCAGCCCGCCCGGACCACGAAGGCATCCGTCGCCGCGATCGGTCGCACCGGCGCTTCCAGCAGCGTCAGGATCGCCACCGCGTCGACGAGGTCATGCGACAGCACCTCGACCCGTCGCCCGGCATTCGCACCGGTCGACCACTCGACCAGCCCGAAGGCAAACCAGCCCGCCGCGAAACTGCCGAGGCCGGATGCCGTGAAAGACCGATCGCGCAGCACATCGATCACTGCGCCGATCCCTTTGAAGGCCGGGGCCTCGAGGTTCACGCCGCAGCGCGCATCGCCCAACGCGGCATCGCAACTGGCCTGGAATGTCCGCCCGACGGTTTGGCCGAGGACATGGGCAAGGCTCCGCACTTCGGCCACGAAGGCCAGCCGCCCGCGCCGGATCTGGCCGATGGCCCCCCGGCGCAACAGCACGCGCTGCGCCGGGGCCAACCAGTTCACTCGCCAGACCTCGACTGCCGCGTTGTCCCATCGGCCATCGAGGATGTCGGTCTCGGTGATCCGGTCCGACGACAGCACGCCTTGCGCGTCCTGCGCATCGACCGAGAGGTCGGAGCCGGATCGCACCTCTGACGCCGTAAGCCCACTTTCCGGTTCGAACTCGGTCCCGTCGAACGCCAGCGTCCGGTCGTGGTCGGTGAAACCGAAAGTCACGCCATCGGCACGGGTGATGCGCCAGCACCAGGACAGGGTGGTGGTACCGTCGTCGAGATGGGCTTGAAGCACGGGGTTCAGTGACTTCATGTGCGGATTTCCACGAGGGGGATCGAGGTGATCGAGCCGAGGCGTTCGATGTCGAGGGTGACGTCGAGGGCGTCTGTGTCGAAGCGGACGGGGACGTCGAATTCGAAGCCTGCCGTGATGGCGATGCCAGTGGCCGGAGCCGTGGTGAAGGTGATGAGACCGGTCGTGGTCGAAGCTGACCAGCCGGAAGCCTGGGGCGTGCCGTTCAGGGCAATGGTCACGGTTCCGGCAACGGGCTTGGAGATGGTTCGAGTCCAGGACTGCGCGCCCGAGGTGTAGCGTTTGGTCAGCTGGAACAGGGTGGCTGACCCGTTGCCGGTCCCGATGGGCTGGTTGGTCGGGCCGGGGTTCTCTGATGGCAGGCAGGACTTGAAATCGGCCCAGTCCTTGAAGCGGAAGCCGTGCAGGCGGCCATTGCGGGCCTCGAAAAAGGCGACCACCGTCGCCAGATCGTCGGCACGGCGGATGCCATAGGCGACGTCGTAGCGGCGGCGGCTGTTGACCCAGCTGGCATTGCGCTCCTCGGCACCGCTCGCCAGTTCGACGATCTGGGTGCGCCGTTCCGGGCCACCGCGCGCGCCACGGCTGATCGCATCGGGAAAGCGGATTTCATGGAAGGCCATGGCTGATCCTCACATGCCGCGCCGACCCAGCGACACGGCGCGGGCGATGTCGCTGGCGACCTGCGTGCGCGACTGGCGAAAGCTCTCGGAGTCGCGGGCGTTGATCGTGACGTTAACGGTGGAGGCAACCGACTGGCCGTATCCCGCAGCTTCCTTGCGCGAGAGGACGCGCTCCCCACGCTGCAGGATCGCGGGCACCTCGTCGGGCCGCAGACCGGCCCAGCCGCCGGAGTGCATGCGCGGCGCACCGACAAACGCCATGGCCGGGACCATCCGGCTGGGACCGGGGGCGCCGACCGTGCCGCCCGCATGCAGGATGTTGGCGAAGATCCCGCCCGCTCCGCCCAGCACGCCGGAAAGGACGTTCGCGATAGGGCCGAGGATGAAGCGGCGGGCCGCGAGCTTGGCAAGATCGGCGATCATCGAGGTCACCAGGTCGCGGAAGTCGAGTTTGCCGGTCTTCACGAAGTCACCAATGGCATTCTCGGCGCTCTGGAAGGCCCCGACAAGCGCGCTGCCGATATCGCCACCGATGTCGCGCGCCTTGGCTGCGTAATCGGCAAGCGCCGCGGTGACGGCCTGCCAGCCGGTGAGGGCCGTGTCCGCACCCTCGGCGGCCGCAGCTCCGGCCTCGCGTGCGGCCCCGCCCGCGCCCTCGGCGGCGGTGGCCGTGTCGTTCAGCCCGGCCGTGAGAGCATCGGCAGAAGCAGCCGCATCCGCCAGTGCGGTCTCGGCCTCGGTCCCCGTGCCGGTCACAGCATCCTTCAGCGCCTGCCAGCTGGCGAGCGGCTGACCGGCAGCGTCAGCCAGCATCCCTGCCGCTTCGCGATAGCCGTTGGCTCGCGCGCGGGCGTCATCGGCCATGGTGCCGAGGCCGAGGTCGGGCGGCTCGAGGTAGGTCCGCGACAGCGCGGCGGAGAAGGCATCTGCGGCGGCGGCACCGGCTGCGGTCGCGGCCCCTTCAAAGGGATTGCCGATACGCCCCAGTTCCACCGGATCGAGGATGCCGATCCGCACGCCACCTTCGCCTGTCGCCCATTCCGGCAGCAAGGCCAACGCGGCGTTCAATGTCTCGATGAAGCTGTTGATGCGGGTGACGACGCCGTTCAGCATAGCCTCGACTCCAGAGATCAGCCCGTTCGCGGCCTGGAAGGCGAAGTCGCCGATGGCACCCGGCAAGCTGCCCCAGATTGCCACGGCCGCGTCATATGCGCCCTGGAAGATCGCGGCCGTCCGGTCGCCGAAGCTGACGACGCCCGCGATGGTGCCCTCGAGGGCCGATAGCCCCGCCGCCTTCAGCCCCTCCCATCCGGCCGCCATGCGGGCGAGTGCCGCATCCAGCGACAGGCCGATGCGGGACCAGACTTCACGGGCAAGATCGCCCAGCAAGCGAAACGCCTCGCCCACACCGCCGACCCGCGCGACCAGCTGCGAGAACTGGTAGACCAGTTCCCCGGCGCCGACGATCAGCGCCCCGATGCCGGTGCGGAGCAGGGCGCCGCGAAGGAAGACCAGGGCGGTGGCAAGGCCGCGAACCGACAGGGCAGCGGCCGCCAGTCCTGCCACCCACCGCCCTGCCATGACGGCGGCGAAGGTGGCGGCATAGGACGCCAGCCTTCCAACGTTACTGATCAGCGTGTCGATGGCCGAGCGCAGGATCCCGCCGTCGGAGGCAAGGGCCACGAAGGCATTGGCCAGCGCCTCGATGGTTGGGGCCACGGCGACCGCGATGCGGTTCCGGAGGCCATCGAACACGAGGGATACGGTGCCCAGCGCCAGTTGCGTGCGGCGCAGGGCTTCCAGCGCGTCACTGTCCAACACTGCGCCAAGGTCCGAAGCCTGATCTCCAAGTCGGGCCATCTCCGCCCCGCCTTTCCGCAGGAGGGGGATCAACCGCGTGGCATCAGAGGCCATGGCCTCGAGATAGAAGGTCATCTCCTGCTGGCTGAGACCGGCGCGTTCCAGCGTGTCGACGTAAAGTTGCAGTGCCTCGGGGCCGGAAAGGCGCGCGAACTGGTCGGCCGTGACGCCCACGCGGGGCGCGACGTTCTCGAAGAAATCCGCCATCGGCCCGCCGCCGGTCTGCAGGAAATCCCCGACCCGGTCGTTCACGTCCTTCAGGATGTCGGCGAGCTTCTCCTGCTCGATGCCAACCGTCCGCGCGCCAGCCGACCAGCGCTGCAGGGCCTCGGGCGTGGCGTTGGCGACCTGCGCGAACTGCCGGATCTGCGCGGCACTCTCGGCGGTAGACCTTACGATCAGACCGAGCGAAGCGGTGGCGGCGGCAGCGGCGGCCTCGAGGGCAAGCCCCGCCCGGCGTGCGAAGGCCGCAAGCCGGGTGTTCGCCAGTTCCATCTCACGCGACAGCCGGCCGAAGCCGCGTGCCCCGGCCTCACCGACCCCTTCCAGTTCCGCGCGCACGCGACGTCCGCCCTCCGCCACGAGGCGGACGGAGACCTTCTTCTCAGCCATTCCGGCGTCCTTCCATCTGCTCGTTCAGTTTGCGCACCATCACCGCCTCGATCTCGGGCAGTAGTTCGGCGGTGATCAGGGGGTTGATGCCCAGCGCTTGCGCCAGTGAAAGCGCGGCGCCCATGTCCCATCCGATAACCGCCCCCGGCGCGAGGCGCAGCTGGCCACCGAGGCGCTGGGTCAGATCCCAGACCTGCCAGCCCTCGACGGTTTGCGGCCGGTTCAGTCTTGCGGGGCAGTCGGGGCAGGGGCCTGCGCAGGCCGCGCAGTAGCCGTCGCCCCCGCCGAAGGACCAGTCGGCGAGGGCGCGAAGGCGTTTTTTTCCTGATCCAGCATCAGACCGCGGGCGACGTATTGCGCCTGGAAGGCCTCGAAGACCGGCCAGATTTCCAGCAGGGCGTCGATCCCGGCTGGGCTGACGGGTACGAGGTTGCCGTCATCGTCGCCGACGCCTTCCCATTCCTGTTGATTGTCACTGAGAACTGACCCGGCAACAGCAGAAATTGTCATTGAGAA
>CAZKSE010000189.1:0-7758 GCA_964555305.1 uncultured Rhodobacter sp. | reverse complement strand
GGGTAATCTGGCCGGCCACGGAACGGCTGTGAAGCTCGGCTTCACGACGGACCAAAGCCATGACGTCGTCGGCAAGTTTCACGGATTGCGCCATGTTCGCCTCCTTGTGTCAGGTATAGGTAGCAAAATGCTACCTTAAAATCAAGGATTGAGCCGGTTCCTGCGCAGAATGCGCCACACTGTGAGGGCCTTTCTTGCTGCATTTCCACCGCACGGAGCCGATTGACAGCTTCGCTCTCGCTGTCGCATTGTTGGACAATCGGGTTGCGGGACATGGGATGGACAGGCCCCTTTCATCATCGGCCGAGACGCGGTTCGGACGTCTGAAGGTGCCCTCGGCCTACGAGATGGTGGCCGAGGCGATCGAGCGTGAGATCCTTGAGGGGCGGCTGATGCCGGGTGACGAGGTCGGCACCGAGATCGAGTTGTCGCGGCAGTTCGGGGTCAACCGTTCCACCGTGCGCGAGGGGATCCGCATCCTGGAGCAATCAGGCCTGGTTTGCCGGCAGGGCGGCCGGCGGTTGCATGTCACCGTTCCCAGTGCCGCCGGCCTGACCAGCCGGATCACCCGCACGCTGGTCCTGCACGACATCACCTTTCAGGAGGTGTTCGAAGCCGCGATGGCGCTGGAGGTGGCCGGCGCCAAATCCGCCTGCACGCACCGGACGGAAACTGACCTGGCCGGGCTGGAAGAGAACCTCGCGGCCTCCAAACGGGTCGCCGGGCAGCCCGAGGAACTGGCCGCGCTCGATGCCGATTTTCACCGCCGGATCGCGCAGGCCAGCCACAACCGCGCAATCGAGATCGCGCGCGAGCCGGTGGCGCGGCTCTTCATGCCGACGACCGGGCTGATCTGCGCGCATGTGCCCGAGGCGCCGGCGCGGATGCTTGAAGCACATACCTGCCTCATCGCCGCGATCCGCGAGCGCGACGAGGCGGCGGCGCAATTGTGGATGCAGCGGCATGTGACGGATTGGCTGAAGGGCTTCCGGCGCAGCGGCCGCAACCCCGACGAGCCGGTGGAGCGGGCGCTTGCGCTCGCCAACGGCGCGGACGAGACGACATAGACGGCCGGTTCCCGCCGCAAGCGCGGGGCCGGAGGGGAGGAGAGAATGACGACGCACCCACTGCCCGGCCCGGGCAGCCATCAGGCCGCGCCGCCCACCGCCGCGCCCGCTGCCGCCGCGCTCTCGGTGGAGGGGCTGTCGCTCAGCTTCGGCGGCATCAAGGCGCTGCGCGATGTCTCCTTCGACGTGGCGCCGGGCTCGATCACGGCGCTGATCGGGCCGAACGGGGCGGGCAAGACCTCGATGTTCAACTGCATCTCGGGCTTTTACCGGCCAAGCACGGGGCGCATCCTGATGGACGGGCGCGACGTGAGCCAGGTTCATGCGCCGGACCGCGCGAGGATGGGCTTTGCGCGCACCTTCCAGAACATCGCGCTCTTTCGCGGGATGACGGTGCTCGACAACATCAAGCTGGGCCGGCACGCGCATCTGAAGACCAACATCTTCCAGGCCCTGGCCTATTTCGGCGCCGCCGCGCGCGAGGAAGAGGCGCTGCGCGCCGAGATCGAGCGCGACGTGATCGATTTTCTCGAGATCAACCACATCCGCAACGCGCCGGTCGCAGCGCTGTCCTACGGGCTGCAGAAGCGGGTGGAACTGGCCCGCGCGCTGGCCATGCGGCCGCGGATCCTGCTGCTGGACGAACCCGTTGCGGGCATGAACCGCGAAGAGACCGAGGACATGGCGCGCTTCATCCTCGACGTGAAGGAGGAATGGGGCATCACCATCCTCATGGTCGAGCATGACATGGGCATGGTCATGGACATCTCGGACCATGTGGTGGTGCTGAACTTCGGCCAGGTGATCGCCCGCGGCCTGCCCCACGAGGTCCAGCAGAACCCCGAGGTGGTCGCGGCCTACCTGGGCAGCGGCGATCCGGCGGCACTGATGAAACGCCTGGCCGAGGAGGGCGCGGCATGAGCATGGAGACGCTCTTCTTCCTGGAGGTGACGCTGGCGGGTCTGGGCTCCGGCGCGCTTCTGTCGCTGACGGCGCTGGCCTTCGTGCTGATCTACAAGGCCACCAAGATCATCAACCTCGCGGTGAGCGAGCTTCTGATGATGGGGGCCTATTTCTTCCTGGCCTTCGCCGCGGGCATGGGGATGTCGGCCTGGCTCGCCATCCCGCTGGCGGTCGCGGGCGGCGGGCTGATCGGCGCGGTGGTCGAGCGCGGCATCATCCGCCGGATGCTGGGCGAAAGCCCGATCTCGGTCTTCATGGTGACGGTGGGGCTGGGATCGGTGCTGATCGGCCTGGTGGAGCTGGTCTGGGGCGCCGACCCGCGCACCATCCCCGATTTCATCGGCCGCGCCCCGGTCTTCCTGGGCGAGGCCTATGTCAGCCGCAAGATCTTCGTGGCCTTCCTCGTCTCGGGCGCGGTGATTGCGGTCTTCCTGCTCCTCTTCCGCTTCTGGCGCGGCGGCGTCGCGCTCAGGGCGACGGCGACCGACCAGGCGGCAGCCTACAGCTGCGGGATCAACGTGCCGGGCGTCTTCTCGCTGGCCTGGATCATCGGCTGCGCGACGGCCGCCGGCGCCGGGGTGCTTCTGGGCTCGATCGGGGGGCTCTCGCCGACGATGGGGGCCTTCGGGCTTTCGGCGCTGGTGGTCGTGATCGTGGGGGGGCTCGACAGCCCGTTCGGGGCGCTCGTCGGCGGGCTCTTCATCGGCCTCGTCGAGGCCTATGCGGGCACCTACCTCGGCGGCGAATACAAGCTCGTCGCCACCTTCTCGATCCTTGTTCTCATGCTGGTGATCCGGCCCTACGGGCTCTTCGGCACCCGCGAAATCGAACGGCTCTGACATGCTGATCGCGACCGCCAAGGAAAGCTACCGCGCCGACCAGGCGCTTCTGACCAACCGGGCGCAATGGGTCTGGCTGGGGCTGCTCATCGCCGGGCTGGTGCTGGTGCCGTTCGGGGCGAATGCCTACTGGACGTATCTGGCGTGCCTGGTGCTGATCAACGTGGCCTCGGCCACGGGGCTGAACATCCTGACCGGCTATACCGGGCTCGTCAGCCTGGGGCATGGGGCGTTCATGGCGCTCGGCGCCTATACCGTCGCGATCCTGGAGCAGCGCCTGGGCACGCCGTTTTTGCTGAACATCCTCGCCGGCGGCGCGGTTGCGGCGGCGATCGGCATGATCGTCGGCATCCCCAGCCTGCGGGTGAAGGGGCTTTACCTCGCCATCGCCACGATCGGCGCCTCGATCATCCTGCAGTTCGTCTTTCTCAACTGGACCTCGGTCACCGGCGGCTCGCGCGGGATCAACGTGGCGCCCGCGACCTTCTTCGGCACCGAGATGGCCCGCCCGTCCGAGCTTTACTGGGTCATCATGCCGATCACGGTGCTGATGGTGCTGGGGGCGGCGAACCTCTTTCGCACGCGCATCGGGCGGGCCTTCATCGCCATCCGCGACCGCGACATCTCGGCCGAGGTGCTGGGCATCCCGCTTCTGCGCTACAAGCTTCTGAGCTTCGCCGTCTCGAGCTTCTACGCGGGCGTCGCGGGCGGCATGTGGGCCTACATGTTCCGCTCGGTCGGGCCGGAAAGCTTCACGCTGCTCACCTCGATCTTCTTTCTGGCGGCGATCATCGTCGGCGGCATGGGCTCGATCCTGGGCGCGATCCTGGGGGCGATCTTCATGACCATGGTGCCCGAACTGCTGCGCTTCGCCGTGGCATTCGTGGCTCCTTTCATCGACAATGCTGCAACGCTTCTGGCGCCGGTGCGCACGATGGTCTTCGGCCTGCTGATCATCCTGTTTCTGGTCTTCGAGCCGCAGGGCATCGCCGAGATCATCCGACGCATCCGCCGCAGCTGGCACCTGTGGCCGTTCCGGAAATGACACCACCGACTTTGCAAAGGGAGGAGACCATGTTGCAAACTACCCGGAAGACCCTGCTGGCGCTCGTCGCCGGCTCCGCCTTCGCCTTCGCCTTCGGGGCGCCGGCGGCCAAGGCCCAGGACCTGGTCATCGGCGGCTCGATCCCGCTGACCGGCGTCTTTGCCTTCGCCGGCATCGGCATCGAGGCGGGAATGCAGGACTACATCGCCTATGTGAACGAACAGGGCGGCGTGCACGGACGCCAGCTGCGCCTGGCCTATGAGGACACCGGCTACCAGGTCGACCAGTCGGTCGCCGTCTTCAACCGGCTGACCAGCCAGCACGACATCCACCTCTATTACGGGGATTCGACCGCGTTCAGCCGCACGATCAACCCCGAGCTCAATCGCATGAATTCGATGATCATGGCCGGCGCGTCCTTCGCATCGGAGATCAACGACCCCGAGGCCTTCCCCTTCCAGTTCATGGCCGGGCCCGACTACACGGAGATGACCAACATCCTGCTCGAATACATCGCGCAGGAAACACCGGGCGCACGCGTCCTCCTGGTTAATTCCGACACCGAATTCGGACGCGACCCGATCGAGGGTACCCGCGCCCGCGCCGAGGAACTGGGCCTGACCATCGCCGATGTGATCATCACGCCCCCGGGCGCGGTCGATGTCTCGACCGAGATCCTGAAGCTGCGCCGCGCCCGGCCCGATTACGCCATCTTCCACGGCTACATCCTGGCTCCCCTGCCCGAATTCATGAGCCAGGCGCGCGAGCTGGGTCTGGACACGAAGTTCATGGGCACCTTCTGGTCGATGGACAATTCGATCTGGCAGAGCGTGGGCGAGGTCGCCGACGGCTTCATGGGGGTGATGCCCTACCGCTACTATTTCGATGAGGAAGAGGCGCCGATGCTGGAGCATATCCGCTCGGTCCGCCCCGAATACCAGTCGACCGCCTATATCCAGGGCTACCTGACCGCCATGCTGCTGGTCGAGGCCGCCAAGCGCACGCTGGACGAGGGCCAGGAGCTGACCGCCGAGAACCTGAAGGCCGCACTCAACTCGATCGAGGATTTCGACACCGGCGGGCTGATCGGCGTGCCGATCTCGATCCCCGGCAACTCGATTCCGGTGGGCCGGGTCTACCAGTATGACGCCGAAGCCGAGCGCATGGTCGCGGTGTCCGACTGGATCAACGTGCAGGAGTGACGGCAATGGCCGCGGAGACCGCAACGGACACCATCCTCGAGGTGAGAAACATCGAGGTCGTCTACAACAAGACCGTCCAGGTGCTCCGCGGCCTTTCGATCAACGTGGAGCGCGGCAAGGTCGTCACGCTCCTCGGCTCGAACGGGGCGGGGAAATCGACGACGCTGAAGGCGATCTCGAACCTGCTGGCGCTGGAGGACGGCGCGGTGACGGGCGGCTCCATCACCTTCGATGGCGCCCCGGTCGCCGGCTCGACCCCGCATGCGCTGGTGCGCCGGGGGCTTTTCCACGTCATGGAGGGGCGGCGCATCTTCGAGGACCTGACGGTCGAGGAGAACCTGACCGCGGCCACCTTCGCGCTTTCGGGCCGGGGGGTGAAGCCCACGTCCTTCGATCTGGTCTACGACTATTTCCCGCGTCTGCGCGAACGCCGCCACGGGCGCGCGGGGTATCTCTCGGGCGGCGAGCAGCAGATGCTGGCCATCGGCCGCGCGCTGATCGCCCAGCCCAAGCTGATCCTGCTCGACGAGCCGAGCCTGGGGCTCTCGCCGATCCTCGTCGAGGAGATCTTCCGCATCATCGCCCGCATCAACCGCGAAACCGGCGCCTCGATGCTACTGGTCGAGCAGAACGCCGCCGTGGCCTTTGCGGTGGCGCATTACGGCTACATCATGGAAACCGGCCGGATCGTCCTTGACGGGCCGACCGAGCGGCTGATGGGCGATGCCGATGTGCGCGAATTCTACCTGGGCATGGCCGGTGGCGAGGATACGAAGAGCTACCGGGACGTGAAGCATTACAAGCGCCGCAAACGCTGGCTTTCGTGAGATGACGATGACCGCCTCCGATTTTCCCGACCTGACCCTGCCGCAGATGCTGCGCGAGAATGCGCGCCGCCTGGGCAGCCGCACCGCGATCCGGCAGAAGGATTACGGCATCTGGAACCCGATTGGCTGGGATGCCTATTTCGACCGCGCCGCCCATGTCGGCCACGGCCTGCGCGCCGAGGGGCTGGCCCCCGGCGGTCATGTCGCCATCATCTCCGAAAACCGCGCCGAATGGGTGCTGGTGCAGATGGGCGCGGGGCTGGTGGGGGCGGTGACCATCGGCGTCTATCCGACCAGCCCGGCCAATGAAGTCGCCTATGTGCTGGCGCATTCCGAGACCGAGATCGTCATCTGCGAGGATCAGGAACAGGTCGACAAGGTGCTGGAGGTGCAAGACCAGCTGCCCCGCCTGCGCCGGATCGTGGTGATCGAAAGCAAGGGGATGCGCCGCTACGACGCGGCGACCGTGCTGCATTTCTCGGCGCTCGAGGAGGCCGGGCGCGCCCACCGCACCGCCCATCCCGAGCTGATCGACCAGGCGCTTGCTGCCCAGACGCTGGGGGACAAGGCGCTGATGATCTACACCTCGGGCTCGACCGGCAAACCGAAGGGGGCGATCCTGTCCTACCGGAACCTGCGCGCCCAGGCCATCGCGGTGGTCGACCGGCTGGGGCTGAAGCCCGACACGACGCATCTTTCCTACCTGCCGCTCTGCCATGTGGCCGAGCAGTTCTGCACGACGATGGTGCCGGTCTACCTGGGCAGCCAGATCAATTTCGGCGAGTCGATCCGCACCGTGCAGGAGGACCTGCGCGAGGTTGCGCCGCGGATGTTCCTGGGCGTGCCGCGGATCTGGGAAAAGCTGCACTCGGCGATCCATATCCGCATGCTGGAAACCGGGGGCTTGCGCAAACGCCTCTACGACTGGGCGATCCGTGTCTGCGAGCCCTTCGCCGAGACGCCCTGGGGCCAGCTGACGCTGGGCCAGAAGGCGACCTATGCGCTGGCCTATCTGCTGGTCTTCCGGGCGCTGCAGAATTTCATCGGGCTGACGCGGGTGCGTATCGCCATGACCGGGGCCGCGCCGATCTCGCCGCGCGTGGTGCGCTTCTTCCGCACGATCGGCGTGCCGCTGGTCGAGGTTTACGGCGCCACCGAAACCTCCGGCATGGTGCTCGGCCAGACGCGCGACCGGCTGATCGAGGGCAGCGTCGGCACCCCGGTCTGCAACGCCGAGACCCGCATCGGCGAGCTGGGCGAGCTGCTGGTCCGTTCGGACCTGGTCTTCGAAGGGTATTACCGGAACCCCGAGGCGACGGCCGCCACGATCCGCGACGGCTGGCTGCATACCGGCGACGTGGCCGAGGTCGATGCCCAGGGGCAATACCGCATCGTCGACCGGCTGAAGGACATCATGATCACCGCCGGCGGCAAGAACCTCTCGCCCTCCGAGATCGAGAACACGGTCAAGGGCAGTCCCTATATCAAGGAATGCATCACCATCGGCGAGCGGCGCAAATACGTCGCGGCGCTGATCCAGATCGACTACGAGACCGTCGGCAAATGGGCCGAGGAACACGGCATCGCCTATACGAACTTCCGCAACCTGGCCGAAAACCCCGCCGTGCGCGACCTGATCGGCACCGAGATCGACGCTGCCAATGCCCAGCTCGCCCAGGTCAGCCGCATCCGGCGCTTCCACCTGCTGACCAAGGAGCTCGATCACGACGATGACGAGGTCACCGCGACCATGAAGGTCCGCCGCGCCAACATCACGACGAAATACGCCGCCGAGATCGAGGGGCTCTATACCGC
>CAZKSE010000188.1:0-7760 GCA_964555305.1 uncultured Rhodobacter sp. | reverse complement strand
AGGGGCCGGCGGCGCGCACCGTGCGGATCGAGTTGCAGCCCTTCACGCTGGTCGGCGCGACGACCCGGCTGGGCCTGCTGACGACGCCGCTGCGCGACCGCTTCGGTATCCCCACCCGGCTGCAATTCTACACCGAGGCCGAACTCTGCGAGATCGTCAGCCGGGGTGCGAGGCTGCTGGGCGTCGCTGCCGAGGCCGAGGGCGTGGCCGAGATCGCCCGTCGTGCCCGCGGCACGCCGCGCATCGCCGGGCGGCTCTTGCGTCGGGTTGTCGATTTCGCGCTGGTCGAGGGCGACGGGAAGCTCACGCGCGCGCTCGCGGATGATGCGTTGACCCGGCTGGGGGTCGATCACCTGGGTCTCGACGGTGCCGACCGGCGCTATCTGAAGCTGCTGGCCGAGGGTTATGCCGGCGGGCCGGTGGGGGTGGAGACGATTGCCGCGGCGCTTTCCGAATCGCGCGATGCGATCGAGGAGGTGATCGAGCCCTACCTGTTGCAGCAGGGCCTGATCGCTCGCACGCCCCGCGGCCGGATGTTGACGGCGAACGCCTGGCGGCATATCGGGCTCGAACCACCGCGCGCCGGGAGCGGGCAGACGGACCTTTTCGAAGGCTGAAAACGCCGCGAGGGTGCGCCACGGCGGAGGCGTCCGCATGCGGGCAGACGAGCAAGAGGCGGTTTTAAAATGATATAATCCGTGATCGCATATGCGGACCGGGCCGAGACGGGCGCGCGGTTTCGAGTTGATCTCCCCCCGCCCGCCCCCTAGGCTTTCGCCGCGAAGGGGAGGCTATCGATGCTGTCCGGCAAGCGCGTCCTGTTGATCATTGGCGGCGGCATCGCAGCCTACAAGGCGTTGGAGTTGATCCGACTGTTGCGCGGCGCAGGCGCGGCGGTGGTGCCGGTGCTGACGCGGGCGGGCGAGCAATTCGTGACGCCGCTGTCGGTCGCGGCGCTGGCCGGGGAGGCGCTGCACCGTGACCTTTTCGATCTGACGACCGAGGCCGAAATGGGCCATATCCAGTTGTCGCGCGCCGCCGACCTGGTGGTGGTGGCGCCCTGCACGGCGGACATGATGGCGAAGATGGCAGGCGGCCATGCGGACGATCTGGCCTCGACACTGCTGATGGCCACCGACAAGCAGGTATTGATCGCGCCGGCGATGAACGTGCGGATGTGGGTCCACCCGGCCACGCAGCGAAACCTGAAGCAACTTCAAGGTGATGGCGTGCTGACCGTGGGGCCCGAGGTCGGCGACATGGCCTGTGGCGAGCATGGGCCCGGGCGGATGGCGGAACCGGCGGCGATACGCGATGCGATTGCAGCGGCGCTGGGGGGCGGGGAACTGGCGGGGCGGCATGTCATCGTCACCTCGGGGCCGACGCATGAGCCCATTGATCCGGTGCGCTACATTGCCAATCGGTCCTCGGGGGCGCAGGGCGCGGCGATTGCGGCGGCGTTGCGCGATCTGGGCGCGCGGGTGAGCTTCGTGACCGGGCCCGCGAGCATTGCGCCGCCCGCGGGGGTGCGGGTCATCCGGGTCGAGACGGCGCAGCAGATGCTGGCGGCGGTCGAGGCGGCGCTGCCGGCGGAGGCGGCGGTGATGGCGGCGGCGGTGGCGGATTGGCGGGTCGCCAATGCCGCCGGGCAGAAGATGAAGAAGGGCGAAGCGGGCTTGCCGATCCTGCAATTCGTTGAAAACCCTGACATTCTAGCCGCCCTTTCGCGCCATGCGCAGCGGCCGGCGCTGGTGGTGGGGTTCGCCGCCGAGACCGAAAAGGTCGTCGCCCATGCCGAGGCGAAGCGGGTGCGCAAGGGGTGCGACTGGATCGTGGCCAATGATGTTTCAGAGGCAACGGGGATCATGGGCGGGACGGAAAACGCGGTCCATCTGATCACCGAGACGGGTGTCGAGGACTGGCCGCGTCTGCCCAAGGGCGAGGTGGCGCGGCGGTTGGCGGCGCGGATTGCGGCGCGGCTGGGGCGCGTGTCAGGCGTATGACAAGCGTATGACAAGCGTATGGCAAACGTATGGCAAGCGTATGGCAAGCGTAGGACAGACGTAGGACTCGCGGCGGGGTTCGCCGTTGGTCAGCTCGGCGCCCATGGCGTGACCTCGGACGGGGAGGGAACCCGCGGAGCGAGGCAGTGGGGGACACGCCCCGGCCGATCGGCTGACGGGAAAGCCGCGCGCGGGGGCGTCGGTGTATCAGGTCGTCAGGGCTTGGGGTGGTCGTCGTAATCGTCGCGCAGGATGCGGCGGCTGTCGCCTTCGGGGTCGTCGTACATCCCCTTCTTGAGGGTCCACCAGAACGCGCCGAGCCCGAGCAGGCCGAGGCCCAGCGAGATCGGAATGAGGATGGCGAGAACGTCCATCACAGGCCCCTTATTTCAGCCGCAGCGCATTGAGCGCGACGGTGATCGACGACAGCGACATCACGGCGGCGGCCCATAGCGGCGTGCACAGCCCCAGGAGCGCGACCGGCACGAAGACGGCGTTGTAGACGCCCGACTGCCAGAAATTCTCGCGGATGCGGCGGGTGGAGAGCTTGCCCATCCGCACCGCATCGGCGATGGGCGAGATGTCGCGGCCCAGAAGCACGATGTCGGAGGCGGTGCGCGCGGCATCGAGCGCGGTCGCCGGCGAGATGGAGACATGCGCGGCGGCCAGCGCCACGGTGTCGTTGAGCCCGTCGCCCACCATCAGCACCTTGTGGCCGGCCTGGTGCAGGGCGGCGATGCGGGCGGCCTTGTCCTCGGGCAAGGCCTCGGCCTGCCAGTCGTCGATGCCGAGCCGCGCGGCCATGTCGCGCACCGCGGCCGGCACGTCGCCCGAGATCAGCCAGACCTGCTTGCCCTGCGCCCTGAGCGCGGCGACCAGTCCCTCGGCCCCCGGGCGCAGGCGATCGGCGAAGGTGAAGGCATGGGTCCGGCCGCCGAGCGAGAGATAGGCGGCGGTGCTCTCGCGCATCTCGGCGCCCACCCAGGCGGCGCGGCCGAGGCGGACGCGGTCGCCCTGCCAGAGCCCTTCGATCCCGTAACCCGGCACTTCCTGCACGGCGTCGAGGGCCACGGGCTGGATGCCACGGTCGGTGAGCGCACGGGCCAGCGCCTGCGCAAGCGGGTGGCTGGAGCCGCGGGCCAGCGCCAGCGCGACGCGGCTCGCGTCCTCGGAGTGGTCGTCGAGGTTCGTGGGCTCGGGCGTGCCGAGGGTCAGGGTGCCGGTCTTGTCGAAGACGACGCAATCGACCTCGGCCAGGCGTTCGAGGGCGGTGCCGTCCTTGATCAGAAGGCCCATGCGGAAAAGCTTGCCGCTGGCCGCGGTCACCACGGCCGGGACCGCGAGGCCCAGGGCGCAGGGGCAGGTGATGATCAGCGTGGCCACCGCGATATTGACCGAAAGCCGCAGATCGCCGCCCGACAGATACATCCAGGCCATGAACGCCCCCAGCGACAGAAGCGGGATCGTCGGCGCATAGGCGCGGGCGGCGCGTTCGGCCAGCGTGGTGTAGCGGGTGCGCGCGGCTTCGGCATTGGCGACCAGATCGGCCATGCGGTGCAGTGAGGTGTCCTTGCCCGCCGCGGTCACGCGGACGGTCAGGGGCCCGGTCAGGTTCACCTCGCCCGCGCTGAGGACGGCGCCTTCGCCGGCGAAGGCAGGCAGCGTCTCGCCGGTCAGAAGCGAGCGGTCGATTTCGGAGCGGCCGGCGGTGACGACGCCATCGACGGGCACCCGCCCGCCCGGGCGCACCAGCACGAGGTCGCCGACCTTCAGCTCCGCGACGGGGACGGTGAGCTCGGCGCCGTCGCGCAGGCGGATCGCGCGCGGCACTTCGAGGGCTGCGAGTTCCTGCGCGGCAGAGCGCGCGGCGGCGCGGGCGCGGAAATCCAGATAGCGGCCGGCCAGCAGGAAGAAGGTCAGCATGACCACGGCTTCGAAATAGGCGTGTTCGCCCGATTGCAGCGTCTCGTAAAGCGAGATGACGACGGTCAGCACGAGGGCCAGCGCAATCGGCCCGTCCATGTTCAGCCGTCCGGCACGCAGCGCGCGCGCGGCCGAGACGAAGAAGGGCCGGCCGGAAAAGGCGACGGTGGGAATGGCGATCAGCGCCGAGATCAGATGAAAGAGGTCGCGCGTGGCATCCGTCGCGCCCGACCAGACGGCGACCGACAGGAGCATGATGTTCATCATCGCAAAGCCCGCGACGCCGAGGCGCATCAGCAGGTCGCGGCCCTGACGCTCGGTCTCGGTCATGCTGAGCGTGCCGGGGTCCAGCTCGTGCGCGTCGTAGCCCAGCCGGTTGAGCCGGTCGATCACCGCGGCGGGTTCGGTCCCCGGGTCGGCCTGAACGGAGACGCGGCGCATGGTCAGGTTCAGGCGGACCGATTGGACGCCCTGCATCTTTTCCAGGTCGCGTTCGATCGTGGTGATGCAGGCGGCACAATGCGCATCGGGGACCGACAGGACGATGCGCGCGTCGGGCAGGGGGGCGCGGGCGGCCTGATCGGCCGCGGCCCCGCCCACGGCGCAGGCCGGGCAGGCCGAGGCGGAGGGGACGTGCAGCGTGTCGCTCATGCGATCCCCGGCCCCATCTCAGCCCCGATGACTGAAGGAGACGCGCTGGCGGAATTCGGTCCCGTCGGCGGCGGTGGCGACAAGGCGCAGGTTCCAGTTGCCGCCCTCCAAGGCGACCGGGGCGCGGAAGCTGCCGCTTGCATAGGTGAATTCGGGCGTCAGGTCGTCGCGGGTATGGGTGGCGCGACCGAGCGTCGCGGCAAGGTCCGCCACCTCGGCGGGGGTGCCGTCGGGGTCGGTGATATGCACGCGCAGCTCGCCCTCGCCGACCTCGACGCGGACATCCCAGCCGAGGGCGCGTTGCCGTTCCAGCCGATCGTTGAAGCCTTGGCTTGCGACATAGCTGTTCTGCACCTCGAGCCCGGGAAAGGTGCTGATGGCGTTCCAGGCCATGACGATGTTGACCGTGATGATGAGCCCGAAGGCCCCGACGAAGATGGCCAGGACCTTGCCCCCGGTCAACTCGCCCTTGCGCTTGCTCATTCTCCCCTCCCGTTGAAGACGGTTTCACCGTAGATGCGCGCGGTGTCGCCGGGCACCGAGACCCAGATGCGCACCGGTGTCGTGGCGGCGCGTGCCGGTTCGGTCCCCGGAGACGCGGTCAGATAGACCCGGCGGCTGACCTGTTCGTCGGCGGGCACGGTGACCATCTGGCCCTGCGCCCCCTCGATCGAGAGCCGGATCGACGGATCGTCGGCCACCGACAGGAAGAACGGGCGCGGCTCGTTCGACATGTTGCGCAGGCGGATGTCGTAGGCGTTGCGGATGGTGCCGTCGGACAGCATCACGAAAGTCGGGTTGCGGATCGGCGAGATCGACATGTCGATGTCCGTGCGCAGGAACAGCGCGACGATCAGGCCCAGCCCGATCCCCGCCCAGAGGAAGGTATAGACCATCGTGCGCGGGCGGAAGACATGTTTCCAGACCGGGATCGGCTGCGCGCCCTGCCGTTCGCTCACCTCGTCCGAAAGCGCAAGGTAGTCGATCAGCCCGCGCGGCTTGCCGATCCTGTCCATCACCTCGTTGCAGGCGTCGATGCACAGGCCGCAGGTGATGCATTCCATCTGCTGGCCGTCGCGGATGTCGATCCCCATCGGGCAGACGTTGACGCAGGCCATGCAGTCGATGCAATCCCCCTGCGCGGGGTCGAGCTGGCCCTTCTTCAGCTTGCCGCGCGGCTCGCCGCGCCAGTCGCGGTAGCCGATGGTGATCGTGTCCTCGTCCATCATCGCGGCCTGGATGCGGGGCCAGGGGCAGGCGTAGATGCAGATCTGCTCGCGGAAGAAGCCGCCGAAGAAGAAGGTCGTGGCGGTCAGTACGGCGAGGGTGATGTAGGCGGCCGGATGCGCGTCAAGCGTGAAGAGGTCGCGCATCAGCGTCGGCGCGTCGGCGAAATAGAAGATCCACGCGCCGCCGGTTCCCATGGCGATGAGCAGCCAGACAATCCATTTGGTGCCGTATTTGCGCACCTTCTCGCCGTTCCACTTCTGCCGGTGCAGGCGCAGGCGGGCGTTGCGGTCCCCCTCGATCCAGCGCTCGACGAGGATGAAGAGGTCGGTCCAGACGGTCTGTGGGCAGGCATAGCCGCACCAGACCCGCCCGAAGGCCGAGGTGAAGAGGAAAAGCCCGATCCCCGCCATGATCAGCAGACCCGCGACGAAGTAGAATTCGTGCGGCCAAATCTCGATCATGAAGAAGAAGAAGCGGCGGCTTGCCAGATCGACCAGCACCGCCTGATCGGGCATCGCGGGGCCGCGGTCCCAGCGGATCCAGGGGGTGATGTAGTAGATGCCCAGCATCACCGCCAGCAGCCACCATTTCAGCGTGCGGAAGTTTCCCTTCACGCGCCGCGGGAAAATCGGTTCGCGGGCGGCGTAAAGCTGGGGAGTGTCGTCTTGCGAGCTCACGGTTCCGGGCTCCTGGCTGGTGCCGTTGACTGAGGTCGGCTGAGTCGACGGCCTCTCTGATACCGGGTAAATGCACCTTTTTCCGGCAGCTTTTAAGTGCGGCGAAGCGGCGCATCGGCGGCGTCCTCGCCTTCCCCCCCCGGGGCCGGATCACGCGGCGGCATTCTGCGGCCGCCGCGTGAGTTCTTGTGTGGCCGCGGCCGGTTACTGGCCGCCGCCCAACTGGTGGACATAGGCAGCGACGGCGCGGATCTCGGCGTCGCGCAGGCGGCCGGCGAAGCCCGGCATCACGCCGAACCGCGAGTAGTAGACCGAATGCCGGATCGCGTCATAGGAGCCGCCGTAGAGCCAGATCTGGTTGTTGAGCGCCGGCGCGCCGACGAAGGGATCGCCCTCGCCGCCGTCGCCGTGGCAGGCAGCGCAATTGTCAAGATAGACCTCCTCGCCCGGGGTGGCGAGGTCGGCGTCGTGCTGCTGGCCCGAGAGTTGCAGCACAAAGTGGACGACCTGGTCGATCTCGTCGCTGTCCAGAAGGCCGTCGCGGCCGAAGGCGGGCATTTCCGACCAGCGGGCGTCGGGGTGTTCCTCGTTGCGGATCCCGTAGCGCACGGTCTGGTGGATGTCGTCAATCGTGCCGCCCCAGAGCCACTGGTCATCCAGCAGGCTGGGAAAGCCCGAGGCCTGCACCCCGGCCGCCCCGGCGCCGTGGCACTGCGAGCATTGCGCACGGAAGACCGCGCCGCCCGCGTTCACCGCGAAGCTTTGCAGATCGGGGTCCGCGCGCACCTCTTCCAGCTCGGTATCGAGGAGCCGGTCGAACCAGATCTGGTTGCGCTCGTTGAACCGCTCGATATCGGCGGCGACGGCGGCGCGCGTGTCGTAGCCGAGGATCCCCTGCGTGGCGCGCGTCACCAGCGGCCAGGCGGGGTAGAAGATCATGTAGATGACCGCCCAGGCGATGGTGATGTAGAAGGTCCAGAGCCACCAGCGCGGCATCGGGTTGTCGTATTCCTCGATCCCGTCCCAGGAATGGCCGGTTGTCTGAACTTCCTTGCGCAGTTTCTGCTTGGGGTCCGGATACTGCCGCTCGGGGGGGCTGACCTTGTTCTCGGGGGTTTTCTCGACCATCAGCGGGCCTTTCCGGTTTCGCTGGCCTTCGATCCGGGCGCGTCGCGCTTCGTCGTGGCTGGCGTGTCATCGTTGCGGAAGATCATCGAGGCGGTTTCGTCATGCACCTTGCGGCTGCCCGGGCGGAAGGCCCAGATCACCACGCCGA
>CAZKSE010000187.1:0-7810 GCA_964555305.1 uncultured Rhodobacter sp. | reverse complement strand
TTGCCTCGGACGCGCCGCCCATCCAGTCCTTCAGGTAGTTCTGCGCCAGCACAAAGACGACCGTGCCGATCACCGCCCCATACATCGTCCCCATGCCGCCGATGACGACGATCAGAAGGATATCCAGCATGATCTCTACCCCCAGCGTCGTACTGGGGCCGACATAGCGCAGCCAGATGGCGAAGACCGCGCCGGCCAGCGCCGCCATGGCCGCCGACAGCACCGTGGCCAGCGCCCGGAAATAGACGACGCGGTAGCCGATCGCCTCGGCGCGGAAGGCGTTCTCGCGGATCGCCTGCAAGACCCGGCCGAAGGGCGAGTTCACGACCCGAAGCATGATCAGGAACATCGCCAGGCAGCTGAAGAAGACGAGGTAGTAGTTCAGATGCCGTCCGGTGATGCGCAAGCCCAGCACGGGCTCGTCAAAAGGCCGGAAGGCCGGGGTCAGTTCGCGCGGGATGCGGATGTTCATCCCATCCTCGCCGCCGGTGATGGCCGACAACTGGCTGACCAGCACCGCGACGGCCGAAGCCACCGCAAGCGTGATCATCGCAAAGAAGATCGCCCGCACCCGCAGCGAGAAGAGCGCGATGATCAGCGCGAAGGCCGCCGCCAGCACGGTGCCCGCGACGGTGCCGATGAGAAGTGCATCATAACCCGACCCCATCCGCTGGGCCGTGATCGCCACCCCATAGGCCCCCATGCCGAAGAACATCGTATGCGCGAAGCTGACGATCCCGGCATAGCCCAGAAGCAGGTCGTAGCTGGCCACCAGCACGATGAAGATGCAGATCCGTGCCGCCGTCTCCAGGCTTCTGGTGCCGGGGAACAGGAAGGGCGCGAAAGCGAGCGCGAAAAGGACGATCAGAAGCAGCGCGCCCAGGATGCGGCTTTGCGGATGATCGCCGGAAAGAAACAGTCGTACCATCGCTCTGCCCTCACTTGGCCTTGATGACGGGCATCATGCCCTGTGGACGCCACATGAGGATCGCGACCATCAAACCGATGTTCGAGATCAGCGCGAGCTTCGGCTCGAGAAAGGCGGTGTAGTTCTGCATCAAGCCGACCAGGAGTGCACCGATGAAGCACCCCTCGACCGAGCCGAGCCCGCCGATGATCACCACGATGAAGACCAGGATCATGATCTCCATCCCCATATGGGCGGTGATCATCTCCTGGTAGAGCGCCCACATCACACCGCCCAGCCCCGCCAGCGCCGAGCCGGCGACGAAGACCAGCACGAATACGCGGCGGATATGGTAGCCCATCGCCTGCACCATCTCGGGGTTCTCCACCCCGGCGCGGACGATCAGCCCCAGCTTGGTGCCGCGCAGCACCGCGCGCATGATCAGAAACAGCACCAGCCCCAAACCCACCGCGACCAGCCGATATTTCTCCAGCGTCGCCCCGAAAAGCGTGATCGAGCCCTTCAGCATCTCCGGCCGGCCGATGAAGATCTCCTCACCGCCCCAGATGACGTGGATCAGTTGCTCGGCGACGATCAGCCCGCCCATCGTGACCAGGATCTGCTTCAGATGGCTGCCATAGACCGGCCGCACGATCACCCGCTCGAACCCCAGCCCCAGCACCCCGGTCACCGCCATCGCCCCCAGCATCGCCGCGCCGACCGCCAGCAGGTTCAGCATCAGCGAGGGCGCGCCGGTCATGCCGGTCATCACCAGCAGGACGCTGACCCCGACGAAGGCCCCGAAGGACACGAAGGCGCCGTGGCCGAAGTTGATCACGTCCATCAGCCCGAAGACCAGCGTCATCCCCGAGGCGATGACGAAAATCATCATCCCCATCGCCAGCCCCGACACCGTCAGCGTCAGCCACGAGCTTGGCGAGGCGATGGACAGATACCCCGCCAGGATCAGCGCCGGCACCAGCAGCACCGGCATCCAGGGTTGCAGCCGCTCGGACAGCGACAGGCGCGCCATCTTCGGCGCGTGTTCGGGGGCGAGTGTCATGCAAGCTCCATCTTCAGGCCCATCAGCCGTTCCTTCAGGCCGGCGTCCGAGGCAAGTTCGGCCATCACCCCGGCCCAGACGATGCGACCGTCGTCCATCACCGCGGCCTGATCGCCCAGCGCGCGCGCCAGCGAAAAGTTCTGCTCGACCATCAGGATCGAGGCGCCATCGGCCTTCAGATCCTTCAGCGCTCGCGCCATCGTCGCCACGATCGCCGGTGCAAGCCCCTTCGACGGCTCGTCGATCAGGTAAAGCCCCCGCCGCTCGATCACCGCGCGGGCGATCGCCAGCATCTGCTTCTGCCCGCCCGACAGGTTGCCCGCCGGCATCTTCCAGAAGGTCGAGAGCGCAGGAAAGGCGGCAAAGACCCATTCCAGCCGGTCGCGCCGGATCGGCCCGGAAATGGCGGCGAGGATCAGGTTCTCCTCGACCGTCAGATCGGCGAAGATGCCCATGTCCTCGGGCACGAAACCGATGCCGCGCTGCGCAATCTGCGGCGGCGCAAGCCCGGCGATCTCGGCCCCGTCGAAGCGGATCGACCCGGCCCGCGGCCGCCAAAGTCCCATGATCGAGCGCAGTGTGGTCGTCTTGCCGGCGCCGTTGCGGCCCAGAAGCATCGTAACCTGCCCGCGCGGCACCTCCAGATCGACGCCGTGCAGGATGTGGTATTGCGCAATATCGGTCTGCAACCCACTGATCTTCAGAATCGGGTCAGACATCGGTCAGCTCCTTGCCCATATAGGCTTCCTGCACCACCGCCGAGGCCATCACCTCGCCCGGAAGGCCGTCGGCGACCAGCGCACCGTTGTGCAGCACAACAATCCGGTCGGCGAGCGTGCGGATCACGTCCATCTTGTGCTCGACCAGCAACACCGTTGCCGAGGGGTCGCGCTTGATCCCGGCGATCAGGTCCAGGATCACCGGCGCCTCGTCGACCGACATGCCGGCGGTCGGCTCGTCGAACATGAAAACCTTTGGCTCCATCGCGATCAGCGTTGCCACCTCCAGCTTGCGCTGATCGCCATGCGGCAAGGCCGACACGGTCTGATGCGCCAGATGCGACAGGCGCACCCGTTCCAGCACGGCCTCGGCGGCCTCGATCAGGTCGCGATGGCTCATCGCCATCGTCCAGATGTTGAACCCCCGGTGCAGTCGTGCCTGGATGACCAGCCGGACGTTCTCCAGCACCGTCAGCTTCGGAAATAGATTGGTAAGCTGGAACGCCCGGCCCAGCCCCCGATCCGTCCGCGCCGGGACCGACAGCCGGGTGATATCCTCGTCGCCCAGATGCACGCTGCCCGCGCTTGCCGGGATCTGCCCCGAGATGAGGTTGAAATAGGTTGTCTTGCCCGCCCCGTTCGGCCCGACGATGGCGGTCAACTCGCCCGGACGAAAGGCGCAGCTCACCTGATCGACCGCGACATGCCCGCCAAAGCGCACCGTCAGATCGCGTGTTTCCAGCGAGGGTTGGGTCATCTTGCTGGCCCCTTGGGACAGATTTTTTCGACAACGCGGCCGGTGGCGCGCGAAAGCGCCAGACAATCAGGCCGCGAAAGAGAAGAAGGGTGGGGGCCGGGCGCTGCCGTGGCGCGCCCGGCCGGCCAGCTCAGCGCCGGTTGCGGATCGGAATGTCCATGTCGTCGATTCCCAGGACGCGGACCAGTTCGGGAATGCCCCAGGCCACATCGTCCTCGACGCGGATGCGGAAGTGATACATCTCCTGCAGCGCCTGGTGATCCTCGGCGCGGAAGCGCATCGTGCCTTTCGGCGTCTCCCATTCCATGCCGGCCATCGCCTCGATCAGCGCCTCGGTATCTTCGGCGCCACCGGCGCGGCGGATCGCCTCGACAACGGCCAGACCGGCTGCCATGCCACCGGCAGTGAAGAAATCGGGCGGCGTGCCGTAGCGCTCGAAATGCTGTTCAACCAGCCAATCGTTCACCGGGTTCTGCGGGATCTCGTAGTAGTAATAGGTGGCCCCTTCCATGCCCGGCAGGTCGCGATAGGCACCCATGGCGGGCAGGATGTTGCCGCCCGTGGCGATCTCGATCCCGTGGCGCGAGGGGGCCATCGCCTGGATCCGGCCAATCGGGTTATTGCCGCCCGCCCAGATCACGAAGAGCCGCTTCTCGCCCTCATGACCCGCCATCGCATTGAAGATCCGCTCGGCGGCAGCGGTGAAATCGGTCGTGTCGGTGGGCACATATTCTTCATGCACCAGTTCTGCGGGCGTATCCGCCAGCGCCTCACGGAAGGCCGCGACGCCATCCCGGCCGAAGGCGTAGTCCTGCGCCAGCGTCGCGATCACCACATTCTCACGCCCCAGGGCCACCGCGTTCGAAATCGCATCCTGGCTGGAGTTGCGCCCGGTGCGGAAGATGTAGCGATTCCATTCGCTGCCGGTGATGCTGTCGGCCACCGCCGGCTCGACAATCAGCAGGCGCTCGAATTCCTCGGCCACCGGCAACATGGCCAGCGCCACGCCCGAACTGGTCGGGCCGACAGCGATATGCGCGTCGTCATCACCAAAGGCTTCGGCGAGCAGGGCGCGGCCCAGGTCGGGGCGCAACTGGCTGTCCTTCTCGATCACGCGGATTGGCTGACCGTCGATCTCCATCGTGCCTTCGGTGGCGTATTCGATGCCCATCATCAGACCGACCTGGCTTTGCGCGGCATAGGCTTCCAGCGCGCCCGTTCGGTCATAGACATGGGCGATGCGGATCTCGGCAAGTGCCGGTGCGGCAAAGCCCAGAAGGGCCGTCGCAATGACGGCGAATTTCAGTTTCATGTGATCCTCCCTGACAAAACATGACATATGGTTCATGTTTCACTTTTTGGTGTCAGAGGATGTGATTCGTGTCAAGCGTGCTGTTGGCGCGCGCAAAACTGCGACCGACGTTTAAAGGTGTCTTGTGCCGGCTCGCGAGGGCCGGGACCCGGCCGAATTTCAGGCCCGGCCCATAAAGTTCACCAAGGTTAATTTAGCAAAATTATTTTGTAATTACACAAGCCTGGGAATCGGTCCAAATTTTGACCCACGCCCCCTGCGGCCCTTTCCGTCTCCGTCCCGGTCGCTCAATCGGCCGTATCGGTCTCCCCGGCGCGGGCCAGAACGCGGCGCCGGGCGGCTGCGCTGTCGTGATCGGTAATGCCCAAGAGCGGCGGCAGGCGCCGCAGCAACGCATCCTCGTGCGGGTCGCGGTGGTGATCGATCAGAACCAGCCGCCACAGCCCCTCGATCAGCGCTACACGTTCGGCTTCATCCAGCGCGAACTTGACCACCCGCGTGAAGCGCACCAGATCTGCCGCCTCAGATTGCGCGGCCTCTCCCCGCTCGCGCAGGGTCTTGGCATCGGCCGTCGTCAAATCCAGCATGTCCTCCAGCAGATGCGCGACCGCGTGGCCATCCTCCGCCTCGTAGCTGCCGTCGGCGCGCGCCGCCTCGACCAGCAGGGCCGCGACGGCGACATCGGCAGGAACTTCGTTGCGCGGGGCCCCCTGCGGGCGGAAGAGCGATTTCAGAACGTCGATCATAGGAGATGAATATAGAGCAGACGCCAGGAATGTCAGCCCGCAACGACCGGGGCCGCGGCGCGCCCCATGCGCACCCCGGCCCCGAAAGTCTTGCGGACCGAAGGCTAAGATCCGGTCCGCCCGCTGCCCGTTCAGGCGGCCTTCTGGCGGTAGTTCAGCTCACGCATCAGCGCCCGCGCCGCCAAGGTCATCCCCGAAGCCTGCAGTTCATCGATGCGGCTTTTCAGTTCGTCATTGGTCAGGCTCATGGTGCTCTCCTTCTTCTGTTCTTGCCAATCCGGCCAACGGGATGGGCACCGCAGCCGACAGATCAGCCGGGGAAAGCGGAAACGCCCGCGTCTGGCACGGAGATGCCGGAAGGCGCAGAGGCGCGCATTGGTATCCGGCGCCCGATCGATGCGCCAACGGCGCGTCCAGACCGGGACGAGTGGTGTCAATATCGCCCGACCGCGCGCCAATATCAACCCCTGGCCGATGTTTGCGGTACCGGACAAGGGTCGAGCGCGGCCTTCCAGGCTGGTCGCAGGACAATCAGCCTTGACCTCGGCCGGGCCCTGCGGGCATGTCGTAGCCCAAGCGCCCCGCCCTCACGGGCGCAGACGCGGGGCAGTTCGCCCGCGCAGGACCGGACAAGGAGAACGGCATGGCTCAATTCGATCTCATCGTCATCGGCGCGGGCCCCGGCGGCTATGTCTGCGCGATCCGCGCGGCGCAGCTGGGTCTGAAGGTCGCCTGCGTCGAAGGGCGCGAGACGCTCGGCGGCACCTGCCTTAACGTCGGCTGTATCCCGTCCAAGGCACTGCTCCACGCCACCCACATGCTGCACGAGACGCATGAGAACTTCGAGAAGATGGGCATCACTGCCAAGCCCAAGGTCGATTGGACCAGGATGCGCGGCTACAAGGACGAGGTGATCGGCCAGAACACCAAGGGGATCGAGTTCCTGTTCAAGAAGAACAAGGTCACCTGGCTGAAGGGGTGGGCCTCGATCCCGGAAGCCGGCAAGGTCAAGGTCGGCGACGAGATGCACGAGGCGAAGAGCATCGTCATCGCCAGCGGCTCCGAACCCGCGAGCCTGCCGGGCGTCGAAGTGGACGAAAAGATCGTCGTCACCTCGACCGGCGCGCTGGAACTGGAGAAGCTGCCAAAGAAGATGGTGGTCATCGGCGGCGGGGTGATCGGGCTTGAGATGGGGTCGGTCTATGCCCGCCTCGGCGCCGAGGTGACCGTGATCGAATATCTCGACCGGCTGATCCCCGGCAATGATGGCGAGATTGCAAAGACCTTCCAGCGCATCCTGAAGAAGCAGGGGATGGAATTCATCCTCGGCGCTGCGGTTCAGAAAACCGAGGTGAAGAAGGGCAAGGCCAGCGTCAGCTACAAGCTGCGCAAGGACGACAGCGAACACGAGATCGAGGCCGATTGCGTCCTGCTCGCCACTGGCCGCCGGCCTTATACCGACGGGCTGGGGCTGAAGGAGTTGGGCATCGAGACGACGAAGGGTGGGCAGATCCAGACCGACAAGCGTTACGCGACCAGCGTGAAGGGGATCCATGCCATCGGCGACGCGATCCAGGGCCCGATGCTGGCCCACAAGGCCGAGGACGAGGGCATGGCCATGGCCGAGATCCTGGCCGGCCAGGCGGGGCATGTGAATTACGGGGTGATCCCTGGCGTCATCTACACCACCCCCGAGGTGGCCAGCGTCGGAGAGACCGAAGAAAGCCTGAAGGAAGCCGGGCGCGCCTACAAGGTGGGCAAGTTCAGCTTCATGGGCAACGGCCGGGCCAAGGCGGTGTTCCAGGGCGAGGGATTCGTGAAGATCCTCGCCGACAAGGAAACCGACCGCATCCTGGGCGCGCATCTGATCGGGCCGATGGCGGGCGACCTGATCCACGAGATCTGCGTGGCGATGGAGTTCGGCGCGGCCGCCGAGGATTTGGCGCGGACCTGCCACGCGCATCCGACCTTCTCGGAAGCGGTGCGCGAGGCGGCGCTGGCCTGCGGCGATGGCGCGATCCACGCCTGAGGAGCGGCACGGGCGGGGCCGGAGAATCGGCTGGCCCGCCCGCCTGCGCGACCCTGAAGCCAACCGGGTGAGGCTCGGTTTCCGGCAGCCGAGGTTGCCGCCGAGCGCCTGATGCGCGACGGTCCTACTTTGGACCGTTTGACAAGGGCATGATTCAAAACACTTAAGCACCGCTGTTAATCGAAACCAAACTTCCGCGGATAGCGGCTTTCAAGGCAGCGGAGTGATCTTGCCCCCGTTTCACCGGACAGTCAGGCGGTTGCGATTTGAGCTGCGA
>CAZKSE010000186.1:0-7954 GCA_964555305.1 uncultured Rhodobacter sp. | reverse complement strand
CCCTCGCCGCCCGCGTCCGGCGGCGGGGGGGCGTCACGGTCCACCAGCGTCGCCGCCATCGGCCGCGACAGCGCGCCCGAGCGCAGGCGCGGATCGAGCGCGTCGCGCACCCCGTCGCCCAGAAGGTTGATCGACATGACGATCAAGAGGATCATCACGCCGGGCACGACCGAGGTATGCGGCGCGGTGATCAGCGCACCCCGCGCCTCGCCCAGCATGGAGCCGAGGTCGGCCTGCGGCGGCTGGCTGCCAAGGCCGAGGAACGACAGGCCCGCGGTCTCAAGGATCATCCAGCCGACGGTGGTGGACATGGCGATGACGATGACGGGGACGACGTTGGGCAGCACCTCGGTCAGGATGATGCGGGTGTGGCCGAGGCCGGAAAGGCGCGCGGCATCGACGAATTCCTTGTGCGCGATGGAGACGGTGACGCCGCGGATGTTGCGCGCGAAGAAGGGGATGTTGACGACGGCGACGGCGATGAGCGCGTTCATGAGGCCGGGTCCGAGCGCGGCGACGATGGCCAGCGCGAGCAGAATGTAGGGGAATGCCATCAGCATGTCGACGCCGCGCATGGTGACGTTGTCGGTGCGCCCGCCCGCATAGCCCGCGATGATGCCGATCGCCGCGCCGGTCACCGCCGCGATCACCGCGGCAGCGAAACCGACCGCAAGGCTGAGGCGCGTGCCGTGCAGCAGGCGCGAGAGCAGGTCGCGGCCCAGATGGTCGGTGCCCAGCAGATGCCCCTCGGACAAGGGACGCAGGAAGCGGTTGGCGGTATTGGTGACATTGGGCGGATGCAGGGGCAGCAAGGGCGTGATCAGCGCGAGCACCACGATGATCGCCAGCACGACCGCGCCGAAGCCGGCCAGCCGGTTGCGGAAGAGAAGGCGCAGGAAAAGGCTCATGGCGCGGCCCTCATGTCTTGATCCGCGGGTCGAGCCAGGCCTGGACGACATCGACGACGATGTTGAAGCCCACATAGCAGGCCGCGACAAAGACCACGCCGCCCTGCACCAGCAGGATGTCGCGCTTGAGGATCGCATCGACCAGCATCCGGCCGATGCCCGGCCACTGGAAGACGATCTCGATATAGACCGCGCCCGAGAGCACGAAGCCGGCCTGCAGGCCGAGGACGGGAATGATCGACACCATCGCCGCGCGCAGCGCATGGCCCCAGATCACCCGCCGCTCCGGCACGCCCTTGGCGCGGGCGGTGCGGATGAAATCCTGGCGCAGCACCTCCAGCATGGCGGCGCGCGAGAGCCGCGCCACGACGCCCGTGGCGACCAGCGAGAGGGCGATTGCGGGCATGGCGAGGTGGCGGATCAGGTCAGGCAGATCGCCGCCGCCGAACATCGAATACATCCCCGAGACCGGCAACCACCTGAGCTTCACCGCAAAGAGCAGGATCATCATCATGCCGAGAAAGAAGGACGGCACTGAGATCCCCAGGATCACCGCGGCGGTGATCGCCTTGTCGGCGAACCCGTATTGCCGCGCGGCAGACACGACGCCGGCGACGATGCCGAAGATCGCGCAAAGCATGAAGGCTGTGCCCGCCAGCACCAGCGTCGCGCCGAAACGATCGAGGATCTCATCCAGCACCGGGCGGTTGAGCGCGAAGGAGCGGCCGAAATCGCCCTGCAGCAGATTGCCGATCCAGATGAAATACTGCTGCCAGAGCGGCCGGTCGAGGCCGAGGTGCCGGTTCAGCCGGTCCACATTCTCGGGCGTCGCGTAGGAGCCGAGGATCGCGGTCGCCGGATCGCCCGGGATCATCGCCATGATCAGAAAGACGATCACCGTGATGCCCAGAAGCACCGGGATCGCCGAGAGAAGCCGCTTCAGGATGTATCCGCCCATCGCCCCCTCCGCGTCCCCCGGAATTGGGTTTCAGACTATCCCGGGGGGTGAATCGGCGCAGCCCGGCGGGGGGCAGAGAGCCCCCCGCCAAGACGTCTCAGTTCTTCACCACGTCCTTCAGGAGCAGGAAGAACGAAGGCTCCAGCGCGAAATCCTCGACCCGGTCGCTGGTCACCGCGTTCTGCACCCAGTTCGCGACAAAGACCCAGGGCGCGTCCTCGCGCACGATTTCCTGCATCTCCTTGTAAAGGCGCGCGCGCTCGTCCTGGTCGGTGGCGACGCGGGCCTGTTCGAGCAACTCGTCCACCTCGGGGTTGGAATAGTAGCCCGAGTTGAATCCGCCCGCGTCCGGGAAAGCATCCGTGCGCAGCGTGAGGAAGGGCAGGGTGTCGGGATCGTTGGTCATCCAAGCCATCTGCGCCATGTCGGCCTGACCCTCCAGCCCCGGGTTCACCCGGCCGAGGAAGGTGTTCCACTCGTAGGTCTCGATCCGGACGTCGAAGCCCACCGCGGCGAGATCGGCCTGGATCGCGGTTCCCATCGGCACCGGGTCCAGCATGCCCGAGCCGCCCTCGGTCACATAGAAGGTCACCGTCGCACCCTCGGCCCCGGCGTCGGCGAGAAGCTCGCGGGCGCGGTCGGGGTCGTGGGGATAGGGGTCGAGATCCTCGCTATAGGCCCAGGCGAAGGCGGGTGCGATCGGGCCCGCGGCGACGGTCGCGGTGCCTTCGAGCACGTCATTGACCAGCGCCTCCTTGTTGATCGCGTAATTCGCCGCCTGGCGCACGCGAACATCCGCGAAGGGGCCTTCCTTGGCATTGAGGATCAGGAACCAGACATGCGGCCCGGCCTGCTCGGCGATTTCAAATCCCGCGCCCTGGAACTGCGACAGCGCCACGGGCGGGACCTCGACCATGATGTCGATGCCGCCGGCGAGCATCTCGGCGGTGCGGGTATTGGCGTCGGTGATCGGGCGGAAGATCACGGCTTCGGATTGCGCCGGGCCATCCCAGTAATCGGGGTTGCGCACCACGGTCACCCGCTCGTTCGAGCGCCATTCCTGGAACATGAAGGGCCCGGTGCCCGAGGGGTTGCGGCCGAAGTCCTCGCCATGCTCCTCGACCGCGGCGGGCGAGACGATCAGCCCGGTCGGATAGGCGAGGTTCGACAGGAACGGCGCATAGGGTTCGTTGAGGGTGAAGCGCACGGTGCGGTCGTCCATCGCCTCGACTTCTTCGATGGCGGAGAAGAAGAAGCTGAGCGGAAAGGGTCCGGTGGCTTCGTGCAGCGGGTGATCTTCGTCGAGCATCCGATCGAAGTTCCAGACCACGGCCTCGGCATCGAGCGCGCTGCCGTCGTGGAAGGTCACGCCCTCACGCAGGGTGAAGGTGTAGACGGTGCCATCCTCGCTGATGTCCCACTCCTCGGCCAGCGCGGGTTCGACCTCCAGCGTGCCGGGGGCGTAGCGCACCAGCCCGTCATAGAGGTTCATCAGGATGCGGAAGTCGTTGACCGCGGTCACGGCGTGGGGGTCGAGCGCCTGCGGCTCGGCGATCTGTCCGACGACCAGCACGCCCGGCGGGGTCTGCGCAAGCGCCGGCGCGGTCAGGGCCGAAGAGGCAAGGAAGGCGGCAGTCAGGAGCCCGGCGGCGCGGCGGGTCAGGAATGGCGGCATGGCGGTTTCTCCCTGTTGATCTCGCTCTGGCAAATTTATCATGATAATTTGCAATCTGGAAAGGATTCGTTTTCCAGCGCATCCTCGGCCCCGCGATCTGCAACAGGAGGATGCACCCGTGACCATGTCGATTCTTGCCCGCAATCCGGAGAACGGGCTTCTGGGCGGGGCTGCGATGACCGGCAATCTGTGCGTCGGCGCCTGGGTGCTGTGGGGGGATTCGCGCACCGGCATCGCCGCGACGCAGGGTGAGAAACCCTCTACCATCTGGGCGGATGAGGCTTTCGATCTGTTGCGCGACGACCAGCAGGCGCAGCATGTGGTCGATCAGGTGACCCGGCGCGACGGTGGTCGCGCGTGGCGGCAGATGAGCCTTCTGTGCCGGTCGGGGACCACGGGCGTATTCACCGGCGAGAGCAATCAGGGCTGGAAGGGCGAACTGGTCGCCGAGGATCTGATCGTCGCCGGCAACACGCTCAAGGGCCCGCAGGTGGTGGAGGCCGCGCGCGACGCCTATCTGCAGACCGAGGGGCTGATGGTGGACCGTCTGCTGGCCGGTCTGCGCGCCGCCGAAATGGCGGGCGGGGACAGCCGCGGCAACATGTCGGCCGCGATGCTGATCGTCTGCGATACCGAACCGCCGCTCAATCTGCGGGTGGACTGGTCCGAGCGGCCGATCGACGGGCTGTCGGCGCTGGTCGACCGCGCGCGTGCGCCCGATTACGCCCGCTGGGTCGCCGGCCTTCCCGTGCGCAGCGATCCCGAGCGCCACCACGAATGAGAGCGCCGACCAGGCTGCCGACCGGACTGCCTACAGGTCTGCCGCGCGGTTGAGCCCGGCTTGCCCAGCGTGCCGAAAGGTGCGAAGCCGGGCCGATCCGTCGGGAGTTAGTCATGCATTGGTTCTTTCTGGGCGCTGCGATCCTTTTCGAGACGATCGGCACGACCGCCCTGCAGGCCAGCCAGCAGTTTTCGCGGCTGGGCCCGTCGATCCTGGTGGTGCTGGCCTATGGGGTGTCGTTCTACCTGCTGGCGCTGGTTCTCAAGTACATCCCCGTGGGCGTCGCCTATGCGGTCTGGTCGGGGCTGGGCATCTGCTTCATCGCCGCGATCGGCTATTTCGTCTTCGGCCAGCGGCTGGACCTGCCGGCGGTCATCGGGATTTTGCTGATCATCACGGGGATCCTGGTGATCAACCTCTTCTCGAATTCGGCGATGCACTGATCCGATGCGCCACAGCCCGTTCGACGATGCACAGGGTCTGATCTTCGGCACCTTCATGTGTGCCTTTGGGCTGGTCGTGCTGACCTCGGCGGGGCTGGTCACCGGGCAGACGGCGGGGCTCGCGGTGCTGATTTCCTACGCGACGGGCTGGGGGTTCGGGCCGATCTTCTTTCTGATCAACATCCCCTTCTACGCGCTCGGGCTGTCTCGGATGGGGGCGCGCTTCACGCTGAAGACCTTTGCCGCGGTGGCGCTTCTGTCGGGGTTTGCGGCCGTCTCGCCGCAACTGGTGCAGATCCAGATCCTGCACCCGGCGCTGGCGGCGATCCTGTTCGGCGCGGTCACCGGGGCGGGGCTGCTGGCGATCTTTCGACACGGCGCAAGCCTGGGCGGCGTGGGCATCGTCGCGCTCATGGCGCAGGAGCGGCTGGGCTGGCGCGCGGGTTGGGTGCAGCTGGGCTTCGACGCGCTGCTCTTTGCCCTGGCGCTCCTGGTGCTGACGCCGGAGCTGGTGCTCTGGTCGCTGCTGGGCGCGGTCGTGGTCAATGTGATCGTCGGCATCAACCACCGCCGCGACCGCTATATCGGCACCTGAGGGCGGTGGAATGGACACCGGATTGATCCTGTCCTGCCTGCAAGAGAACTGGGTCTGGCAGCTTGGCGACAACCATCCCCTCGGCTGGTCGCTGACGGCGGGCTATGCGCTGGCTGCGGTGATGACCGCGCTGGTCGCCGCGCGTGGCGGTTTTCCTGCCGACACCCGCCTGCGCGAGCGGGCCTTCTGGACCGTGGTTGCGCTCGCCCTGATCTTTCTGGCTGTCAACAAGCAGCTCAATCTGCAGACCACCTTGCGGCTGGCCGGACGCTGCATCGCGCAGGCAGAGGGCTGGTACCAGACCCGCGATACCGTTCAGCGGCAGTTCGTTCTTGCCCTGACGGCGGGGCTTTCGGTCACCGGGCTACTGATACTCTGGTGGTTGCGCCGGACGCTTTGGCGAAACCTGCCGGTTCTGGCGGGAGGGCTGGTTCTGGCGGCTTTCATCGCCCTGCGGGCGGCGGATATCGGCAACCTGCGGCACGGGATGCAATGGCAGTTCCTGCAGATCCCCGCCGAACGCTGGAGCGAAGCGGTCGGCATCGCGCTGATCGTGATCGGCGCCGCTTTCGCGTGGCGCCGGGGCCGCAGACGCGGCCGGCGGGAATAGACGCTCCGCGCGTTGGTGCTGGTCATTGTCCCCCGAGCTTGCTATCGCGGCGCCGCAGCAACAAGGGTCCGCAGATGGAAATCCGCAACATCGCGATCATCGCGCATGTCGATCATGGCAAGACGACACTGGTCGACGAGCTTCTCAAGCAGTCGGGCGTCTACCGCGCCGGGCAGGCCGTCACCGAGCGCGCGATGGATTCGAACGATATCGAGCGAGAGCGCGGGATCACGATCCTCGCCAAGGCGACCTCGGTCGAATGGAAGGGTGTGCGCATCAACATCGTCGACACGCCCGGCCACGCCGATTTCGGCGGCGAGGTGGAGCGCATCCTGAGCATGGTCGATGGCGTCTGCCTGTTGGTCGATGCCGCCGAAGGCCCGATGCCGCAAACAAAATTCGTGACATCCAAGGCTCTGGCGCTGGGGTTGCGGCCGATCGTGGTGCTCAACAAGGTCGACAAGCCGGCCGCCGAACCCGACCGCGCGCTGAACGAGGTGTTCGACCTTTTCGCCAATCTGGGCGCCGACGACGACCAGCTCGATTTTCCGGTGCTCTATGCCAGCGGCATCAATGGCTGGGCTGATGCAGAGCTCGATGGCCCGCGCCAGGACATGGCCGCGCTTTTCGATCTGATCGTCGCGCATGTCCCCGCGCCCGCGCAGGTCGCCCACCGGGACGAGCCGTTCCGGATGCTGGCGACGACCCTTTCGGCCGACCCGTTCCTGGGCCGGATCCTGACCGGGCGCGTGGAATCGGGCACCTGCAAGGTGGGCGAGACGCTGAAGGCGCTATCGCGTACGGGCGAGCGGCTGGAACAATTCCGCGTGAGCAAGATCCTTGCCTTCCGGGGGCTGGGCCAGCAGCCCATCGACGCTGCGGAGGCCGGCGATATCGTCACGCTTGCCGGGATGTCGAAGGCTACCGTTGCCGACACGCTCTGCGATCCGGCGGTCGAGGCGCCGCTGCCTGCGCAGCCCATCGATCCGCCGACGATCAGCGTCACCTTCGGCATCAATGACAGCCCGCTTGCCGGGCGCGACGGCTCGAAGGTGCAGTCGCGCGTCATCCGCGAGCGTCTGATGCGCGAGGCAGAAGTGAACGTCGCGATCCATATCGAGGAGACGCCGGGGGGCGATTCCTTCGTCGTCTCGGGGCGGGGCGAGTTGCAGATGGGCGTCCTGATCGAGAACATGCGCCGCGAAGGGTTCGAACTGTCGATCAGCCGCCCGCGCGTGATCTTCCGCGAAGAGGGCGGGCAGCGGCTGGAGCCGGTCGAGGAAGTGACCATCGATGTCGATGACGAATACACCGGCGCGGTCATTGAAAAGCTGACCGGCCCGCGCAAGGGTGATCTGGTCGAGATGAAGCCCGCGGGTGTCGGCAAGACGCGGATCATCGCGCATGTGCCCTCGCGCGGGTTGATCGGCTATCATGGCGAGTTCCTGACCGACACGCGCGGCTCGGGCGTGCTGAACCGCGTCTTCCACGAATGGGCGCCTTACAAGGGTGCGATCCAGGGCCGTCGCCAAGGCGTTCTGATCTCGATGGAGAATGGCGTCTCGGTGGCCTATGCGCTGTGGAACCTGGAAGAGCGCGGGCGGATGTTCATCGGTGCGCAGGAGCAGATCTACGAAGGCATGATCATCGGCGAGCATTCGCGCGAGAATGACCTGGAGGTCAATCCGCTCAAGGGCAAGAAGCTGACCAACGTCCGTGCCTCGGGCACGGACGAGGCGGTGCGGCTGACCCCGCCGGTGATCATGTCGCTCGAACAGGCGATCGCCTATATCGACGACGACGAACTGGTCGAAGTCACGCCCAAGGCGATCCGGTTGCGCAAGCGCTTCCTCGATCCGCACGAGCGCAAGCGGCAGGCGAAGGCCCGGGCGGATTGAGCGGAACCGGCGTCAACCCGACGCGCAGGCGATCGGCGGAAACCCGATCAGCGGGCACGCGCCGAGCCTCTTTGCGGCTGCGGCGC
>CAZKSE010000185.1:0-8005 GCA_964555305.1 uncultured Rhodobacter sp. | reverse complement strand
GTGCGCGACAGCAATACTGTCCTCGACGAATACTCGAAAACCGTCAATGGCGAGGTCTACGGCATTGTCGTCGAGACCTGGCGCAAGGAGGGCGATCATGTTCGCGCCCTGTCGCAGGATGCGGTCTGGCAGCACATCGGGCATGACTATGCCATCGAGAGCCTGCGCGAGATGATGCCCGGGGAAGAGCCGGCGCCGAGCCTGTGAAAAGATGCAATCTCGCTGCGATATCGACCGCCTGCGCCCCGCCCTAGCGCAGGCGGCGCGCGCGGTCTACGACGATTGGGAGCGGGCCGAAGACGGCCTGTCCGAGGATCACGGCACCGGTGGGATCTGCCAGGACATCGCCACGGCGATGGCCCGCATCCTCGACGAGGCGGGCGTCGAAACGGTGGAGATCTTCACCGAATACGACGGCGGCCATGTCTTCCTGCTGGCCTGCCTGGAAGACGGGGTCTTCTCCGTCGATGTGCCCGCCGGGATCTACGAGATCGGCTATGGCTATGTCTGGCGCAAGCGAGAGGGCGTCTCGATCGATGCGGATTGCGTTGCGATCGACCGTGTCTCCGACCCGATCGACGTGGCGACCTTCCGATCTCGACATGGTGAGGATGCGCACCCGGAAGTTGTGGATCTATGTCCGGAAGACAGCTTTCCCGCTTTGTGAAAAAATAGCTGATCGAATAGAATTTCAGCGTCTCGTGAAATGGCCGCTCCCCGGGGTCGCGCCTGCAAAGGAACTGCCAATGCGGCTCGTCTTCGAAAGCCTCGCCTGCCTCGCGGTCATGGGCGGCCTCGCGCTTTCGGTCCATTTCTGGGGTGTCGACAACAGGCTGCGCCCATCGCCGACGCCAGCAGAAACCTTCACTCCCTTCGCCGAAATGGAGGTGGATGGATGATCCGCTGGGTAACGACCTTCCTGGCCGAGCTGGAAAAGCGCAAGAGCGTGCAGCTGCCGGAGCACATCGAGCGCAGTCATTTCATGAAGTCCGCGCATCCCCTGGAGCAGCGCCTGGCCGCGAAGCTCGCCAAGGCGCCTGCCCTCGAGCTGCATTTCCTGATCCTGAACTTCGGTCTCGATGGACGGGACCCGCAAGGACCGCAACAGATCGCCGCGGCGCTCGACATGATGTTCCTGAAGGTGCTCGATCTCGGAACAGCGGCCGAGCTGCGCCTGCGCAACCGCCGCGCCACACGCGAGCTGATCGAGGCGATCGCCGGCGAGGAGATCGAAGGGCTCGCCGCTCACCTGCAGTCGATCTCGGTCATGCGCGATGAAGCGCGGCGTCGCTCATCGATCGACAGATGGTTCTATTCGCGCCCGCCGCTGAGGCGGCTGGCGATGAGCACCGCCCTCGAGGGAGGCTTCGGCGCCTTGCTGCGCCTGGTCGTTCAGAGTGAAGCCATTCAGCTACGCCAGGCTCATGGGCAAAGCTCTGGGCCGGTCACTTCTGGCTCGGCCGGGATCCGCGACAAAAGGATCGTCGGCAGGATGTAGCGTTCCGCGGCGTGCCGCGCCGCCTGAACCTCGTCACGATCGGCCCGGCCGAATGCCTCGACGACCTGGATCTCGCTCACCTGCGCAACCCGCGGTTTGGTGACGCAGGATCCCTCATGGATGCGCTCCGGCCGGCGGCCGCCCCGAATGTCCCAGGCAAGGCCGGTTTCATCATCGACGACAAAGGCATGGTGCATCGCCCCGTCGGTGGTATCGAAAAGGCCATGAAGGCGCAGGCCCGAACGGCGGTTCAGGACCAGCGCCAGGACATGGCACTGACCGCACAGGAAGCGACGCTCGACATGGCCGGGCGCGTAGCTCGCCACCACCGTGTCGGCCTCGAGATGCGCCAGGTCCTTCATGGCGCCATGTCCTCGGCATCCTCGGGCTCCGGCAGGTTGCGATCCGCCAAGAGGCGGTCGACCAGCGCGCCGTCATCGAGAACGGTCTCGCCGCGCGCCTTCCTCGCCTTGACGATGACGCGCTGCAGTTCCTCGTCGCTCGCGATGAGGTCATCGAGAGAGGTCTGCGCGGCGTGGATCCCTTCCAGGATTTCCTCGCGATCGGTGTATCCCTCGTCATCGATCAGCTTGACGGCGACGGTCTCGGACCAGGTGTGCTCGGCGATCTCGCGCAGCGTCCGGTTTTGCGCCGAGAGATCGCGCACCATCCAGTTTTCGCATTCGATATCCGCCGGCAGGATGCCCTCGCGGACGCGGTCCTCAAGGGCTGCAATGACCGCCTCCCGAGCGCGCGCCAGCGTATCTGTGTCGGCCTCGAGATCGATCTGGACGGCAATGGTGAGCTTCTTCATCTGTTCATCCTCGTGATTGCGTCGTTACGCAGATACGCATTTGCGTATCAGGCGTCGAAAGAGGGCGCCGGTTCGCCGGAGAATTCCGGGCAGGCATCGACCATTGCCTCGCGCAAAGGGGCGAGGTGGTGGTTCTCGAAATCGTCGTCGCGGAAGTCGGGATCGTCGACATCGGGAAGATCGTCGGCGATCGCCTCCGTCAGCAGGCAGCAAAAGTCGAGCGGCGTATCCTGCCAGCCGCGAATGTCCTGCGCGTCGAGCACGCCCGGCAGGCCGGTTTCGCGCATGCGCCCGAAGAAGTCAGCCACAGCCGCCTCCATGGCATCACCGTCCCGCGCCTCCGCCCCGTCCGAATGGACGATCAGGTTTTCGTGGTTGCGCGCGGTCGTGCTGCCCGGTGTGGGGCCGGCAATCGACACGACCCAGGCCGACGCGCCGGCGACAGTGCCCGGATCGCGGACTTCATCTGTCTCCAGGGGCATCAGAAAGACGTATTTTTCACTGCCGTTCGTCATCAGGAATCTCCGCTTTTTCGCAGACTATGATACGCCTCCCCCCCGAAAGGGGAAAGCGCTTCATTGTGAAAAGGCGTCGCAACCGGCGTGCTTGTCAGCGCTTGCGGTGTTGCATCCGGTTCTTTTTCGCCTGCACGGCAATGGCCGCGGCAGGGCCGCTAGGCATTGCCGGGCCCGCGCTGACCCGGATCTTGCTGGCCGGACCGCGCGGCTCCGCGGGCATCGGGTGGGCCAGGGCCGACCAGGCGCACCAGGGGTCGCGCTTTTGCGCGTGAGCCAGGATGCAGGCCGGACCACGCAATACCGGCCGCGGCGCGATCGACTGCATGCCCTGCTTGAGCCGCCTGCGGAAGTCCTCGAGAAGATCCGAAATGATTTGGCAATCCCCCTCCCCCATCAATCGCTGGAGCGGCGGATTGGGGTCGCGAACCTTGTAGCGAAAGCAGTGAGGAAGGGGTGAAGACATCTTCCACATCAGCATCGGCGGACGGAGAACCGTTCCGCCATAGCCGTCCGGGATATAGCGTGGCATGACGTCGATCAGGCGCCCCAGCGCCTCGACCCAGAAATGGGAATAACAACTTTCCGGATGACCGAATCCGTGGAATTCCTCATGGCCAGAAATAGAGTTCCGGGTCAGAACCTCGAAGTCACCCGCCACGACGCGGCTTTCGACACCCTGCTCCGCAAGGTAGACATCCAGCGCCACCGCGGCCTGAAAGCAACGGAACGGGAAGGATTGGGGATAGATCGCCCGGAGGGAACGATCGAGGGTGGGAAGGACCTTATTGGCAAGCCTGTCCATAAGCATGATGTAAACGCCTGCAAGTCACGAAAATCGCAGGGTGGAGGGCGCGCCAGGCAAGGACCCTGACTGCGATCGCCAAATCAGCGATCGTCATGTCGGTCCAGTTGTCTCGCTTTTTCGCTATTCCATCGCTCCACCCGCGAACCATCATTGCGCCCGTTCGGCGCAGCGTTACGCGATGTGGGGCGGAGAAGTCTGGGCGAAATCATGACAGGAGATGCAGGCCGAGCCGCGCCGGCAGGACGAAATAGAGATGCTCTCCAGCCAGCTGCGGCAGGGCACGAGGCGACGAAAGGAGATCGCCGCGATCGCGCGGGCGACATCACGCGCGCTCATCGAGCCGTGGACGATCGCAACAGGCCGCCGCACAACAAGGCGCGCGTGACGAATTGCCGAGGCAGCCACAAGCTCAACAGGCCGCGACAGTGTGCGGCTGATCAAGAGTGGAATACGACTGCTCGGGTTCATCTTCGATAACACTCAGAACCAGCTACAGAAAAGAGAATACCACGATAGGTCAGTTATTCGCAAGCCCCATCACAGTGATGCCTGCAACCCTCACATTACGACAGCGCGCCGCTGTCGAATTCCCGGTAGCCCATGGCGCGCTTCCACTTCAGGGCATGGCGGCGGACCTCTTCCGAGCGCTGATGGGCGCGCGGGATCCACTCCATGGCCAGGAACGGAACGGACGGATCGCGCGAGACGATGCGAATGGAGCCATAGCCCAGAAAGAGGCCGAAGATCGGCCGGCGGACGATGTAGTCGCGAATCCGGTGCAGCGCCACCTCGTCATGCTTGCGCAGGAGAATGCCGCGGCAGATACGGATCCGCTGCGTGGTCAGCTCGTAGCGCGTGAAGCGCAGTTGCGCCATGCGCAGAAGGACGAAGGCAAAAGGGGCGAATACCGCGAATTGCAGGACAAGGAAGGTCGTGTCGACACCCCATTGCGTCCACGGCAACATGCCCAGGGTCCGGTCGATCGCGACCTGCAGGATCTCGGGAAGGAACCGGAAGGCGGCGCCGCCGAAGGCGCCTGCGAGGAGAAGAGCGGGCAGCAGCGCTACCGGACTCGGATGCGCGACCCAGACGGTCGCCTCGTCCCCGCGCGGTGCTCGGGCATCTTCCGCCATCCGGGGATCGGCGAACTCGTCCAGGTGGGTGGGGGTGTCGGTCATCGCGGGCCTCCTCGAATGTGCGAAAAGAATACAGGATGAAGACAAACCGCGCACGCTGTTTTTCGCATGAATCCACCGGCAAGGGCCATGGGGAGGACAGCAGGGCGTGGGTCAGGAGGAATATTCAACTGATTATACTTTTGATGTCCATTCTTGATGAAATGTTCGACACGTTTAACATACTGCTTTTCTCTTTCAGGGGGTGCGGATACACTTGCCAGGAAAGATGAGGTGCGGAAATGAACATTCTCGATGTCGGCGATCTGGTTCGCGAGACGCGCAGGCAGAAGAAGATGACCCAGGCCGAGCTTGCGGAAAAGAGCGGCGTCAGCCGGGTCCGGATCGTGCAACTCGAGCGCGGCGAAGTCTTCGACATGACCTGGTCGAACGTGACCAGCCTCCTCGAGGCGCTCGAGCTGTCGCTGCGCATCGGCGAGGCCAATGCCGGCCGGCCGGTGCTTGAGGATATCCAGGAACAGAAGGACGATCTTTATGACACTCCGGGTATGGGTTAACGACCGGCCGGTCGGCCGGATCGAGCGCATGGGAAAAGGCATGAGTTTCGCCTACGACGCGGGCGTGGAGCCTTCCCTGGCGCTCTCGCTCAGCATGCCGGTGCGCGTGGCCTCCTACGATCAGAAATTCGGCCTCCTGCCGATCTTCGACACCAACCTCCCCGAGGGCTACCTGAAGGACGCGATCCGCAAGTATCTCGCCAAGGAGCGTGGCCAAGTCTCCGATTACGATATCCTGGAGACGGTTGGCGGCAACATGATCGGCCGCGTCCGGGTGCTGCCGGATGGCCAGGCGCCGGAGCGCCGGCAGAACATCACCGATCTCGACGCCATCCTTCAGCGCAAGGCGACCTCGGAACTCGTCTCGGAAGTCATCGCGCGCTACGGGCTGCGCTCGGGCGTCTCCGGTGCCATGCCGAAATCGCTCGTCTCCGACGAGGATGCGCAGCGTCGCAAGACGGTGCAGACCCGCGACTACATCCTGAAATTCGACGCGCCCGAATATCCGGGCCTGTCGCTCAACGAGTTCTGGTGCCTGGAAGCGGCCCGCGCCGCCGGCTGCCGCACCGTCGAGGCGCAACTCGGTCGTAACGGCGACATGCTCAGCGTCCGGCGCTTCGATGCCCGCGAGGACGGCGAGCGGCTGGCCTTCGAGGATGCTGCCTCACTCAATGGCCTGCGTTCCGAGGAAAAATACGGCGCCTCGATGGAGAAGGCGCTCTTCCGCACGTTGCAGGCCAATTTCGGCACCGGCCCCGCAGCGCGGGCCGAGATGGCCGAGCTTTACCGTCAGGCGATCACCTCCATCGCCCTGCGCAACGGCGATGCCCATCTGAAGAATTTCGGCGTGCTCTACCAAGATGCAGAACGCGGACCCGTCCGCCTCACCGCGGCCTATGACCTCGTAACCACGACGGTCTATATCCGCAACGACCTGATGTCGATGACGCTGAACGGCACGACCCGCTGGCCGAAGCCGGAGGCGCTCGAACTGCTCGGCGCGCGGGCCGGCCTCTCGCGCGGCGAGGCGCGCACCATCATGGCCGAGGTCGCGGCAGGCCTCCAGGCCACGCTCCCCGCCATGGTCGCGGCTTTCGATGCGGCCGGCCATGGTGAGTTGGGGCGCGCGATCGCCGGTCAATGGAATGACGGTCTGGCGGCATCGCTGAAGGCAGAGCCGATTCCGGTTGCGGAGCCCGACCCCTTCTCGATGGGCCCCGACGAAACACCAGCCGTCGAAATGGAAACGCCCCGCCTCTGAGGCGGGGCGACGGATCAGCAGCCAGCCGGCGGCTGACCCCAATCGGACGGCCATTCCGGCCGGGCCGGAAGATCCCAGTAGCCCACACGGCCATCGTCAAGTTCGATGATGACGTGGTGTGCCGAGCCGCAAGACGGCGTGTTAACCTGCAGGTTGAACCCGCCACTGCCGAAGTTGCCGGATGCCGAACGCTGCCCCGAGGCGTTCTGCGCCGTCGGACTGCCGTCACCCGAGATAGTGAAGCCCTGCCCCGCGGTCGCGCCGATCTCGGCCAGCGGGATCCAGTTGCTGGTAATCGTCGAACCCCAGCCGGGGGTCTGGCCCCAGCTCGCCGGCGCGACGTTCGACAGGACGAAGTCGAATTCCTCGAGACCTCCCGACCCGCCGCCGGAACCACCGGAGCCGCCGCTGGACTCCTGACCCCCGGATGCGCCGCCGCCATTTCCATCGCCGTTGTTGCCGCCTGGCGCGTTGCCGTTACCGTTCCCGCTTCCATTTCCGCCCTGGCCGGGTGCGTTCCCGCTGTTGCCGGGGCCGCTTCCACCCTGACCGGGCGCGTCGCAGCTATTGCCGGGGCAGTTATTGCCGCCTCCCGGGCTTCCATTGCCCTGCCCGGGGTTGTCGCCACCCTGCCCCGGAGCGCCGCAGCTATTGCCGGGGCAACCATTTCCCTGACCGGGATTGTTGCCGCCCGAACCTTCCTGCCCGGAATTATCATCATCGTCGCCAGGTGTATTGCCACTGTTGCCCGGCGCGCTGCCGTCGCTCGGCGGCGTGTTTCCGCTATTGCCGGGAGGCGTCCCTCCCCAACCCGGCGTGCCGCCGTCAGGGTTCGAGGGTGGAGCTCCTGGGGGCTGGATCGACTCCTGGGCGGTGTTGCCTCCGGCACCGGAGCGCCCCACGGCGAAGGTCATGACGAATTCCTGATCCGAGCCGGCACCATTGCACGAGGTGGCCGCGCGCTGCCCGGATAACGCGTGCACCCGATCAGCAAGCTGCTTGCAGCGCCGATGCAGCGTCCGCTCCAGGCCGATCCGGATGAATTCATCCGCACCTATACCGGCCGTCACGGTCGGGATGTTGCCCGGGAAAAGGTCCCCGCCGTAAATCGTGGGACTCACGATAATCGTGTCCCCCACCCGCTCTCCGGGCAGAGACGACAGGCCAGCACCGGGACGCGCAGCGGAGATCACCGCCGACTTCAGAAGTAGGGCGCTGCGGTATGTCTCCTTGGCCGCGCTATTCATCGTGATCTGCGAGTAGCTGGCCGCGGCGCCACTAAAAATAGCCATCGAGACCAGGATTCCGAGGGCAACATCGGTGAGGCCCGATCCGCGGCACGCGTTTCGTCCGGTCATAGCCATGCTCCTTGAATGAAGGGGCACTCTACCTTTTAACACACTTTTTCACAACTGC
>CAZKSE010000184.1:0-8015 GCA_964555305.1 uncultured Rhodobacter sp. | reverse complement strand
CTGCGCCGTTTCACCCCCGAGATGGTCCATGTCTATCGCAATCGCGAGGGCCGGCCGCTTGTCGTGCTGCTGCGCTGCCTTGGCCGCAAGCGGCCGGATGGGAAGCAGGACAAGTTTTTCATCCCCCTGCGCCCCGCGGAATGCGCCGAGGCCCATCCGGGTTGCGCCATTCCGGGCGCCGGCGGACCGCTTCGCTGGCTGGTTGGCGGAATGGCGGACATGGAGCGCCGGCCGCTATACGGCCTCGAGGGTTTGAGGCCGGACTCATCCGTGCGAAAAATTCTTGTTGTCGAAGGAGAGAAGACCGCCGATGCGGCGCGCCGGATGCTCGTCGGTGCGGGCAGCGACATGGCGACCCTCTCACCGATGGGCGGTGGCGCCTCACCGCTGCGGTCCGACTGGACGCCGCTGCTCGATTTGTTCGGGGCCGGCGATCCCATCGAGATCCTGATCTGGCCAGACGCGGACAAGCTGATGAAGCGCCCCGACGGCGTCGAGATCGACCGCCAGGAGAAGTTCGTCGTCGGTGTGGCGACAGGGCTTTACCAGGCGCTCGCCGATGCCGGCATCGCGGCCGCGGCCGCGAAGGCGAGCATGATCGTGCCGCCCGGTGGCGTCGAGAGCGGCTGGGATCTGGCCGATGCCGAGAACGAGGGCTGGGATGGCGAGCGCCTTCTGGCTCATGCCGATGTCAGCATGCGCGACATCGCCCATGAAACCCTTCCCGTGAAGGCCCCGCACGCCCCGAAGGCGGACGCGGATACCGCCGCGCGGAAGCAGGATGACGAGGAGACCGATCCGATGAGCGAAATGTTCGATGAACTCGACAGTCTCATGCCGAGCAGCCAGGCCGGTGCGGCCGCGGGCTCGGGCGCCTCGGAAGAGGCGCGCAACCTCCCGGCCGAGGATGTCGATGGTCTGGCCGATGGCGGCCCGGGGTTGATCGATGACGAGGATCAGGCCGGCGGCGGGGACGATGCGGACATCCCGGAGTCGCTCGCGACCATCATGGACAACCCGCATTTTCGCCCGCTCGGGCATAACAGCGGGACGCTCTACTTCGCCAGCCTGGAGAGCGGCCATATCTTCAGTCTCACACCGCAGATGCTGCGGTCGAACTACCTGATCATGCTGGCGGACAAGGAGTGGTGGCGTCGTCACTTCCCGAAGCGCAACGAGCGCGGCCTCGAGACCGGCAATGTCGACTGGGACGATGCCAGCAACGCGCTGGTCCGTTGTTCCTACAGCATGGGAGTATGGGATCCCAGCAAGGAGCGAGGGCAGGGCACCTATATCGATGGCGGGCGGGTGGTCTTCAATACGGGGACGATGCTCTATGTCGAAGGGGAGGGGCTGGTTCCGATCCGCGACTACCGGAGCAACTATTGCTACACGATGGGCCTGCCCACGCCTATGCCCGATTTCGGGAACCCGTTCTCGGCAAATGATCCCGACGTCCTGCGCTTGCTGGGGGTCATCCAGTCCCTGAACTGGAAGACGGATCGCCGCGAGCTGAGCGTGCTGGGCCTGTTCGGCTGGATGTGCGTCGGGCCGATCGGTGGTATCCTGTCCTGGCGGCCGCATCTGTGGCTCGATGGTCCGCGTTCGGCCGGCAAGAGCTGGGTGATGCAGAACATCGTCGGCAGCGTGCTTGGCGATTATGCCCATTACGCAACCTCGAACTCGACCGAGCCCGGCCTGCGCCACGAGCTCCACGCCAAGGCGTTTCCGCTGATCTTCGATGAAGCCGAAGGTGAAACCCGGGGGGATCGCGACCGCATCGATGCCATCATCAAGATGGCCCGGAACTCGGCATCTCCCGGCCGCGGAACCGTCACGCAGGGGACCGCGGGTGGCGGCGCGGTTCGCCACTTCACGGTTCGCTCGTCCTTCCTGCTGACCTCGATCACCTCGCAGATCGAGCAGTCCGCGGACAAGACCCGGTTTGCCCGTGCGCATCTCAACGAGGGACGGGTGCATGACGATTTCGTCTCGCGCATCCAGGAACCGGCGAGCGAATTGCTCACGCCCGATTTCTCGCGGCGTTTCATCGCGCGGATCGTCCTGCGCGCGCCCGATTACCGTGCGACCAACATCCAGATGGTGCGGGCGCTGACCCGCCTCGGCCTGGAGCGGCGCCTGGCCGACGTCTTCGGCAGCTTTGCCACCGGCGCCTGGCTTATGTTGCGGGACGGCCGGCCCGAGGATGAGTTCGAAGCGGCGAGCTTCATCGGGACCACGTTCGACATCGTCACCCAGATCAAGGACTTCGGGCAGGAGGTCGGCGACGAGAAGGACCATACACGGCTGTTCCGCCTCCTGCAGTCGACCTCTGTCCGCGTGGAGAGCGCGAATTTCGGGCCGCGGATGGAGTCGATGGGTGCGCTCATCGCCTCTGCCTGCGGTGTCGGTGACGGTGAGTGCTGCCTGAGCCAGGCTGAAGCCATGATGGTGCTGAAGAACTACGGGATCCGACCCGCCGAGGTGGTCGATCGGGCCGACAGCGACACCCAGGTCCGCGTGATCTCCGAGGGGGAGCGCGGCGATGCCGTGGTTGTCCACAAGAATGCGGAGCCGATCCGGGCAATTCTGAAAGAAACGGGTTACGCGAGGAATTATTCGCAGGTAATGTTACAGTCGTCCCTCGTGACTTCGGGCAGGGGGACGACACGGTTCTCGAGCGCGATCGGAGTTGGGCGCGCAATCGTCGTTCCGCTTGCGATTTTCTCTCTGGGAGAGGGTGATGAAGACTGAAAACACATTCGGGGCCGCTGAAGGCAACCTGACGCGCTTCGAGGTCTACCGGAGGGCCTTCCACTACATGGGCTACGCCATGATGGGCATGGCGGTCGTGACCGCGCTCTCCGTCGGCACGGCCTGGTGGGCGATGAGCGCCAAGCCTGAGCCACGCTACTTTATCGCACGCGAGGATGGCGGCGTCATTCCGATCGTCCCGGTCGACCAGCCCTATCTCAACGACGCCGCGGTGCTGAACTTCGCCGTCGAGGCGATCACCAACTCGCTGACGCTGAACTTCGCCAACTGGCGCGCGCAGCTCTCCTCGGCTTCGGATTTCTTCGAGCGGCCGAATGGCTGGAACAACTTCCTCGAAGCGCTGGAGGGGTCGGGCACGCTCGACCTGATCCGCAACCGCAACCTGGTCTCCTCGGTCGTCGCCAATGGCGCGGTGATCGTCGATCGCGGGCCCGATTCCCGCGGTCGCTACCGCTGGGTCGTCCAGGTGCCGGTCACGATCAGCTACCAGTCGGCCAACGAGGGCCGGACGGAAACGCGCATGGCCGAACTCGAGATCGCCCGCCTGCCGACCTGGCAGACCTCCCGCGCGGTTGGCGTCACCCGCGTCCTCATTCGTTGATCCGGAGCATGTGAAAAATGAACCGTTACACATCCTGGGCCCTGCTCTCGACCGCCCTCCTGCTGACGCCCGCCGCGGCGCTGGCGCAGAGCACGGCGACCTTCCAGGGCTATGTCTCCGCCGGCTCCGGCTCCAATCTCGGCATGGGCGGCTCGGCGGTGGGCACAGCCCAACCCCGCCCGGCTCCCGGTCAGGCGGGCCTCCCGCTCCTGGCCGATGGGCGCGAGGTCGATCCATACCGGATCCAGGGCTTCAACGAGGCGGTCGAGCAAGCCTTTCCGATGACGCCCGAGATGATCCTGCAATACCGTCGGATCTTCGAGGAGCAGCAGCGCGCCATGCTGTCGCGCCCGCAGCCCTCGGCCATGGTCGATGCGGGATTTGTCGCCCTCGAGCCCGGCGAGACGCCCGGCCGGGTGAAGCTGGCCCCAGGCATCGCCTCGGTGATCGGCTTCTACGACGCCACCGGCCAGGCCTGGCCGATCGAGCAATATGTCGTCGGCAGTGGCGAGAATTTCGAAGTCGTGGCCCTGGGTGAGGACTCGAACAGCCTCGTCATGACCCCGTTGACCCGGATCGGTTGGTCGAACCTCGTCGTGGGCCTGCGCGATGAACCCAAGCCTGTCGTCCTGCATGTCATTATCTCGGAACAGGCCGCCCATTTCCGTCACGATATCCAGATTGCCCGTCATGGCCCCAATGCGGAGCTCACGATGGCTTCGGCCGGCAACCATGCGGCAGTGACCGAAGCGGGAAGCACGACGCTCCTGAGCGTGCTGACCCGCACCGACCTGCCGCGCGGCGCGGTCCGCGTGCCGGTCGCGCATGTCCAGGCCGAGGCCTGGATGATCGGCGATCATCTCTATGTTCGCTCGCGCCATGCGCTGCTCTCGCCGTCCTGGACGGCATCGCTCTCCGGCCCCGACCGGGTGCGGGTCTACGAGATCGCGCCCAGCTCGATGCTGCTTTTCTCGGTCGACGGCCGCGTCGTTCGCGCCGCTGCCGAACTCCCCTGATCCTCGAGGCACGCCATGATCAATCAGAACGACAACGACCACGTCGCGCCGATCGAGGATGAAATCCTCGACACGAGCGTCGGTGATTTCCAGCGCAAGCCGGGCATGTCTCCCGCCGCCAAGTTCGGCCTTATCGCGGGTGGCGGCATCGGTGCCGTCGCGCTGGCCCTGATGTTGGCCGGCCCCCAGGGCGGCGCGGAAACCCAGCTCACCCGTCCGCCGAGCCTCGATGCGACGCCCGGCGGCTCCACGCAGGCAACCTCGGTCGAGTTCCAGGAGAACATCCGGCAGGAAAACGAGCGCCGCGCCAGCATGGCTGCCAATCTCGGTGTCACCTCGATGCCGACGCCGGAGGTTATCCTGCAGCCCGTCTCCCGGGTTGAAACGGTTCCCGAGATGCCGGAGATCGAGCGTCGCGAGCCCGCGCCGGCGCCCGCCGCCCAGGTTCAGCCGGTCTCTCGCCGGATCCTGAGCGCGCCGGAGGCCGCGCCCCGCGTGACACCCCAGCGTGAGGTTCAGACTGCCGCCGCGGTCGAGCCCGCGCCGGCACCGCAGCCCGCTGCGGCCGCGCCCCAGGAGGAAGAGGAAAACCGCTTCGTCAACGCGATGATCAGCCAGATGGGCGTGGTCACGCAGCGCCAGACGCCGATCGGCCTGGCCTCCAGCAATGTCGCTTCGGTCGATCGCCAGAACCGGGCCGCCGCGCCCGACGCCCAGGCGCCGAACGGCGAGGAACAGCCGGGTGAGCTGATCATGCGTCCCGGCGACATTCTCTACGGGGAAACCCTGACCTCGGTGAGCTCGGATGCGCGCGCGCCGGTCCTCGTCGAGATCGTCTCGGGCACCTATCGCGGCGCCCGCATGGTCGGCACCTTCACGGCCGATCGCCGCTCCGAGACCATGGTGGTGAACTTCACCAACATGACCCTCGCCGATGGCACGACTGTGGATATCGAGGCCTATGCCGTCGACGGCCGCAGCGCCGAGACGGCGGTGGCGAGCGATGTCGAGCGCCGCTACCTGCAGCGCTACGGCCCGGTTCTCGCGGCCACCTTCCTGTCAAGCTTCGCCCAGGCCGCGGCCCAGCCGGAGCGTATCGTCACCGGCACCGGCCAGGATCGCGATGTCATCCTCTCGGCGCCGACCACGCGCCAGGCGGGCTTTGCCGGTCTGGCCGCCGCAACCGACGTGATCGCCTCGGATATCATGCATGGCACGCCGGTCGGTGCGAAGATCAACCTGCGCGCCGGCTATCCGATCGCCGTGCTCATCGTCGAGCCGGTGGTCATTCCGCAAGCCTCGACGCAGCCGAACTGACGCATTCCGGAGATTCCCACCATGGACAGCAAGATCATCAAGGGGCAATCGAGCGACAAGGTTGCCGCCGGCATCGCCGCCGATCCCGAATTCGAGAAGATCCAGGACCTGCTGCGCGACACCGATGCGATCGACAGCGCCATGAGCGAGATCGACAGCTTCGCCATGTCGCTTGACCATATCGACAAGCTGGAAGCCGGGAGCGACGACGACAGTCTCTTCGGCGAGAGCCTGGGACTGCCCGCCGCATCGACCGCGACCGGCGCTGTTGCGGCGGCGCCCGTCGATGACGCATCGCCCGAGACGGAGGCGCGCGCCGACGAGGCGGGCAATACCGGTCTGAGCCTGTCGCCGCTCGAGGATGAAGACGGCGATGAGAGCGCGGATGCGCCGCATGCCGAGGCTGACGAGGTCGAGGCTGTCGCGAAATCCGAAGGCGAGGCCGACCGCTCGGTCGAGGACCTGCTCCAGGAGGCGGCTGCCGCCCAGCAGGAGGAGATCAACGACGATGATGTCGAACGGCTGCTGGGAACGGATGACGCGCCGGCCTCTGAAGACGGCGAAGGCCATGCTGAGAGCGAGGACGTGGTCCTGAGCCCGAAAGGCCATCTGGACGACGCGGAAGATGCGCCCGGCGAGGCCGAGATCACCTTCCCCGACGGAGAGATCGAAGAGCTCGATGCGACGGCCATCATGCGCAACGCGGTGGCCTCGGGAATGGCGATCGCCAGGCCCGCGGATGCCGACCAGCCAATCGCGGCCGGGGGTGATGCGATCGAAGACGACATCGAGGGCGAAACCGAAAGCTGGGAGGCGATCAGCGACGACGGAGCGGACGCCGCTTCCGCCGCCGCGGTGGATTACCGTCGGGCGTTGTCCAGCGATGCGGACGAGCCGGCCGATCTCGACGAGATCGACGACGCGATCGAGCCCCCGGGCCTGCACCTCGACGACGAAACGAACGACGAAGTCGAGATCGAGGATGGCCCGGTTTCCCTGGACGCCTGGCCGGGTGAGGCGACGACGTCTGCCGATGCATCCTGGCCCGAGATCGAGGATCCGGCCGCCGAAATCGAGGATGCGAAAAATACACTGATTGATGCACCGGACGCGGAGCCGGAAGCCGGGATGGAGACCGAGACGATGACGGACGAGAACATGAGCGACAGCGAGGCTTTCCCGGGCGTCGACGAGACGGGTGCGCCGGAAGCGACCGGAGATTTCGACGACGCAGCGGCGCGCAAGAAGGCCAACCGCAAGTTCATGGCAGTGCTGCTGGCGACCGCGGCAGTAGTCTTCGGCGCCGTGGGCTTCTCCTTCATGCAGGCCTCCGGGCCGGGTGGCGCGCCTGTCGCCTCCGCGCCCGCACCCGTGGCTCTGGTAGCCGCCGATGATGACGAGGACGAGCGCGCGGACGACCTGGCCGATCTGCGCAGCCTTGCGGCCTTCGCCGTGCCGACGCCGCCCGAGGATGAGGATGAGCCCGTCATTGCCGGTATCGGCACGGCGACGCCGGACGATGTGGATTTCTCGGATCTCTTCCTGGGAACCGAGGATCCGGCCGAGGAGATTGTCGCCGAGGTCGAGGTCGAGATCGAGCCCACCGTGGCCCTGTCCGATTTCGAGGCCCTGATGGAGTCGGTCAAGACGCTCGATGCCAACAACCAGGACCTCTTCGAAGTGGTCGAGGCCCAGGCGGAGCGCATCGCGCATCTCGAGGCGACGCTGAACGCAGTCGCCGAGCGCGCCGAGCGCGCGGAATCTCTGGCGCTCGGCCAGAACCAGGTGCTGGTCCGCTTCGTCGCCGCCGAGGAGAAGCTCGAGATTGCCGAGCAGCTGATCGTCGATCTGTCGCGGCGCGTGGCCACGGTCGAGGGGATCGACCCGGCCGATCGCGAGGACATGGATGTCCGCCTGGCCGATCTCGACCAGCGCATGCATGGCCTGCAGCGCGACGTGGGCATGGTTGCCCGCCTGACCATGAACGGCTCGCCCGCCGCGGTGGGTGGCCGGGCTCCGTCGGGCCAGGCGAATTTCGACCGCGCCAATGGCGTCCAGCTGGCCTCGCCGGTGGCGAGCCCCGAGAACGTCCCCAACGATGTCGCGGTCGGCGATTTCGTCAACGGCTACGGCGCCGTCCTCGAGATCTTCGCCACCTCCGATGGCGGCCGCATGGTCGTCATGGAGAACGGCTCGGTCATCCTGAACTGAACGATTTCCGGCCCTTCGGGGCCGGCCTTAACCCGGATGTGACGCCATGGTCGACCTTCTCGAGATCATCCAGAACGTGGTGGCGCTGCTGGCGC
>CAZKSE010000183.1:0-8078 GCA_964555305.1 uncultured Rhodobacter sp. | reverse complement strand
CGATAGGGGATTTTGGCTGAGGAATCATGCCTGGCAAAAAGACTTCCCGGCGTCGCCAGTCGGCGGCGCCTGCAGTTCGCATACGCCGCCGACGCAGCTATCGTGCAAGCATTGGTGTTGGCCCGGTGCGCGTGCAGCGGGAGGTCTTACGCGGCACCGGTTGGCACTTGCAGAAATGGCCGGCGTTCCTGCTTGTCGGGGTGTTGGTGGGGCTGCTGTATGTGGCGATGAGCCTTGACACTTTTTATGTGTATGGCGCGGATATCCAAGGCACGTCGCTGCTCAATCCAGATGAGGTCTATGCCGCAGCTGGCATCGAAGGCTTCAAACAGGCCCATCGTCATGTCGAGCCAATGGAAATTCTTGATCCGCGGGTCGATGCTGTCGGCCGGAATGCGCCGCCGGGAGCTGACATGAAGATTCAGGCCAGTTTGCTGCTGGTTGGGATCCGCGATCCAGACGAAGGGAATCGCAAAGGCGTAGAAGCGATTGGTGCACGCGCGCGGATCGCGCGTGCCACCGGGGGGTATACCCCGGGTGCATGTCATCTGGACGTAGGCATCGCGCAGCCCCGATCTGCGCACGCATTCGAACAGCACTTGCCGAACCTCATCTCGTGGCAGCGGCAGTTCCATGCGCAACGCGGCGACATTGCGCTCGAATCGGTCAAGATAGTCGTCGAGACGGAAAATGTAGCCTCTCCATACGTGCGTGACGTCATAGGTGGCGTCCGAGCGCGTGAAGCCACGATCAAGAAGCGGGATACGCGCCTCGGCCACGGGCACGAACTGGCCGTCGACATGGGCCACGCCATCGGCAAAGGGGCCCACGGGTTCAGGCGGACGTGGGGGCATCGACACGTTCCTTGCCGGTTTCGGCGGGTTCGGGAAAGTGGCAGGCGGCGAAATGCCCGGGGCTACCGGGCTCCAGCGGCGGTTCTTGTTCGGCACAGAGTGCCTGCGCTTTCCAGCAGCGTGTCCGGAACCGGCACCCCGACGGCGGATCCATGGGGCTGGGGGCGTCGCCGGTCAACACGATGCGAGTGCGTTTCCGCTCGCGTACCGGATCGGGCAGTGGGACCGCCGAAAGCAGTGCCTTGGTATAGGGATGGCGCGGACTGCTATAGATCTTGGCGGCCGGTGCGATTTCGACCAATTTGCCGAGGTACATCACCGCGACCCTGTGCGAAATGTGACGCACCACCGACAGGTCGTGGGCGATGAAGAGATACGTTATGCCCAGTTCGCGTTGAAGTCGCTTGAGCAGGTTCAGAACGCCCGCCTGAATCGACACATCCAACGCCGAGACGGGTTCGTCGAGCACCAGAACCGCGGGCTCCAGCGCCAGGGCACGGGCTATTCCGGCGCGCTGGCGCTGGCCGCCCGAAAGCTCGTGCGGGAAGCGTCCGGCATGCTCTCGATCCAAGCGCACCAGGTCCATCAGTTCGTCCACCCGTCGGCGCGCCTCTTTGCGCGGTGTGTCGACCAGGCGCAACGGCTCGGCGATGATGTCGCCGATGCGCATGCGCGGATGAAGCGAGGCATAGGGATCCTGAAAAACGATCTGCAGGTGCTGGCGCAGTTGCCGCATTTCGGCGCGCGGCAGACCGGCGATGTCGCGGCCGCGAAACCGCACCTCGCCCGAGGACGGTTCGATGAGCCGCAGGATGCAGCGTCCGAGAGTCGACTTGCCGCAACCCGACTCGCCGACGAGGCCCAGCGTCTCGCCCGGGATAAGGTCGAATGAAACGCCGGCAACCGCGCGCACATGGCCGGTGATTCGTTCCAGAACCAATCCGCCGGTCAGCGGGTAGTCCTTGGTCAGATTGCGGACGGACAGGATCGGTTCGGAGCTTGGGGTGCCTGTGTTCATTGTGTTGTCCGCTCCGCTTCGGAGGGGGCGGTCGTCTCCAACGTCTCGGCGAAGTGGCAGGCGGTGCGAATGGGACCGACTGGGCGAAGGGCAGGGAATTCGGACTTGCAACGCGGCTGGACATGCGCGCAACGCGGGTGAAAGCTGCAACCCGCGGGCCGCACCGTCAGCGTTGGCGGGTTTCCGGGGATCGACTGGAGATCCTCCTCGCCGGCGTCGATCTTCGGCAGCGAGGCCAGCAGCCCCCGCGTGTACGGATGACGCGAACCGTAGAAAATGTCATCGACGCGCCCGGTTTCGACGACGCGTCCGGCATACATCACCGCCACGCTGTCTGCCGTGCCCGCGACCACGCCCAGATCGTGGGTGACCAGTACCAGCCCGATGCCGAGCCGCGCCCGCAGATCCGTGAGAACTTCCAGGATCTGCGCCTGCACAGTCACGTCGAGCGCGGTGGTCGGTTCGTCGGCAATCAGCACGTCGGGGTCGTTAGCGATGGCCATGGCGATCATAACTCGCTGCCGCATCCCGCCCGAGAATTCGTGAGGATACTGGCGCACACGGCTGCGAGGCTGCGGGACCGACACCATGTCGAGCAGTTCTATGGCGCGTTCCCAGGCTTGTGCGCGGGAACGGGTGGGCTGGTGCAGGCGCACTGCCTCGGCGATCTGGGAGCCGACGGAGAGCACCGGATTGAGCGCGGTCAGCGGGTCCTGAAAGATCATCGCGATCCGGGCGCCGCGGATCTGGCGCAACCGGGCTGGTGCCGCACCGATGAGTTCCTCACCTGCAAACCGAGCCGATCCGCTCACGCGCGCCGTTTTCGGAACGAGGCCCAGCAGCGCCAGCATCGTCATCGATTTCCCCGAACCGGACTCACCCACGATGCCCAGGACTTCGCCTCGATCAAGCGTCAGGTCGACGCCGTGGACGGCTGCGTGCGTTTCACGAAATGTCACGCCAAGGTCCCGGACCTGCAGCAGGGGCGCAGCGGCAGCGGCCATCAATTGGACCTCGGGTCAAGTATGTCGCGCAGGCCGTCGCCGAGAAAGTTGAACCCCAAAACGATGGTCAGGATGGCAAGGCCCGGCCCGAAGGCGATCCACCAGGAATAGAACTGGCTCGCCCCTTCCGAAATCATCGCACCCCACTCGGGAGTGGGCGGGGTGGCCCCGAGGCCGATAAAACTCAGAGCGGCGGCCAGCAAGACGACCTGACCGAAATCCATCGTTGCGTTGATCAGGATCGGTGTCCAACACAGTGAAAGGATGTGCTTGAAGAGAAGGCGCGTCCTGGTGGCGCCGCCGGCAATGGCCGCCTCCACATGTTCGCGTTCCTTTACCTCGAGCACTTGCGCGCGCATCAATCGGGCGTAAACCGGCCACCAGACCAGAACCATCGCGATCGCCGCGTTTTCAAGCCCGGGTCCTAGGGATGCGGCAACCGCCATCGCCAGAAGGACCGGTGGAAATGACAACGTCACATCCACCAGCCGCATGATTGCGCCGCCGAAAAGCCCACCGAAAAACCCGGCCAGCGCCCCCAGCATTGCGCCGATGAACACCGCACTGGCAACGACCACCACGGCAATGAGGATCGAGTAGCGGGCCCCGTGAAGTGTTCGCGTCAGAACGTCCCGGCCCAGTGCGTCGGTGCCCAGCCAATGGTCCCAGTTCGGCGCCTGAAGCCGGCGGCCGACCATGCGCAGCGGGTCGTGGGGCGTCCACAGATCGATGGTCAGCGCGACAGCAATCCAGAACAGCACAAAAGTGCCACCAATGAGCACCGGCAGCGTAAGCCAGACCCGGCGCTGTCGTCGCGACCTTCGGTTCGTTGGCGGAAGTGTTTCGAAGGTCATTCGCTCAATTCAGTTTGATGCGCGGATTGGCCGCAGCATAGGCCAGATCGGTGATCAGATTGGCCAGAAGGAAGGCCATCGCTCCAATGAGAGTCACTCCGATGATCGCCGGATGATCGAGGGCCCGCGCCGATTCGACCGCGTAGGAGCCGATGCCCGGCCACGAGAAGATTGCCTCGGTCAGCACCGCCCCAGTGATGAGATAGGCGAACGAATGGCCGATGATGGTCAGCGCCGGGATCATCGCGTTACGCAAAGCGTGGCGAACAAGCACCCGCAACTCTCCCGCGCCCTTGGCCCGCGCTGTGAGAATGTATTCCTGATTGAGCACGTCCAGCATGCTGCCGCGAACCAGACGCGAGATGATACCCATGACCGCCCAGCCCAGCACGAAAGCGGGCAGAAGCAGATGGTAGAGGGCATGTCTGAACGCGCGAAAGTCGCCCGCAATCAGGGCATCCACGGTGTACATCCCAGTCACGAACGGCGGCGTCGTCAGCCGCGCGTCGAACCGTCCGGGGCCTGGAAGCCAGCCAAACTTGACCGAGAAAATATACAGTAAAATGAGCCCCGACCAGAAAACCGGTATCGATGAACCGACCAAGGCGAAGAGACGCGCGCCGTGATCAATCAACGTGTTTCGGAAATGTGCCGCCAGAACACCCAGCGCGATCCCGAAGGTTGTTCCGAAGATCATTGCCGCTATGACAAGCTCCAGTGTCGCCGGCAGTCGATCGACGATGTCCGACAGTACCGGGCGCCGGGTTCGAAACGACGTGCCGAGATCGCCCGTGGCAACATTGCGAATGTAGATTGCGTATTGTTCGGGAACGCTACGATCGAGCCCCCAGCGCTGGCGCGCTGCCTCGACCACGGCGAGGTTGTTCATCTGCCGCTCGCTGACGATCGACGACAGCGGATCCGCCTTCGTCATGTGCGACAGAAAGAAGGCGACTGTCGCCACACCGAACAACAGGAACGGTATGGCGATCAGCCTTCGCAGGATATAGCGCAGCATCAGTCGCCTTGCTTCTTATTTGCGCTGCAGTTCGACCGTGGGCAGATTGCAGCAGGCGCTGTAGCGCACGCCTTCGATATCGTTGCGATAGGCGAGAACAAGGTTCGGGCTGACCACCGGGATGATGATCCGGTCGTTGATCATTTCCTCTGCGAGCTGCCGGAAGTAGTTGGCGCTTTCTTCCTCGGATGCGGCCAGCGCCCTCGCCAGTAACTCGGCCTGATCGGGATTTTCGGCGTCGAGCGCGCGCGCCGCATGGGCGCGGGCATGCCAAGCCGTCCCTTCCATCATGCCGAAGAACTGCACGTACTGGCCCGAACCGAAGTAGTCGGGCGCATAGAATACGGCGGTAAGCGGGATGCCCTCGTTCGTGATTCGCTCGCGCCAGACCGAGAAGGTCACCGGCTGAAGCGAGATCTCGATCCCAACATCTGCCAGATCCTGCTGCACCTTCTGCATCATAAGGCTCAGATCGACACCGTAGACGTTGATCCCTGGGAACATCGCCTCCATTGAGACGCCGTCGCCCAGACCCTCTTCTTCAAGCAGTTCTCGCGCGCGGTCCAGATCACGGGCCGGCAGGGGCAGGTCGTCGGTGCCAGGAAAGCCGTTTGGGATCGGTGCGGCCTGAAGATTGCCCTGGCCGGCGACGGTGAGATCAATGATCCCTTCGTAATCCAGCGCAAGCGCTATCGCCTCGCGGACGTTGCGGTTCATCTCGAAATCCAGCCCTTCGGCACCGGCACCTACCGCTACGTAAACGAAATTGAACGACGGCACGGTTTCAACGGTGACATCGCCGCTGGTGATGCTTGCCGCAGTGTCGGGGTCGATCTGCATGGCGATGTCGGCACTGCCGCCTTCGAGCATCTGAGCCTGCGCGACGGCATTCTGGGTCTGACGGAAGACAATCGCATCGACGCCAGCGCCGTCGCGCCAGTAGTTTTCATTGCGTGCCAGGCGCAATTCGTCATTCGGGCGGTACACGGAAAGGGTGAACGGACCGCTGCCGGCGGAGTTCTCGAGAAACCAGCCCTCCGCTTGATCGGCGGAATCAGCGTCCTCTCCGGCGGTAGCGCCATGTTCCATGGCAACGTCGGAATTGATGATGCCGGTGTAGGGCGCGGTCAGGATGCCAAGGAACTCGCTGTTGGGTGCCGCCAGTTCAATCATCACGGTCTGCTCGTCCGGCGTTTCGATGGATTCCACGCCATCCATCAGGAAGGCCGGGCTGCTCTTGATGTTCTTCAGCCGCTCAAACGACCATTTGACGTCCTTCGCTTCAACCGGAGACCCGTCGGCGAACCGAGCGCCCGGATCAAGGTGAAAGGTGAACTGCGTCTGATCGTCATTCACATCCCAGCTTTCGGCCAGAAGTGGCACTATCGATCGGTTGTCGGGTGCGAGATCGACTAAGCGCTCGTAGACAGAACTTACATAGATCTGACACGTATCGCAGAAAGCGCGCGACGGATCGAGCGAGTCGATGTCCATGTCGCGGGCGATGACGATTGTATCGCTTCCTTGGGCCTGCGCGGCGGACCAAAGTCCCCCGGTTAGCACTAGGGCACCAATCGCCAAGCCACATATCGTGGCGCGCGGCTTCCAGGTTCTTTCAGATTTCAGCATATTCTCCCCCTCTTGTGCCTAAGTTTTGCGGTAAACTGACCACATTGCAGAGGCCAGAAGCACCCGTTCTATCTGCGCTATGCTTTAAGCCTCGAACCCGTCCGTGGCGTCGAAACGCTTTAGGACAACAAATCGACTATCAGCTCAGCGATCGCGCCTCCCAATCCGACCAAGAAACTAATTATAGAAGACGGAACGTGCGCATCCGACCCCATTCTCATACATAGTCGCCTAATTTGACGATTATGATATATCAAGTATCGGTACCTGTGCGTCGTCCCTTTGTCAATCGCTCGGCTTGTGCGGGAACTGATGCGGTCGACATCTGAAGCGCGGAGATCGCGTGACGATCGGCGCCCTCGTCGCATCGCTACCCGCGGGGATCGTTCTTCTCGACGGCGCCCGAGCACCGTCCGATCTGCGCGCCTATCTCGGCCGCCTCCAGGGGCGGCGGTCCGATCCCTTCCCCGCCGGCCAGGGGATCTGCTGGCGCCCGAGCCCCGCGAGCTTCACGCTGGTCGCGCGCGGCGAGATCGACGGCCGGCCCGTGCCGGTGGGCTATGCCACGGCGGGACTCTACTCGGATCCCGACGACATGCAGCTGCATGTGAAATTCCTCTTCGTCGACAGCCGTGCCCGCCTCGACGGCGTCGGCCAACGCCTGGGCGATGCCCTGGCCGGCGTGGTCGTCGCCGCGCTGGCGCAGGCGCGGGAGCGGGACGGCCACCTGGCGCCCATTGGCATCCATGTCGCCGCGGACACGCAGAGCGAGGGCGGCCGGCGAATCGTGCGCGCGATCGACGCCATGGCGCAGACCGGGCTGGCGGAGTTGCGCGGCGAGGCCGCATGGCAGTCAGCGGGCATCATGGCGGCCGAGGGACTGTTTCCGGAGGATGCGCCGGATTTTGCCTTCTGAGCCGTGCCGCGATTGAACCATTGCGGAGACCAGACCTCTTGACGAATCATCGTATTTTCGCAATGATGAATGCCTCCGCCGGTCAGGCGGCTGAGAGAAACCGGTCAGCTGGAATCTCTAGCGTCCTCCCCGCCGGATAGGCGGCCGAAAGCCCGCCGGCACCGACGACCCCCATATAGAGGCAATCGCGCCACGCCCCGCCTGTCATTGCGCCCTACCGCTTGCGGCGCAGCCGCAGCCAGAGCGTAATGAGAGCCGTTCCGAGCATGGCCGGCGCGACGGAAAGCGCCACAGGGCCGATCGCCGCCAGCTCGCAGGATCCCGCCGCGCAACCGCTCCGCGCCTCGAGGATGCTCCGCGCGATCACGAAGACCAGCGCTGGCGCGAGGAAAGCGGCAATGGATGCCGCGACCGCCGCGAAGGTGATGTCGGCGGGCTCGATCCGCGCCAGGAAGGACTTGCCGCGCATGCGCTGGCGCCGTTCCGGCCTCAGCGCAGCCCGGATTTCATGACCCAATGCGTCCGCCCGTCGCGCCCGCGCGCCACGCCGAGCCCCAGCTCGTTGGGCCGCCGCGCCAAGATGTTCTGGCGGTGTCCGGGCGAGCGCATCCAGGCACGCAGGACCTGCCCCGGCTCCGGATATCCGAGCGCCACGTTCTCGGTGGCGCTGCGGTAGTCGTAGCCGGCCCGGATGATCCGCTGCCCGAAGCTGCTGCCATCGGTGCCGGTATGGCTCATCCGGTTGTGTCTTGCGCTGTCGCAGGCATGCGCCTGTGCGGCCTGCG
>CAZKSE010000182.1:0-8078 GCA_964555305.1 uncultured Rhodobacter sp. | reverse complement strand
CGCCGCGCCTCGAACGCGGCCAGCGCGCCGGCTGCGTCCTCGGGCCGGGCCGCCAGTTCGGCGGCCAGCACATAGGCATCCTCCAGCGCCATGTTCGCCCCCTGCGCCAGGAACGGCAGCGTCGGATGCGCCGCATCGCCCAGGATCACCGCCCGGCCCCGCCCGTCATGCCAGCGCCGCGCCAGCTTGTGGCGGAAAAGCCCCCAGAGCCAGGGCGTCTCGACCGCCGCCAACCACTCGGGCACCGGCCCGCCGAAACCCGCGAAGGCCGCGCGCAGCGCGCCGGGATCGTCGGCATGGTTCCAGCCCTCGGCCGCCCATTGCTTGCGCTCCTCCACCGCGACCAGGTTGCGCAGCCGCCCGCCGCGCAGCGGGTAGCTGACCAGATGCCGCCCCGGTCCCATGAAGACCTGCACCACCGGCGCGCCCGGCCCGCCCGGGATCGTCGCGCGCCAGGCGACCTGCCCGGTGAAGAACGGCCGCGACGGGCCGTTGAGGGCCCCGCGCAGCACCGAATGCACCCCGTCCGCGCCGATCAGCAGCCCCGCCGGCAGTCGCGCCCCCGTCCGCATCACCGCTTCGGCCCGCTCGCCCAGTTCGATCGCGCTGACCCGCTGCAACAGTTGCACACCCGCCCCCGCAGCCCGCGCCGCCGCCTCCAGCCCGCCGATCAGATCCGCGCGATGACAGAGGTAGAAGCCCGGCTCGGCCGGCAGGTCCATCCGCGTGACCAGACGCCCGTGATGGTCGCGCAACTCCACCGCCTCGGCCCGGTGGCCGACCGCGGCAGGATCCATCCCCAGCGCCCGCAGCACCCGCGCGCCGTTCGGGCTGATCTGCAACCCGGCCCCGACCTCGGCGATCTCGGGCGCCTGTTCCAGCACCGCCACATCGGCCCCCCGCCGCCCCAAGGCCAGCGCCGTCGCCAGCCCGGCGATCCCCGCGCCCACGACCGTCGCGCGCAAGGCGGCAAGCGCGGCTTCGCGCGGCAGGGGGATCGGGCGGGGATCGGTCATGGGGGCGTCGTCTGCTTCGGTTCCGGGGGGGGCGGGCACGGAAAACGCCGCACCCATCGGGCGCGGCGCGTGGTCTTCACCAGAAGGGCGGGCTGCCGCGGCTCAGGTGTCGCGATGCACGCGTTCGCGCCGTTCGTGTTTCTCCTGCGCCTCCAGCGTCATCGTCGCGATCGGGCGCGCGTCGAGCCGCTTGAGCGAGATCGGCTCGCCGGTCATCTCGCAATAACCGAATTCGCCGTTGTCGATCCGCCGCAGCGCCGCGTCGATCTTGGAGACCAGCTTGCGCTGCCGGTCGCGGGTGCGCAGTTCCAGCGCGCGATCGGTTTCTTCCGAGGCGCGGTCGGCGATGTCGGGCAGGTTGCGCGTCCCGTTTGCCAGGCCCACAAGCGTCTCCTTGCTGCCGGTCAGGATGTCTTCCTTCCAGGCGAGAAGCTTGCGGCGGAAGTATTCGAGCTGGCGTTCATTCATGAACGGCTCGTCCTCGGCCGGCCGGTAATCGTCGGGAAGGAAAATCTCGGGTTTCATCAGCACATCCCCATAACTCTGGCGGGTGACGGCATCTGAATCAACGGGTTGCTTCTCTGCTGTCATCCGGGCTCCCTTGAGGGCGGCTATTAGCGCAGCGATCCGCGATTGTCACGCAGATAATCGCGGCCGAAAGGGCTTTCACATCTAGGTGTTGTGCCAGCGGCCAGTAACTCGCGCCATGCGACAGTCTGCCCCACAGCGACTGGGAATCGCGCGCGCGAATGACCGGCACCAGGGTTCAAAGCGCGATCTTCTGGAAGGCCTCGCGCAGGGCGTTCGACCAGGCTTCCGACATCGCCTGGAACTGCGCGTCACCCGCCTCGATCCGGCGGAATTCGCTCACGCGGCAGGCATCGCGTTCGATCACGCACAGATCCAGCGGCATCCCCACCGACAGGTTCGAGCGCAGCGTCGAATCCATCGACAGCAGCACCGCCTTCTTGGCGTCTTCCAGCGAGGTGTCGCGCCGCACCACCCGGTCCAGGATCGGTTTGCCGTATTTGTGCTCGCCGATCTGCAGGAAGGGCGTGTCCTCGGTCGCCTCGATGAAATTGCCCTCGCGGTAGATCAGGAACAGCCGCATCCCCCCGCCCCGTCGTTGCCCGGCCAGCAACACGCTTGCCGAGGCGCCGTGGTCGTCACCGCTTGCGGCGAATTTCTGGTCGATGCCGCGGCGCACCTCGGCCAGCATGCTGCCGACGATCTCGGCCACGTCCAGCATCGTCCGCGCCTTCAGGATCGAGGTCTTCTCGGTGGCCTCGGGGTCGTCGATGGCTTCCTGCAGACGGGCGATCGTGGTCTGGGTCACCGACAGGTTGCCGGCCGACAGGATGCCGATCACCCGCTCGCCCGGCTCCTCGAACAGATACATCTTTCGGTAAACCGCAATATTATCGAGCCCGGCGTTGGTGCGCGTGTCGGACAGAAGGACGAGGCCGGCATCAAGCCGAAGGCCCACGCAGTAGGTCATGATGTGTTCCCAAGGTGACTCGAGCGCAGTGGCTATCGCAAAACTGTTGCTGATCTATTGCTGCACTGCCTCCACCGCAACGGTGACATCCAGATGCTCCAGCCCATCGCCGCGCGCGATGCCGCGGATCGGGGCGGCCCCGCGCGCATCGGCGCCGGCGCCGAGGCGAATGTAGCGGTCGTCGGGGCAGCAGCGGTTCGCCGGATCGAAGCCGACCCAGCCCAGCCCCTCGACCCAGACCTCGGCCCAGGCATGGGCCGCCTCGTGCGGCGTGCCATCCTCGGTGGCATGAAGATAGCCCGAAACATAGCGCGCCGGCATGTCGTGGACGCGGGCGCAGGCGATCAGCGCATGGGCGTGGTCCTGGCAGACCCCCTCGCCCAGGGCCAGCGCCTCGGCGGCGGTGGTGTGGGCATGGGTCGTGCCGGGGCTGTAGGCGATGGCGTCGGCCACGACGTCCGAGAGCGCATGCGCCAGCGCCAACCCGTCGCTGCCCGAGGCCCCCTGCGCCAGATCCACCAGCGCCGCATCGGCGCGCGTGGCGGGGGTCGGGCTCAACCACGCCAGGGGCGGAATGGTCTCGCGGTGGCGTTTCAGGACGCCGGCCATGTCCGTCGTGTCGACCTGCCCGTGCACGCGGACGGAGATTTCGGACACCGGCCCCGGCACCGTCCATGCCTGAACCCAGTCGCCCGCGCCGTCGCGGAAACCGCCGCCCTTGGTCCCGCCGCTGACCGACACCTCCCAGAACAGCACCTTCTGCCCCGCGCAGTGCGACGGCGTCAGCCGGTGGCTCTGCACCACGCCGCGCACCGGATGTTCGTAGTGGTAGCGGGTGACGTGATCGACCTGCAACTTCATCGCACATCCCCGCTCAGGTAGCTCTCGTGGACCTTCCAGCTCAGCGCGCTGATCTCGTCGATGAACCGGGTCAGGAATTCGTGCAGGCCCTCGTCGAAGACCTCCGACACCTCGGTCTCGGCCAGTTGCGCAAGCAGGCGGCGCGCGGCCCATTGCGCCGGGGTGCGCCGCCCGTAGCCGCGCGCCAGCCGCTCGAGGTGACCGTTCAGCCCCTCCACGCAGGTGATCAGCGCGCGGGGGCATTGCGGGTTGAGGATCAGGAAATGCGCGATCCGCGCCGCCGTCACCTCGCCGCCATAGGCCCAGTGAAACGCCCGATGCGCCGACATCGCGCGCAAGAGCGTCATCCACTGGTAGTTGTCGAGCCCCGAGCCGACGAACTCGACCTGCGGCAGAAGGACGAAATACTTCACGTCCAGAAGCCGCGCGGTGTTGTCGGCGCGTTCCAGATGGTAGCCCAGATGCAGGAAGTCGTAATTGTCGTTGCGCAACTGGGTCGCGTCGATCGCGCCGCGCACCAGTGCGGTGGTGCGCATGGTCCATTCGGTCAGCCGGACCAGTGACAGCTCGCTGCGCGGGGTGCGTTCCAGTTCGCGAAGCTCCTGATAGGCGGTGTTCAGCGCGTCCCAGACCTGCGCGGTCAGCGCGGTGCGCACGATCCGCCCGTTCTCGCGCGCCCGCGTCAGGCAGGCAGCGACCGAGGAGGGGTTGTCCTGATCGAAGAACAGATGGCTTTCGATGTTGCGCTGGATCGGCTCGCCGTATTTGCGCGCAAAGGCGTCGGCGGTCCCGGCGGCGCGCAGCAGCGCGTCCCATTCGTTGCGGTAGCCGTGGCCGGCATTGGGCACCAGCGCGATGCGCGCGCCGACCTCCAGGAAGCGCGCGGCGGTCTCGGCGCGCTCCATGTAGCGGCCCAGCCAATAGAGGTTGGCGGCGGTGCGGCTCAGCATGGCGCGCGCCCTGCCGGCGACGGTCCGCCGGAACCCGCGGGGTTGAACACCGCGCCCGTCATTCCGCCAGCACCCAGGTATCCTTGACGCCACCGCCCTGGCTGGAGTTCACCACCAGCGAGCCCTCGGTCAGCGCCACGCGGGTCAGCCCGCCGGGGACCAGTTCGATCCGCTCGCCCACCAGGCAATAGGGGCGCAGATCGACATGGCGCGGGGCCACGCCTTCCTCGACGAAGGTCGGCACCGTGGACAGCGCCAGCGTCGGTTGCGCGATGTAGTTGTGCGGCTGTTCCAGCAGCTTGTTGCGAAATGCCTCGACCTGCTCCTTGCTCGCCTTCGGGCCGACCAGCATCCCGTAGCCGCCCGAGCCATGCACCTCCTTGACCACCAGTTCGGGCAGATGCTCCAGGACGTATTTGAACTCGTCGGGCTTGGCGCATTGCCAGGTGGGCACGTTCTGCAGGATCGGCTCCTCGCCCAGGTAGAAGCGCACCATCTCGGGGACGTAGCAATAGATCGCCTTGTCGTCGGCCACGCCCGCGCCGGGCGCCGAGGCGATGCTCACCCCGCCCGAGCGGTAGACATCCATCAACCCGGGCACGCCCAGCATCGAATCGGGACGGAAGCACAGCGGATCCAGGAACAGGTCATCGACCCGGCGGTAGATCACATCGACCCGTTGCGGCCCGCGGGTGGTGCGCATCCAGACATGCTCGCCCTCGACAAAGAGGTCCTGCCCCTCTACCAGTTCCACCCCCATCAGATCGGCCAGGAAGGAATGTTCGTAATAAGCCGAATTGAAATGCCCCGGCGTCAGGATCACGACAGTCGGGTCCCCCGGGCAGCGTTCGGGCGCGACCGAGGCCAGCGTGCGGCGCAGCAGATCGGCATAGCCCTCCACCGGCTCGATCCGGTTGGCGCGGAACAGCTCGGGGAACATCCGCATCATGATCTCGCGGTTTTCCAGCATGTAGCTGACGCCCGAGGGGGTGCGGCAGTTGTCCTCGAGCACGAAGAACTCGTCCGGCCCGGTGCGCACCAGGTCGATGCCGACGATATGGCTGTAGACGCCCTTTGGCGGGCGGATGCCGGCCACTGCCTTCTCATAGGCCTCGTTCAGATAGACCAGCCGGGCCGGGATGCGGCCGGCGCGCACGATCTCGCCCCGGTCGTAGACATCGACCAGAAAGGCGTTGAGCGCCCGCGCGCGCTGCTTGATGCCGCGCTCCAGCCGGCGCCATTCGTCATGGGCGAAGACGCGGGGAAACATGTCGAAGGGGATCAGCCGGTCGGGATCGCCGCCCTCGCCATAAACGGCGAAGGTGATGCCGATGCGGCGAAAGAGCGCCTCGGCCTCGGCCTGCTTGAGCGTGCGCAACTCGGCGGGCATGGCCTCCATCCAGTCGCGCAGGCTGGCGTAGGGCGGCCGCACCGCCCCCGAATCGAACATCTCGTTGAAAAATTCCGTCATGGCACCCCTGTCTGCCCCTTGCCGCCGATGGTAAACGGGCGAGCGCGTGAACCGGAAGCCCCTTGCCCTTCAAACGGGCAGCCACGGGCGATTCAGGTGAAAATTTGGCGGCCCCTGCCCAAAAAATAGGCAGTTCAGGCCGTCAGCTTCCCGTGGGGCGGAAAAGATGCGGGCGCTGCACCGGCCCGGGCAGGATGCGTCCCAGTTGCATCCGCGTGAAGGCCGAACCCGAATAGCGCGTCACATTGCCGTAGAAGCGGTCCTGCAGCGCGGCCACCATCCGCCCGTAGTCCTCGGCGACCGCATCGGCCACGCGGAATCCGTCATAGGTGACGATCACCTCGACCGGGCCCGGAAGCGGCGCGCAAAGCGCCTCGACCCGGGCGCGGATCAGGGCGATGTCGGCGCCGCTGTCGACGCGCATCTTCTCGAAGTTGATATAGAGGCGGTTCTCATCCCGGTTCAGCGTGATCCGCTGGTCTAGATCGAGATGCAGCAGGTCGCGCTTCAGCTCCATCGGCTCGGGGCGGAAGATGCGCGCATCCATCTCGGCCACGGTCTCGACGAGCGGGCGGAAGCCCATCTGCGCGATCACGTCGCGTTCGGGGTCGAGGCCCGGCGCGACCTCGCGCAGGGCGATGCCGTCGGGGGTCAGCTCGAACACCGCGCGTTCGGTGACATAGAGCACCGGCCGGCCCAGCCGCGCGGCGCGCGCGCCCGAAAAGGTGATCTGCTCGACCGCCGGCATGAACTTGCGCGACCGCCCCTCGGCACGGATGCGCAGCGCGCCGGCGTCGATGTCGATCTTCAGCCCGCCGGCGGTGAGCGTGCCGGCGAAGACCAGGCAGCGGGCATTCTGGCTGATGTTGATGAACCCGCCCGCGCCCGCCAGCTTCGGCCCGAAGCGCGAGACATTGACATTGCCGGCCTCGTCCACCTCGGCCAGGCCCAGGCAGGCCATGTCCAGCCCGCCGCCGTCGTAGAAATCGAACTGCTGGTTCTGGTGGATGATCGCCTCGGTATTGATCGCGGCGCCGAAATCGAGGCCCGAGGCCGGCTGCCCGCCCACCACGCCCGGCTCGGTCGTCAGCGTCAGTTGGTCCAGAAGCCCTTCCTCGCCCGCGACCGCCGCCACGCCCTCGGGCATCCCGATGCCGAGGTTGACGATCCCGTTGACCGGCAGTTCGAACGCCGCGCGGCGGGCGATGATCTTGCGCGCATCGAGCGGCATCGGCGGCAAGGCCCCCTGCGGCGCGCGGATGATCTGCGCGAAGGCGGGCGAATACTGCGTGGCATAGGTCTGCATGTGGTTCTCGGCCGGCGCCAGCACCACGGCATCGACCAGCGGCGCGGGGATCACCACCTGCCGCGGGTTCAGGCTGTGCGCCGCGGCGAGGCGTTCGACCTGCACCAGCACCATGCCGCCCGAATTGCGCACCGCCATCGCCTGGGCGAGGTTGTCGAGCACGAGCGCCTCATGCTCCATCGTGATGTTGCCCTGCTCGTCGGCGGTGGTGCCGCGCAAAAGCGCCACGTCGATGGGAAAGAGCCGATAGGCCAGCCAGTTCCGGCCCGAGATTTCCAGCAGCTCGACCATCTCCTCGCCCGGCTCGGGATGGATGCGCCCGCCCTCCTGGCGCGGATCGACGAAGGTCTCCAGCCCCACATGGGTGATCGTCGCGGGGCGGCCGGCGGCGATGTCGCGGAACATGTGGCTGATCACGCCCTGCGGCAGGTTCCAGCCCTGGATCCGTCCCGCCAGCGCCAGCCTGGCCACCTTCGGGATCAGCCCCCAGTGCCCGCCGATGACCTGCGAGAGCAGCCCCTCATGCCCCAGCCGGTTCAGCCCTCGGTCTTTGCCGTCGCCCTGCCCGGCGGCGAAGACAAGACGCAGATCGCCCGGGCCGCCGGTTTCCAGAAAGCGGGCCTCCAGCGCGGCCAGCAGATGCTCGGGCACGCCATTGCCGACGAAGCCCGAGGTGGTGATCGTATCCCCCGGCCGGATCAGCGCCACGGCCTCCTCGGCCGAGACCAGTTTGCGTTTCATGCCCCCTCCCGCATCGCTTGCGCGACTATCGGCAGGCCGGCGGGTCATGGTAAGCGGAAGATCGGCCAGGGCCGCGGGCGCATCGGCGGCGGGCGCATCGGCGGCAGGCGCGCCGGTGACGGGGGTGCTCCCGCCCCTCGTCAGGCTGTGCTTTGCACAACCTTCCTCCCGTTGGGCCGGGCGCCGCGCTCTGCGAGCGCGTCGAGAGTGCGCCGGCGCCAGCCTGCGTCCGCAC
>CAZKSE010000181.1:0-8143 GCA_964555305.1 uncultured Rhodobacter sp. | reverse complement strand
AGCCTATCCTGAACCGGCCACGCCGCTAACCCACGGGGTCTCCTTGCCGCTTACGGGCCAACCAGGAAGCCGACGGTATCGGTGACGATGTGACGCTTGCGTCCATTGATCCGCTTGCCGGCGTCATAGCTCTGACCCCTCCACTTTCAGTGGTTCTCACGCTCTGGCTGTCGATTACACCCGCAGATGGGTCGGCCGCACGCCCTTCGGCCTGGCGCGCCGCCGCGACGAGCTGGCGGTTCGATTCCTCCAGCAGACCGTTGTCGCGCAACGCCCTCATGCCTTGGAACTACCGGACCTGAACGGCCTCAGCTTCCCGCTTACGACACTCGTGCCCGGCGACGTGATCATTCTCGACAACTTTTCGTCGCACAAGAGCCCGAAGGCCGCAGCCGCGATGAAGGCCACCGGCGCATGGTTCCTGTTTATGCCTCGATACAGCCCTGACCTGAACCCGATTGAAATAGCCTTCGCCAAGCTCAAGGCCTTGGTCCGCAAAGCCGCGGCTCGCACTTACGATGAGCTTTGGCAGGCCATCGGCCATGTCTGTGACCTGTTCACCGTCGAGGAATGCTACAACTTCTTCAAGGCCGCAGGCTTCGAAACCAATTAAACGCGACATGCTCTAACGAATTGCCGATCCGGTGAAAATCTCCGGCTTATATTGTCGTCATACAACTCACCACGCGTTTCAGCTAACATCAATTGGTAGCGTTGATACTCCACGGCTCCAGCGAAGTGCTGCTTGCGCCGAATCTCCGCGTCCACCTTTTCGGCGAATCCAGCATGATATTTGAAGTGCGCCAAAGTCAAGAATTCTGGTGCAATACTTACATTACCGACATAATGAATACCTGCACTAAGTCGTATCAGCGGGTGGTATCGAATGAGTGGGTACTTATTTGCCATGAAGAGCGTGGCGTCAGTACCAGGTGAGAGTCGGTGACGCAGATTGCTCGTCACCGAAAACGTTGTATTTGAAAAAACACCGGTACCAGTGATCCGGCGCACTGGTGGTTCGTCGTGATAAGGTGCGAGATCAAACGGAGAGCCCTTGGTTAAATCGCAACTAGACAACGCTCCCTTCGGGTACATGTCGATCAGCAAAGCACCCGCGCAATCATAGTTGTTGGCCTCGAGATCGACCGTAATATCCTTAAGGCTCTTCTTAAGCGCATTCGGATAGGTTAGAAACTCATCCGCATCGACAAGCACCACCCACTTCCCAAGGCAATGGTTCGATATCAACGCTTGCTGCCATGCGACCCCATAATGTGAGGCACTGTATTCGCTATCAACTGTGTACAGAACGACATCGTCTTGCGTCATCAGAAATTCCCGGGAGCCATCGTCCGACAGGTTGTCGGCGATCAGAAATGCGGACACGCCCAAGCCACGATAATGCGCTAAGAAGTGGGGCAGAATTGCGATTTCGTTGCGGATGACCGCGACCACTACTATCTCGGCAGCTAGAACCCTAGAAAGTTTTTCTGTCGCCGACGCACAGATCAGTTGGTTACCGTTATAAAAAAGCCGAACGTCGCTTAGCGTGGGCCAGATCCGGCGAGGCCAGACCTCGTCCGTTCGGTTCATTCGATGAAACTTCGTTAATGGCTCAGCATCATCGAGATGTACAAGAGAAGCGGGACTCGCACGCGAAGGCCCGAAGTGATCAACGTACATCGTTACTGGCGCCGCGCCAGAATGAGTACGACGCAGTATGTGGACAAAATAATCTTCGTTAGAGGGCGAGATCGCCTTAAGCGCAAGTAAGTCGCCAAGGAGCTTGTCCTCCATATAGGATACCGAGATCAGGTTCTTTCCAGCCGCGCTTCTAGCCGCTTCCAATGCCTTACGCATCGCATGGCGGGACAGGCTGTAACCCGATCCGCCGTCGCAGTACCGGCTCGGCTCGGGGGATCGATCAAGGCGTGCCTTGGCGACCGGATCTTTAGATTTCTCTTGGTGCCAATCACGCTTCATGGCACCTATACCCCGCGCCAAGATCCTGCCATAGTAATGATGCTTTCGATAGTTCAATGTGTTGAAAAACCGTTCGGCGGAAAAATAGCAATCATCATCTATTTTTACCAGATATTGAAAGTCAGTGTGCTGGTATACCCATTCGATCATCTTGAGAGTTTTCGTCGGAAGTGCCTCATAGCTGTCCGCAACATCAAGACGAAGCACATCTCCGTCTAGCGTATTGTCTCCATCACCGACAAGGATTACATAGGGAATGCTGCGTGCCTTTAGATCGGAAATCCACGTTTCGCGGAGTTCCGGTATACGGTCATCCAGATACTTCCGACAAGAATAAAGAACCACCAGTGTATCACAATACCCCGCGAGCGATGGCGGCCTCTCTTTGAGTAATGCTTGAGTTGCTTTCAACTCACTCACTGCAGCGGCGCCCGAACGTGTACGAACCTGCTCCAATAAAACGGCGTCAGCGCATACTTCATCAGCCACATCTTGGGCGCTATGCAAAAGCCCCGAAAGTCGCGCCACAGCAGTCATCAGAGGCGGAAAGGAGAGGATATCAATACCCGGCCGCAACGCATCCGAAAGGAACGCTCTAGCCTGCGCGACAAGCGTCTGGCGAATCTCTCCTCCTGGGGGCGCGAATAAAGATGCTTGCAAGAGGACATCTGCGGCCAGCCAGCCGCCTTCAGCACAGTTTAGTCCGCTTGCCAGAGCCACGAACTCTGTGGCGTCGTCGATCGAGAACTCGCTAGCGGCCGCCTTGAACGCAAGCTTCTGTCCTATAAGCGACTGGAGATGATAGTGCGCTCCAGTCGCTTGAGACTTGTCGCGCCCCAACACTTCACGCACCAAGTCCAATGTTTCCCCAGCACTCATCGAGTACGCAGCCTTGTACCCACAAGGATGGGCTAGGAGACGCAGACGCTCGGACAAATCAATCGCATCCAGCTCATTCTGTGCGCGTGCGACCAGTTCCGCATCGTCTGCATGAATCGCGAAGATATGCATAGCGACATCACGGACGACCAGACCACCATCCTTGTTGCCGACCTCGCGAAAAAAGCGCCCTGCGTCAAGCGCGGCAAAAAGGCCATTTCGCGAAACTGGGGCACGTCTTAGAACAGAGAGCGCCTCAAAAGCACGGCCCGCCGCATGTAACCGTGCACTCTGGACGCAATCGCGTTCGATTTCTGGAAGTTGAGCCCAAAAGTCTCGCGACAGCGAAAGGTTGCGCAACGCCGACGACACCAACTCATCGAACACTGTATCTGGAAGAGCGTGCGAATAACGGAACCAAGGCGACAGAGTTGCAACCAAGTCATGGTCATAAAGCCGCGACCAATAGTCGCCACCAAGGCTGTCCAAGAAGATAATCAGACTGCGAAGAAAGGGTAGCCGTTGCTCAAGCGGACGCGGATCTGACGCCAGCGACCGAGAAGCTTCAAGCAAACAGGGGGTGCTTACCCATCCCTTGGTCGTGGGCAACCGGCGCATTGAATGCTGAGCAATGTCCAACGCACCTTGAGCTACGAGGAAGGGAATCGCATTTGTCGTGGCCCAAGCGTCACCAGTACAAGCTGTTTCCGAAAGCTCCGATACGTGCAGTCTGAACGCGATATCGCGAAATCTGCCTGCGCGACAGAAGTCTTCGGTGAATTTACGGATAAGCCGATGTTGTTGAACGGCATCCAAATCGAAACGAGCCGATATCTCATCGAGCAGATCTGCGCTCGGCGGCGAGCCGGCGAGAATCGAGTGACGGAAATGGTCCGATGCATCGCGGAGAATCTGATCTTCGGTCGAGCGTGGCGTTTGGACTGCGCTCGCCGCGAGGGTTGACTGCGGACAAAATTCAAACACGTAGTCGACGCAATCGAAGCGCTCGGCTTCTTCCGCTAGCCATTTTCGTAGTGGCTCGGAGAAAGTCACACCCTTGGCCAGATACCTTGCGTGCTCCAAGCCCAGAAGGATCTCAGCAATGTCATCGCGTGGTCGTGCAGGCAGGAAATTGAGCGCGCGAACGGCTGTCTCAGCGTGAACGGTGACGGTGCCGACGGCGTCTTCCTCGCAGACTATCCACAGTTTGCAGGAACCTTGTGGATCGCACGCATCCCAGATGAATGGTGGCAGGTCGATCAACAATTGTTTCTCGTCCTGGGAAAGGCGAGGGTGGGCCCGGATCCGCAAGTCATGCCAGTGGATCTCAACGGCCGAGCCGTCGGGCAGCGCCTCAGCATCGACAATCAGGCTCAACCCGTACTGTCGGATCGATTTCGTGTCCGGTTTTTTCATTACCGGAACCGCCACTGCCTCGACTGACGATGGCAACGCAACCTTCCGCCGCCAGACCGCGCGGGTTGAGGCCAGAGTTGCGCGCAAGCTCTCCGATAGGGCGACACGCTTGCCGGCGTAGCGCACCTCCAGCGCGGAAAGATCAGGGGTGTGGTTTTCACTCAATATTACTGCAGGGATGCGCAAAGAGAATCCGGAACTGAGAGGCGCCTCAGGAACAATCGCGCTGACGTCGCGGCGCTCCAGTCGCTGTGCGGCGATCGGTATCGCTTCGCCACCGAAACTGATCGTAAACGATCCGGGCGGGTGAGTGTCGATTACCCAGCCTTCAATCCGTCCATCGCCGACACGCTCAACGAATCCCTGGATGCTACCCCCACCATAGCGAGCGTCGCTTCCAATCCTAGTCTTCAGGCGCGCTACGGCGGTTTTCAAACTGCTTCTCAGCACGTTTGCGCTCCCTTCCTCGGCGGTGTCGGTTTGCAACCCAGCATTGTAGTTCCACCGCTCTTCAGCAATCGCGCCCCAACTGTCAAGCGACTGGGGAAGTTGTCGGCAGCGGGCCGTTGTGGGGGCCTCAAGGCCTCCGCCGAAGCCGCAATCCGCAGGACTACGCCGCTTTTGCCTCGCGAGAGCTCCGTGGCGGAGCCGGTTCCTCGGGTGGAGTCGGTGCTGCTTTACGCGAGATCATCACATAAAACCCAGGGACGACGAACAAAGTGAAGATCGTCCCGACAGTAATACCGGCGAAGATGACCAGACCCATGGCGAATCGAGCTGCAGCCCCCGCTCCGTCTGCGGTCATAAGGGGCACGACCCCCAGCGCGGTCGCAGCCGTTGTCATCAAGATCGGCCGCAAGCGCAAGCGCGCTGATGAGACGATAGCCGCAACGCGGTCGATCGCCTTGTCACGCCGAAGTTGGTTCGCGAACTCGACAATCAAGATCCCGTGTTTCGTGATCAGCCCGATCAATGTGATCAAGCCTACCTGCGTGTAGATGTTAAGAGTCGCCAGGCCCAGATTGAGCGGCACGATAACGCCGAAGATCGAGAGGGGTACCGACATCAGGATGATCAGCGGATCGCGCAGGCTCTCGAACTGGGCCGCCAGAACCAGATAAATCACCACAATGGCAAGCACGAAGGCGACGGCCACCGTGTTGCCTTCGCTCATTTCCAACCGCGACTGACCGGAATAGTCGATGAAGAACCCGTCCGGCAGCTCCGCCCGCGCCAACGCCTCCAGTGCAGCAAGCCCATCGCCCGTTGATGTGCCGATCATCGGAAGGGCGGTCAGTGTTGCCGAATTGAGCTGATTGAACTGTTCGATGGCCTGAGGTGCCACCGCAGTCGTGATGTCGGTGATCGCCGAAAGCGGGACCAGTTCCCCTGTCATCGAGCTCAGGTAGAATTCGCCCAGGCGCTCAGGGTTGTCACGGAACTCACGCGGGACCTGCAGAATGATGTCGTAACTCTTTGAATCGCGGTCGAACCGCGCAACGGGACCGTCGCCGACCAGCAGACTCAGGGTCGTGCCGATTTGGTTTGCCGGGATGTTGAGCGCGGCTGCGCGGTCCCGGTCGATGGAAACCACAACCTGAGTCGTGTCGAAAGACATCGAATTCTGCACCACCAGAAACCGGCCCGAGGCCTCGGCTTCGCGCCGGACTCTGTCGGCGACCTCGAACACCTCGGAGGGATCACCCGTGGACTGGATCACCAAAGAAATCGGCAACCCCCCGCCTGCGCCGGGTAGCGACGGCGGGGCAAAGACGAATGCCTGCACCCCGGCAATCGGCGCGATCCTTTCCTGCAGATCCTGCTGAATCTGAGCCTGGCTGCGGTCACGATCAGCCCAATCGTCGAATGCCCACAGCATGATACCGCTGTTGGTCTGCCCGCCGAAGCCCACGACTGAGAAGTTCGCCCGCAGTTCCGGCAGATCCTCGGTCCGTGTCCGCATCTGCGAAACGTAATGACTGGTGTATTCGGTCGTTGCGTACGAAGGCGCGTTTATAAACGAAAAGAGGGCCCCCGAATCCTCCTCCGGCGCCAGTTCCGAGGACGTGTTCATGAAGAGAAAGCCCGTCACGCCGAACAGTACCGCAACGACCAGTACCGTGACCGGGGTGAACCGCAGCGAGGACGAGAGGCGACGCGCGTACCAGACCTCCAGTTTGCCGAACCACCGGTCCAGGGCCTTCTGAAAGCGGTTCGACCCTCCCCCGGCGCGCAAGACGCGGGCAGCCATCATCGGCGAGATGGTCAATGCCACCACGCCAGAGATGAAGACCGCGCCTGCCAGCGCCACGGCGAATTCGCGAAACAGCGCGCCGGTCAGCCCGCCGGTGAAGAACAGCGGCAAGAACACCGCGATCAGCGTCATCATCATGGCAATGATCGCGGTCGAAAGTTCATGCATGGCCGCGAAGGCCGCCTGCATCGGCGACATACCGTCCTCGATATGTCGCTGCACATTCTCGACCACGATGATCGCATCGTCGACCACCAAGCCAATGGCCAGCACCATCGCCAGCAGCGTCAGCAAATTGATCGAATACCCCGCAAGGAAAAGCATGAAGAAAGTGCCAACCAGCGAGAGCGGGATCGCGACAAGGGGAATTGTGACCGACCGTATCGATCCAAGGAAAAGTAAGATGATAGCCGCCACGATCACGGTCGCCAGGATGATGGTGAACATGACCTCGTCGATCGACGCCTCTATCTGCTCGGTGGCGTCATACATCAGTTCCATAGTCATGCCGTCGGGTAGGCCTGCCTGGATCTGCGGAAGTTCGGCCAGAACAGCGGCCGAGACGTCCAGCGGGTTGGCGCTGGGACTGGGAAAAACCCCGATGAAAGTGCCGGGTCGGCCGTCGAAGGAGACGACCATGTCGGTGCTGCTTGCAGCCAATTCGATCCGGGCAACGTCGCGCAACCGAACCACTTCATTTCCAGAGCCTGCCAGCGGCAGTTCGCCGAATGCCTCGGGTGTCTGCAGGGTGGAATCCATGGTGATAGCGTAACCGACCAGTTCGTTCCGTGTTCGGCCGGGCGCAGCTAGGAAGTTCGCGTTGTTGATCGCCTGCGCAACTTCGCCAGCAGTCAACCCCTGCCCTGCCAGACGCACAGGATCGATCCAGACACGCATGGCATAGTTCGCAGCCCCCATCACCTGGGTTTCCGCCACGCCCTCGATCGTCGACATGCGCGGAACAATCACCCGCTCAATGTATTCGGTGACCTGCTCTGCGCTCATCGCCGGGTTCTGCACTGCGAGGTACATTGTGGCAAAGGTCTGACCGGTCCCCTTGACGATACTTGGATCTTCAGCATCTGCGGGAAGGCGCGCGCGGACCTCTTGGACCTTGGACATGACCTCGGTCAACGCGACGTCGGGGTTCTGCCCCAATGTCATGTTCACCGTGACCACCGAGGCCGAAGGACGCGACTGACTGGTTATGTAATCCACCCCCTCAGCCGAAGCCACGGCGGCCGAGATCGGCGCGGTGACGAAACCTTGGATGAGTTCCGCCGAGGCGCCGGGGTAGACCGTGGTGATGGTGATCACCGTTTCGTCGACCTCTGGGTATTGACGGGTTTGCAGCCCGAAGCCGCCCATGAGCCCGAGCAGCATGATCATCAGCCCTAGAACGGTGGAGCCGACGGGGCGCTTGATGAAGACATTAGAAAGGCTCATCGCGTGCCCTCCGGGGCCTCGGTCTCGGCCAGATAGACCGGCGCACCATTCGAAAGGCGGTTCTGGCCAGATGCCACGACCCGGTCGCCCGCTTCGATGCCGTCTCGGATTTCGATCCAACCGTTGTCGCGCCTGCCGGTCTGCACAAACACCTGCCGCACTTCC
>CAZKSE010000180.1:0-8161 GCA_964555305.1 uncultured Rhodobacter sp. | reverse complement strand
GCATCACGGCAACCATGTGCAGATCGGAAGAGCACACGTCTGACTGGAATTGAGACGTGTGCTCTTCCGATCTGAGGCCGGGTTCATCCTGCCGGGCTTTTACACCACCACGTACGGTCAGGCCGATAACCGGGACCATGTGACGGTGATCCGCATGCCAGATGGCGCGCAGATGCTCTACGACTGGCAGGCAGGCGCATTGCTGGTCGATGGTACCCAGAGCGTGACCGTGAAAAACGCCACCACCGTGCTGATCGACAGTGGTGGCCCGGTGACGGTCAAGGCCCCCAGCGTCACACTGGATGCACCCGAGACCACGGTCACCGGCAATCTGACGATTGGCGGTGCGCTGGCCCAGGGTGTGTCGGGCGGCTCGGGTAGCGGCAATGCCACCTTCGGCGGTCAGGTTCACGCACAAGGCGATATCACTGCCGGTGGCATCAGCCTGCAGGGTCACACCCATACCGAACAAAGCGACGGCGCGCAAACCAGCGTTGCCCGCTGATCTCTCATTCACCCCAAAAGCAAGCCCGTCCCCGTTCGCGCTGGGCGGGCTTGTGCTTCGGGGTTGTGCTTATTAAGGAGCCCCACATGGCCAAGATCGACACCAAGCCCACACCTACCCCCAACCCGGATGAGAAAAGTCCCTCAACGGTGACGTACCGAGACCTCGCGTTCAAGAGCCGCACCCTGGTGCTGGCCGATGGCCGCAGCTTTGCCGTAGTGCAGGGACGCATCCAGACCGGTGACAACGCCCTGATCGCCTTTCTGGAAAACCACCCGGAGTTCCAGCGCGAGCCTGATTCGGCCGCCGGAGTTTGAACCATGGCCCTGATTGGCATGAGCCGTGACAGTGGCCAAGCCCTCACTGGAATCGCCCACCTCAAACAGTCCATCCGCGACATCCTGAGCACGCCTTTGGGGAGCCGGCGCATGCGCCCGGAGTACGGCAGCGAGATTCCCCGCTATGTGGACTTGCCCATCAACAAAGGCTGGATCTCGGCGGTGCAGGCTGAAGCCGCACGCGCCATCGGCCGGTGGGAGCCACGCATTCGCCTGTCGGCGGTGCGCATCACCGGCATGGTCGATGGGCGGATCGATTTTGTGATCGAAGGACAGTACGAGGCCGCGCCTTTGCTGCTGGAGGTGGCGCTGTGATCGACCTGTCGCAACTGCCCGCACCCGAAGTCGTGGAGCCACTGGATTTCGAGGGCATTTACCAGGACCTGTTGGCGACCTTCCGGGCGCTGATGGGCGAGGGATGGACGGCCCCGCTGGAATCCGACCCGGTCGTGAAATTGCTTGAGCTTTGCGCTTATCGCGAGGTACAGCTGCGAGCGCGCATCAACGATGCCGCCCGCTCGGTACTGCTGGCCTACGCCGTGGGTGCGGATCTGGAACAGTTGGCGGCCAATGTCAACGTCTCGCGTTTGCTGGTCAGCCCGGGTGACCCAGAGGCCTCGCCACCCGTCGATCCCGTCTATGAAAACGACGCCAGCCTGCGTGCCAGAGTGCAGCGGGCCTTTGAAGGTCTGTCAGTGGCCGGTCCCCGGGCTGCCTACGTCTTTCACGCCCTGTCAGCCGATGGGCGCGTCGCCGATGCGTCGGCCGAGAGCCCGGCACCCGCCGAGGTCGTGGTCACGGTGCTCTCGCGAGAAGGCGATGGCAGTGCGGATGCCGATCTACTGGACGTTGTGGATGACGCCTTGTCGAGCGAGGAGGTTCGCCCTGTGGCCGATCGTCTCACCGTGCAAGGCGCACAGATCGTGCCTTATCAGGTCACAGCCACCCTGTGGCTTTATCCCGGGCCGGAGGTCGAGCCCATCCTTGCTGCGGCATTGGCGCAATTGGAAACCTATGTCGGCACGCAGCGCCGGCTTGGTCGCGATATCCGGCGCTCGGCGCTCTTTGCCGCCTTGCATGTGGAAGGGGTGCAGCGGGTGGAACTGCTGCAGCCGTCTGCCGATGTAGTGTTGACGAGCAGCCAGGCTGCCCACTGCACAGCGGTCGTTGTGTCTGCCGGAGGCTTCGATGAGTAGCGCCTTGCTGCCTGCCAACAGCACGCCACTGGAGCGCAATCTGGCGGATGCGACCAACCGAACGATGCCAGTTCCCATCGCTGATCTGTGGCGACCCCAGTCGTGTCCGACGCACTTGCTGCCGTATCTCGCCTGGGCACGTTCCGTCGATCGTTGGGACCCCGTTTGGTCGGGAGCGGTCAAGCGCGGGGTCATCGCTTCAGCTTTTTATGTGCATCAGCACAAGGGCACGATTGGCGCGCTGCGTCGGGTGGTCGAGCCTCTGGGCTACCTGATCGAAGTCGTTGAGTGGTGGGAGCGGGTTCCTGTCGGTCCGGCCGGCACCTTCAGCCTGAAGGTCGGCGTGCTAGATACCGGTATCAGCGATGCGATGTACCAGGAGCTTGAGCGCCTGATCGATGACGCCAAGCCGCTCAGCCGGCACCTGATTGGCCTGGCCATCAGCCTCGAAGCCCGGGGTGTTTGCCCCGTTTACGTGGCGGCCTATGAGGGCGACGAGATGGACATCTACCCCTACACGCCGGAAGTGGTTGAGGTAGCCGGGCTGGTGTGCATCCGAGGCGCCGACCACACGATCGATCACCTGAACATCTATCCCTGGAGCTCATAGCTATGAGTCAAACCTACTTTGCCATCCTGACCGCGATTGGCGAGGCCAAGTTGGCCAATGCCACGGCGCTGGGCACGACGCTGCAACTGACCCAGATGGCGGTCGGTGATGGCAACGGCAGCACCCCGCAGCCCAACCGCAGCCAAACCGCCCTGGTTCGAGAAAACCGCCGCGCACCACTGAACCGTCTCTTTGTTGATCCTGCCAATGCCAGCCAGATCATCGCCGAGCAGGTGATTCCTGAAGAAATCGGAGGCTGGTGGATTCGCGAGATTGGCCTGTACGACAACGATGGCAATCTGTGCGCAGTGGCCAACTGCCCGGATACCTACAAGCCTGTGCTGGCCGAAGGCTCTGGACGCACGCAGGTGATCCGCATGGTGCTGATCGTGAGCAACACGGCGGCTGTTCAACTGAAGATCGATCCGGCGATCGTGCTGGCCACGCGCGGGTATGTGGATGACGAGTTCGGCAAGCACCAGGCCGATCTTGACCCGCATCCGCAGTACATGACCGCTCCGGAAGTGGCCAGTGCCATATCCGGCAAGGCGGACAAGGCAACGACGCTGGAAGGCTACGGAATTGCCCTGCCTTCAAAGCTTGAGGCTGAGCTTGGTGAAGATGAGGTCAAGCCAATGACTCCTCTTCGGGTTATGCAGGCTATCAGCAGCAGGTTGCAGCAGGCGACAGAAGGCCTGCTTGGCTTGGTCAAGTTCGCCACTCAAGCGGAAGTGGACTCAGGGACTGTCGATCAAAAAGCGATATCCCCAAAGGGGTTGCGATGGGGGTTCTCAATAAGCAAGAACCAAAACGGCTACGTAGTTCTGCCGACTTGGCTAGGCGGCTTGATTATCCAGTGGGGGCGAACGGGTTCTGTGAACCAAGGCGCCACAGCAGTCATTAACTTCCCGCTTGCATTTCCGAACACTTTGGGGACTTTGCAACTTTGCCCCTACACCGCCCACATATCGAGCGCCTCAGTTGCCAGCATTGTGTCGCACACCCTTTCAACAGCAACGGTTGTGAACGGCGATACGGATACCGCCTATCCCTACATCTTTTGGTTCGCAATTGGCTATTAGCCGAGGCAATTTTCACGTACATCCACTGGAGAAACCATGCCCACTTCCTTCTTCCACGGTGTGACCGTCACCCTGATCGACACCGGTCCGCGCCCCATTGCCATTCCGTCCTCGTCGATCATCGGCCTGGTCGATACCTACACGCCCGCCGAGGGGTTGGCCGAACCCAACAAGCCCATCTTGCTGACCTCTCACCGTGAGGCGGTGAAGCAGTTTGGTGCGGGCAGCGCGCTAGCCAAGTCGGCACGCGGCATCTACGCCCAGTCTTCGGCAGTGGTGGTCGCCATCGGCGTTCCCCTGGACGCTGATGCGGCTGCACTCACCAGCGCCATCATCGGTGGCGTCACGGTCGATGGGCAGCGCACCGGCATGCAGGCCCTGCTCGATGGCAAGTCCGTCCATAACGCGCAGCCTCGCCTGATCGTCTGCTCAGGCCACTCGGCAACCCAAGCCGTGGCCAGTGCCATGGATGGTCTGTCGGCCAAGCTCAAGGCGATTGCCATCGTCGATGGCCCCAACACCGATGATGAAGCGGCCATTGCCTACTTCAACAATTTTGGTAGCAAGCGCATCTTTGCCGTCGACCCCTGGCTCAAGGTCTGGGACACCGAGACCGGTGCGGCAGACGCGGTGCCGGTATCACCGTATGCCGCAGGCCTCTTTGCCCGGACCGATCGTGAATACGGTTTCTGGGCATCCCCCTCGAACAAGGAGTTCGTCGAGGTCATCGGTACCGCGCGTCCGATCGAGTTCCTGGATGGCGACGAGACCTGCCGCGCCAACCTGCTCAACGCCGCCAACATTACCACCGTCATCCGCGATGGCGGTTACCGCCTGTGGGGGAACCGCACGCGCTCAGCCGATGCCAAGTGGGCCTTCGTCACCCGGGTGCGCACGGTCGACATCGTCATGGACGCCATCCTCTATGGCCACAAATGGGCGGTGGACCGCTCCATCACCAAGACCTACGTCAAGGACGTGACCGAAGGGCTGCAGGCCTTCATGCGTGATCTGAAAGCGCAGGGCGCCATCATCAATTTCGAGGTCTATCCCGACCCCGAACTCAACACCGCGAGCCAGCTCGAGCAAGGCCGCGTGTACTGGAACATCCGCTTCACCGACGTGCCTCCCGCAGAAAACCCCACCTTCCGGGTCGAGGTCACGAACCAGTGGATTACCGAAGTTCTCGACATTTAAGGAGCCCGCACCGTGATCCCGCAAACCCTCTACAACCTCAACCTCTTCATCGACGGTGTGAACTTCGCCGGTATCGCCACGCAGGTCACCCCGCCCAAACTCAAGATCAAGGCCGAAGACTACCGGGGTGGCGGCATGGACGCCCCGATCAAGATGGATCTCGGCCTCGAAGCGCTGGAAGCCAATTTCGCGCTCTCGGGCATGTCCGTCGAAGCCCTGCGTTTCTTTGGTCTGGCCGACCAGAGCGCCTTCAATGGCGTGTTCCGGGGCGCGTTCCGCACCCACAAGGGGGAGGTGCAGTCCTGCGTCGTGACCCTGCGCGGCATGTTGACCGAAATCGACATGGGTGACTGGAAGCCCTCGGACAAGGCCGAGACCAAATTCAGCCTGGCCTGCAGCTACTACAAGCTCGAGCTCGATGGCCTGCTGATCTATGAGATCGATCCGATTGCCTCGGTGCGCATCGTGGATGGCCGCGATCAACTGGCCGACATCCGTGCCGCTCTGGGCTTGTAACCAGCCGTAACCCACTTCCCATCACGCCATCAGACCACCGGAGACCTACTCATGGATCACCTGAGCATCAAACTGCAGCATCCGACCGAATTCGACGGCATTCGCCGCGACACGCTGACCCTGCGCGCGCCGCTCGTGCGCGACATGCGCCTGGCCTCGCGCCAGGCGCCTACTGACGCTGAAGAGCGTGAGCTGATCCTGTTCGGGATTCTGGCGGGCGTGGCGCCCAAAGACCTGGAGGGCATGCGTTTTACCGACTACAAGCGGCTGCAAGACAGCTACTTTCGCCTGGTGTCCGCTCGCCCGGATGACCGCGCTCCTGCTGAACCTGCTGATGAAGCGACTGGCGCGGGAACTGCACTTCCCGCCCTCTGAGATTGATGCCCTGGACCTCAGGGATGCCCTGTGGTGGCTGGAGGACTGAATGAAACGCGATATCGCACTGGGCATCGTCATTGGCGGTTCGGTCGATGGCTCGCTCGGCCGGGCGGTGACCGATACTCAGTCACGCATCACTCGCCTCAAGCAGACCGCTGAGCAGCAACGCCTGTGGCAACGCACGATTGGCGAGACGCAGCGCCTGCAAGGCGAATTTCGCAAACTGCACCTGAGCGGTGATGCGGCCGCCGATGGCATCCGCAAGAAAATCGAGAGCAACCTGACCGTTCTGCGTCAGGCTGGCATTGAAGCGGACAACCTGGATCGTGCTTATCAGCGGCTTGGCCGCACTGCACGGGGGCTGGATCTGCAGGCCGTTGGGCGTGAGCGCATCGGCCAGGGGGTTGCGCAGGGGCGTGAAGCGGTGGGCGATGCCCTCAAGCTGACCGCCACGGTGGCGGTGCCGGCCACCATCTCGGCCAATTACCAGGCCATTGTTCGCGACATGGCGATCAAGGCTGGTATCGCCGGCACGGCCCGCGAGACGCAAATCGGTGAGCAGATTGCACAAAGTGCGCTGGCCAGCGGCATGGGGCGCAACGAGCTAGCCGAGGCGGTCAATCAGCTGGTCGGCGGCGGTATGGATCTGGAGCGTGCCACGGCCTTTGCGCCGCTGCTGGCCAAGTTCGCCGTGGGCCAGGGTTCTGGCAGTGTCGACACCGCCCGCATGATCGGCGCGCTGGAGCAAAACGCCAGGATCAGCGACCCGGCCCAGATGCAACAAGCCCTGGAGGCGATCGCCTACCTGGGCAAAGAGGGTTCGTTCGAATCCTCGGACATGGCGCGCTGGTTTCCGGAACTGCTGGCCGAGATGCAGAAGATTGGTATCACCGGCCAGGACTCGGTCAATCAGCTGGGCGCCATGCTGCAGGTGCAGATGAAGGTCTCCGGCTCACCGGATCAGGCGGCCAACAATCTGAAGAACTGGTTCTCCAAGATCGGCTCGCCCGAGACCCAGCGGCGCTACGCCGATGTCGGCATCGATTACGCTGCCATGATGCAAGAGGCCATCGGCAAGGGCTGGAGCACCATGGAGTCCTCCTTTGTGCTGGCCCGGGCCTACATCGAACAGGCCGATCCCCAGCGCGCCCAGCAAGTCTCTGCGGCGGCGCAACGCATCGGCGAGGAACGTGATCCGGCCAAGCAGCAGGCCATGCTGCAAGCCTTCGAGGCCACCATGAAAACCGGTGACCTCTTTGCTGATATGCAGGTCAAGGCGGCGCTGACCGCCTACATGCAAAACGCCGATCTGTACCAGCGACTCAAGCAAAACGCGGCGCGCGCCAGTGGTGAAATCGAACAAGATCTGATCGCCCGGCGCGAAACCTCGAAACAGATCTGGAGCGAAGTCACACAAGCCTGGGACGAAGCCTTGCGTCGCATCGGGGACGCCTTGCGCCCGGTGACCGACACCGTTGGCCAAGCACTGGGTTCCGTGGGTCGGGCGCTGGCCACACTCGTCAAGCAGGCCCCCATGGTGGTCGCCGGTCTCGCCACGGTTGCCGGTGGGCTGGTGGCGCTCAAAGGCGCTCGTGCTGCCTGGAACATCGGGCGCGGTGCGCTTGATCTGGCGCGGGGTACGCTCCTGGCGGGTCGATCCGGCAGAGCTGTAGGCATGCCTGGCCTGTCCGGCAAGCTGGGCAATCTGGCAAGTGTGCTCGCCGGCGGGACAGCCGCTGGAGCGCAACCTGTGTTCGTGACCAACTGGCCTGGGGCCGGTACCTTGCCTAATCTGCTGGGCCGCTCTGGTCGTGGCCCAGGCAAACCCTTTGGATCGCCAGCAGGCGGCATGGCCTGTGCTGGTGGCGCTTTGAGGCGGGTCGGAGGCTGGCTAGGCAAGGCCGGTGGCCGACTGGGTGGCGCACTGGCCATTGGCTCGGCCGCGTATCAGGTCTTTGATAGCGCCAAGAACGCCACCACCCGCGAAGAAAAGGCTCAGGGCTACGGCGGTGCTGCCGGCACGCTGGCCGGTGGCTTGGCCGGTGCCAAGCTCGGTGCCGCAGTCGGGGCACTGGGCGGCCCCATCGGTATCGCGATTGGCGGTTTGCTGGGTGGTGCCATTGGCTCATTCGCCGGTGACAAGCTGGGCGGCTGGTTGAGCAAGTCGCTGGTGGCGGCCCAGCCCCCGAAAGCGACCCCCACATTGGCGGCCACGCCGGCGCCCCCCAATCTTGCGCCACCGGTTGCGGCCGGCGCTGCGCTACCTGTACCCAAAGCGGCGACAACGCCCGTGGCCAAGGCACCCGCAGTCCCGCAACAGGTGAATTTCTCGCCCACCC
>CAZKSE010000179.1:0-8235 GCA_964555305.1 uncultured Rhodobacter sp. | reverse complement strand
GGAGATGGCCCGGCCTCGTCCAGGGCGGCGGCGGTGCGCGCGGCCAGTTCGGCCACCGTCTCGCCCCCGTGCGGGCGCGCGTGCAGCAGATCGGCGGCCCAGGCGTCCAGTTCCGGACGCGGCAAGGCCGACCAGGCGCGTCCCTCCCACGCGCCGAAGTCCATCTCGGTCAATCGCGGATCGACAGCCATCGGAACCGCGCGCACCGCGGAAAGCGCCTGCGCCAGCCGCAGGCAGCGCGACAGGGGCGAGGAGAGGATGCGCCGAAAGGACGGCAGGTCCCGCGCCAGTGCGGCGACGTCATCACCGAAATTCTCGGCCAAGGCCAGATCGGTGCGCCCGTAGCACAGCCCCTCCGCCACCGCCGGGCGCGTATGCCGCAGAAGGATCAAAGCCACGCTAACACTCCCAGCCAGAACCCCAGCAACCCCGCCTGCTGCGCCGCGCCCAGGATATCGCCGGTGACACCGCCCAGACGACGACGCGCAACAGCCCAGACTGCGCCCGCGCCCAGCAGAAGCCCCGTCAACCCGCCAACCACTGCCGCGCCATGCGCCTGCCCCGAGAGCGCCAACGCGACCGCTACGGCGATTCCCGTTGCCGCCAACCCGCCCGCTGTCATCGGGCCGGTCATGCCGGTCCCCAGACCCTGCGGGCGCAGATAGGTTCCGCGCAACAAGAGGCTGGTCATCACGGCACGGCTCAGTGCCTGACCCGCGATCAACGCCGCCGGCGCGGCCGGTCCCAGCGACGCGAGCACCAGAACGCCTGCACCCAGGACCAACCCCAAGCCCAACGCGCCGAAGGTGCCGATGCGGGAATCGCGCATGATCTCGAGCGCGCGCTCGCGCGGAACGCGCGGGCCAAGCCCGTCGCAGGTATCCGCCAGACCGTCCTCGTGCAGCGCGCCCGTCAGCAGGATCCCCGCGGCCAGCGCCGCAACCGCAGCGAGGGGTGCGCCCCAAAGCTGGAGCGCCAGAAGAAAGACCGCCGCCTGCACGGTGCCGACCAGCAGACCGACGGCAGCGAACCAGCCGGGCGCCGCAGCAAAGTCGCTGGCAGACAGGGGACCGCCGGGCAGGCGGGTCAAGAAGGTCAGCGCCGCACGCGCCCCGGCGGCGAAGCCTGCCCTGCCTCTCACGCCGCGCCGCCCGAGATGCCCGCGTCGGCGAAACTCGCCATGTCGGTCATCATCCGCGCTGCCGCCTGCACCAGCGGCCAGGCCAGCAACGCGCCCGTCCCCTCGCCCAGGCGCATGTCCAGGTCCAGAAGCGGACGCGCCTGCAGCCAGTCCAGAAGCGCCCCATGCCCGGCCTCGGCCGAGCGATGCGCGAAGACCAGCGCCGGCCGCACACCCTCGTCGAGCGCCAGCGCCAGCGCCGCCGCGGCTGTGGCGATGAAGCCATCGACCAGCACCACGCGCCCGCCACGCGCCGCCGCCCCCATCGCCCCCGCCATCATGACAATCTCGAAGCCGCCGTATTCGGCCATAGCGCGGTTTGGCGGCAGCGTGCCCGGCACCCGGTCGGCAGCGCGCTGCAGGATCTCTCGCTTGTGGGCCAGACCCGCATCGTCCAGCCCCGTGCCGCGTCCGACCAACTCTTCCAGCGGCAGCCCGGTCAGCTTGTGGGCCAGGATCGCGGCGGTGGCGGTGTTGGCGATCCCCATCTCGCCGAAGGCGAGGGCGTCGCACGCAGCGGCGCGGGCTATCTCCGCGCCGGCCTCCAGCGCGCGCGCGGCGGTTGCGTCCGACATGGCCGGTTCTTCCAGGAAATTCGCGGTGCCCGCCCCCATGCGCTGGTCAATCAGCTGCGGATGCGCGATCGGCGCGCCCGCGACACCCGCATCGACCACCTGTAGCGCCGCGCCGACGGTGCGGGCAAAGACGTTCGCGGCCGCCCCGCCCGCCAGGAAATTCCGCACCATCTGCTGCGTCACCGCCTGAGGGAAGGCCGACACCCCGGAATGCGCAATCCCGTGGTCGGCGGCAAAGATGGTCAGCGTGCACCGCGTCATGCTTGGCGCGGTGGTGCCCTGCAAGGCGGCGATCTGCGCCGCCAGCGCCTCGATCCGACCAAGCGAGCCGGGCGGTTTCGTGCGTGTATCTATGGTCTGGCGAATACGCTCGTGCAGCGCGGCAATATCCATGGGCGCCCCCTGTCCTGCCGCCGTTCTAGGCAGGACCGCCGGGGGTTGCAATCGGCCGCGCGGCCTTCAGGTCGCGCGGTCCGAGGCCACAACCTTCAGCCGCCGTTCACTGGGCGGGTAGTCATTCAGCAAGGTCATGATCGACGTGCTGAGCTGTTCCAGCGAAAACGGCTTGCCCAGGAAGGTCGAGCGCGGCGTACGCGCCAGACCGGCACTGACCGTGTCCTCGGTATAGCCCGAGATGTAGACGACCGGCGTGCCGGGCCGTGCGCGGATCGCCTCGGCCACCCAGCCGGGGCCATCGAGGCCGGGCATCACCACATCGGTGACGAAGATGTCCACGCGCAGCTCGGTGTCGGCCAGAAATTCCAGCGCCTGCTCGCCGCTCTCGGCCTCGATCACCTGGTAGCCCTGCATGCGCAGGGCACGCGCGGCGAAGGCGCGCACGGGGGCCTCGTCCTCCACGAGCAGCACGATCGCGCCGCCGCCGGCGGGCAGGACGCGGGTGTCCTCGACGCCTCCCCGGGCGGGCGAAGGCGCCGCGGCATCGACCGCATCCTCAGGGGTCTTGCGGGCGTTTCGACCCGTCCGGGCGTGCTGGGCAAGGATCGTGGCGCTCAGGCCCGGGTCGGCCTCGGGGCGCGCGCCGCCGGCTTCCATCGCGAAATAGAGCGAGAAGGTGGTGCCTGCCCCTTCGACGGAATCGGCGAAGATGTAGCCGCCCATCTGCTTGACGATCCCGTAGGCCGTGGACAGGCCCAGCCCCGTCCCCTCGCCCGTGCGCTTGGTGGTGAAGAAGGGCTCGAAGACCTTCTCGATCAGATCGGGCGGGATGCCCACGCCCTCGTCGATCACCCGGATCACCGCGTAATCGCCCGCCGGCAGGCGCACGCGGCCCAATTCGGCCTCGGCCCCCAGCTTGGCGCCGCGCGTCTCGATCCGTATCTCGCCACCCATGGGCATGGCGTCGCGGGCGTTGACGACCAGGTTCATGATCACCTGTTCCAGCTGGCGCCGGTCGGCGCGAATGCGGCCGAGGGTTTCGTCATGATCGAGAGTCAGGGTGATGCGCTCGCCGACCAGCCGGGTCAGCAGATGCGTCAACTCCTCCAGCAGGCTTTCCAGTGACAAAAGCTCGGGCTTCAGCGTCTGCTTGCGCGAGAAGGCGAGAAGCTGGCGCACCAGTGCCGCCGCGCGGTTCGAATTCTGGCGGATCTGCGTCAGATCGGCGAAATCGGGATCGAAATGGTCCCGGTTCATCAGGAGCAGGTCGCAATGGCCCGAGATGGCGGTGAGCAGGTTGTTGAAATCATGCGCGACACCGCCGGCCAGTTGGCCGATGGCCTGCATCTTCTGGCTCTGCACCAGACGGGCCTCCAGCGATTTCAGCTCGGACGCGTCGGTGATCACCGCCACCAGGCGCTGCTCGGTGCCCGGCCCGGCCGCCCGACGCAGGGTGATCTGCACGAAGGTTTCCTGTGCCGGCAGCGTGGCGCTGAGAACCTCGGGACGGTTGAGCGCGCGGCCGGCCCTGGCATCCTCGAACCAGTCGGAAACCGGGCGGCCTAGCCCTTCGACCACCTCCCAGAAAAAGCGCTCCTCGCCCGGGGCAAGGCCCAGAAGCATCCGCGCCAGGCGGTTCGTTGCCTCGATCCGGCCGTCGGGGGCCAGTTGCATCAGGGCCACCGGCAAATCGTCGAAATCCGGGCGGGCGGTGGGGGCGCTGGCCTGCGTTTGCAGCCAGAGCGGCAGGAAGACCACGTCAAGCTGACCGTCATGGCCCGAGACGGCGAAGGCGATGCAGGCGATCGTTTCGCCCGCCACCGGCAGGCGGACGGTGCGGCTGCTGCCGGCCTCGATCCCTTCGAGCCCGTCGCTGATGAAGCTGCGCACCGGCTCGGGCTGCGGCAGATCCTCGGTGGGTGACCAGTCCAGATAGCGGCGCATCGCGGCATTCACCGCCACCGGCGCGCCATCGGCGCCCAGCGTCAGAACCGGCAGCCCCAGCGTGTCGACGGTGCGCGGCCGGCCCTGCGTGCCGCGCGAGAGCCGCCAGAGAAGCATATCCTCGCTGCCGGCGGCCTCGTCCTCGATCCGGATGGCCGTCAGTCGCAGGTCATCGCCGGGACGGACGAAATCGCGCGCGGATTGCCCCCGCAGGCGCGCCTCGGCGATCATTGCGGGGATCACGGCCTGCGGCTCCGCGCACCAGGTCGCCAGCAGGGCCGGCAAGTCTTCGGCGGGCGGCTCCAGATGTTCGGCGGCAGGGTTACGGGCGCGCATGCGCCCGTCGGTCGCGGTCATCAGGACAGGTTCGGGGTCATTTCGGGTGAGTGCCGTCAGCCGCTGCGCCAGCCCGGTGTGGTCGGCGCGATTGAGGCGCGCAGCCAATGCCGCGGCGACCGTGAGAAGCAGCAACGTGGTTCCGACCGAGAGCGCGGCATACGTCAGCACGCCTCCGCCGGCCAGACCGGCAACCAGCAGCGCGGCAAGTCCGGGCAAGGCCACGCGCCACCAGACGCCCCCCAGCCGCGACAAAAGCCGCAACACCGGTGCGCAGCTCGCCCCACCATCAGAAGCCACACCCGCATCCCGCGGGCCCGGCCGGTCCGTGATCGATGTATTTGCGGAGGACACGCGCGCCACCTCTCGTTATCCCCCCTCCGCCCTCGGTGTGCTGCCAGAATGGATAACAAACCGTTAAGCCGCGTGATTGACCCAACGTCAACCTGCGCGGCGCAACACAGCAAGAAAGAAGCCATCCGCCCCCTCGAGCGGCGTCCAGCGGTGGCGCGTCACCTGGGCCCAGTCCGCCTGCGCCGCCAGAAAGGCATCAATGCGCGCATCGTTTTCTTCAAGAAAGAGCGAACAGGTCGCATAGGCCAGCACCCCGCCCGGCGCGACGAGCGCCGCAGCGCGCGCGAGGATCGCATCCTGCGTGCGGGTCAATTCGGCAAGCCGCTCGGGAGTGAGCGTCCATTTCGCTTCGGGCGCGCGCCGCCAACTGCCGGAGCCCGAGCAGGGCACGTCGGCCAGGACACAGGGCCAGGCGCCCTGCGCCTGCGCCAGTATGGCCACCGGGTCGCCGGCGCGTTCCGCCCGCGATGGCAGGTCGCGCATCCGGCGCGGATCGGCATCGTGGGCGCTGACGCGGAACCCCAGCGCCGCCAGCGCCAGCGCCTTGCCGCCGCCGCCTGCGCAGAAATCGAGCACCGCGGTGCCCGACGGCAGGTGCCCTGCCAGCACCTCGATCACCGCCTGGCTGGCGGCGTCCTGCAATTCCACCCGCCCGTCGATGAAGGCCTGCGTCTGCTTCAGCCGTCGCGTGGCGCCGGAAAGCGCCAGCGCGGTGCGGGCCAGAGGGTGGGGCGTGGCGCGGATCCCGGTCTCTGCCAGTTCGGCGACCACGCCTCCGCGTTCGGAGCGCCTAGCATGGACCCGCACGAAGACCGGCGCGCGGTCGCGCATCCGGGCCAGGACCGCATCGGCATCGGCCCCCAGCGCGGCGTCGAAAAGCGGCAGCAGCCAGTCCTGGCAATCCCCCGCCACCGCGCGGTCCAGCACCGGATGCGGGGCGGCGAAGATCGCGGTCTCATGGTCGGTCAACGGGGCGGGCGTGTGGTTGGTGCCGCTCCATCCTTCGGGCGCGGCGCCATCGAGACGCAGCATGCCCAACATCAGCGCCCGTCCGCTTTCCTCGGCGGCACCCGACAACGCCCCGGCGGAGCGGCGCTGGCGCAGCGCGCGGAAGACCCAGTCGCGCACGGCTTCCCGGTCGCCCGATCCCGCGTAGCGGGCGCCGCGCGCCCAGCGGGTCAACGCGGCCTCGGCCGGTTCCCCGGTCAGGATACGGTCCAGGATCTCGATGGCGGCGGATTGGCGGGCGGCTGGGGTCATGCCCTTCCCTGCGCCAGCTTTGCGCGCTTGGCAAGTGGTCCGCCCATTGCCCCCGCGCCGGCGCTGGTGCACCTTGCCCGCCAACCGCAGACCGGAGGCCCCGATGCTCCCCCTCAATCCCGCTGTTGCCGCGACCCTCGACCCGCCCGTGATGGAAGCCCGGCGCTGGTTGACCGAGATCCCGCTGCCCGAGGGGCGCCCGCTTCTGAACCTGAGCCAGGCCGCGCCGGTCGAGCCGCCGCCGGCGCCGCTGCGCGCGGCGATGGCGCGCGCGGTCGAGCAGGATGCCTCGGTCCATCTCTACGGGCCGGTGCTGGGTCATGACGCGCTGCGCGCCGCGCTGGCCCGGCGCACCGCGGCGCTTTACGGCGGGGCGGTCGCGGCCGAACAGGTGGCCATCACCTCGGGCTGTAATCAGGCGTTCTGCGCCACGGTCGCGACGCTCGCAGGTCCGGGCGATGCGGTGATCCTGCCGATGCCCTGGTATTTCAACCATGCCATGTGGCTGAGCCTGCAGGGGATCGACTGCATCCCGCTGCCCACCGGCGCCGATCTGCTGCCCGACCCCGACCATTGCGCCACGCTCATCACCCCGCGCACCCGGGCGATCGCGCTGGTCTCGCCCAACAATCCCGGCGGCGTCGAATACCCGCGCGAGCTGATCGCCGCCTTCGCCGATCTGGCGGCCCGGCACGGGATCGCGCTGATCCTCGACGAGACCTATCGCGATTTCCATGCAGCCGACGGCGCGCCGCACGACCTTTTCAAGGATCCCGCCTGGGAGGAGGTGCTGATCCATCTCTACTCCTTCTCCAAGGCCTATCGCCTGACGGGGCACCGCGTCGGCGCGATCATCGCGTCGCCTGCGCGGCTGGCGCAGGTCGAGAAGGTGCTCGACACGGTGACGATCTGCCCGTCCGGTCCCGGGCAGATGGGCGCGCTCTGGGGACTGGAGAACCTGGAGGACTGGCTGGCCGGCGAACGGGCCGAGGTCTTGCGCCGCCGTGCCGCGATCGGCGCGGGCTTTGCCGAGCTTCCCGGTTGGCGGATGATGGGCTGCGGCGCCTATTTCGCCTATGTCCGCCACCCGTTCGACGCCCCCGCCCCCGAGGTCGCCAAACGGCTTCTGCGCGAGGCGGGCGTCCTGATGCTGCCGGGCACGATGTTCCGCCCGCAGACCGCCCCCGAGGGCGCACAGGAATTGCGCATCGCCTTCGCCAACGCCGATGTCGAACAGATCGGCGACCTGACCCGCCGGTTGGGCAGCCTGGGGTAGCCGGGCGTGCAAATTTGCACGATTCGGCAACCAATTGATATGACTTCATTTTTCCCGGTCGTTAACCGCATTGAAACCTCTACGCCAAGGCCGGGACAATGCCGATCGCTGCGCTCTGTTCTGCGGCCGGTTGCCCCGTTCGTCTGTTCCGCGCACTCGGTGATTGACGCATGCCCCCGCCGCGGGCGATCATCACCCACGGAGGCGGCCCTGCCCGCACGTCTTGAGAACGCGGGAAGGCCGGAGGGAACGCCGGGCCACCGGCGCAGCATCAGGGGGAGGGGCCATGCGGTGCATCACGGTTCTGGGGCCGTCGCAATCGGGCAAGTCGACACTCGTTCAGCATCTGGCCGCCCTTGACGGCAGCCGCAGCGCGACCGAGGCGATGGAGCCGCTGACGATCACCACCTTCGACTATCTGGGCGAGCCCTGGTGCGCGCTGGACCTGCCCGGCGGCTCCGAATACGCCGCGCTGGCGCAGGGCGCGCTGATGGCCGCGGATGCCGCGGTTCTGGTCGTGCCGGCCGATCCCGAAGGGGCGATGCTGGCCGCGCCGTGGTTGCGGGTGATCGAAGCCTCGGGGACACCGTGCTTTCTCTTCGTCAACAAGATGGACACAACCACCGCCCGCGTGCGCGACATCGTGTCCGAACTGCAAGGCTATTCGAACCATACGATCGTCCTGCGCCAGATCCCGATCCGCGAGGGCGAGGCGGTGGTGGGCGCGGTCGATCTGATCTCGGAACGGGCGTGGCGCTACCGCGACGGGCAGCAATCGGCGCTGGTGGAAATGCCCGCCGGCCCCGTCGCCGAACGCGAGGCCGAGGCGCGCAACGAATTGCTCGAACACATGTCCGAATACGACGACGCGCTGCTGGAGGAGCTGATCGAGGACCGCGAACCCGCGACCGGCG
>CAZKSE010000178.1:0-8394 GCA_964555305.1 uncultured Rhodobacter sp. | reverse complement strand
GGGCGAAGCAGCGCGCCGCGCGCCTCACAGCCCGCCGCAGGGGGTCAGTCCTGCGGGCAGGGCCAGGCGGCAAGCTCGGAGTCGAGCCGCGGGTGGCGCAATTCGCTGCCCGGCGTGATGCCCAGTCGGCGCGCCAGGCCGCCATTGATCTCCAGCACCATCAACACGTTCGGGCCGCCGTCGATGGGCGTGCGGTCGAGCGGCTGCGCCTCGTGGTGAATATGGTTCACGGTGCCGGTCGGATCAAGGAACAGCATGTCGAGCGGGATGAGCGTGTTCTCCATCCAGAAGACCGCGCGCAGCGGCGCGTCATAGACGAAGAGCATCCCGCCCAGGCGCGGCATCGACTCGCGGTGCATCAGGCCTTGCGCGCGGCTCGCCTCGGTATCGGCAATCTCGACCGAGAAGCGGACCTGGCCCCAATCGCCGCGCAGATGCACCGTGTCGTCGCGGCAGGCGGCAGAGAGCGGGTGGGCAAGCAACAGGACAAGGAGTAGCGCGGCCAGCGCCGACAGAGCAGGTGATCGCATTCAGCGCAGTCCCCGCAATCCGGCTTCCCAGGCGGCGATCATGACGGCCATGCGCCCGCGTTCGCCTTCGATGATGCGCAGCGCGACCGCCTCGCCGGGTTGCAGATCGGCGAAACCCGACCGGCGCAGGGCTTCCATGTGGATGAAGACATCCTCACTGCGGCCGTAGACATTGGCAAAGCCGAACCCCTTGACCTTGTCGAACCATTTAACCCGGGCAGGCTCCAGCGGCAGGGCCAGAATCTCGGCATCGGACATCTCTGTATGGCCGGTATCCTCGTCGAGTTCCAGCATCGGCGGGATCACTTCGAAGACCTCGACGGCCTGAAGCCCGCGCTGGGTCTGCTGGACGCTGACCACGATCCCCGCCCGGTCGCTGACGGAGCTTTGTCCGTAATTACGCAACGCATTGACATGCAACAATATATCGGGACCGCCATCATCGGCGACGATGAAGCCAAAGCCCTTGACCGGATCGAACCATTTCACCAGCCCACGAACCTTGGGTAACGCGGGATCAAATTCCACCATGCGCGCACCACCCATCACTCGGTTCGACAACAATGGTTAATACTCGGCTGCTCGCGTGATTTTTACAAGCGAAACCGCCCTCGAACGTCGATCAGGGGCTTAATCTTGCCACATCCCAGGGGTCCGCTACCGCATTGCGTGTCCAACGGAAGCGGTCATGCAACCTGAACGTGCCATCGGCCCAGAACTCGACCTCGAATGGCGTGATCTTGTAGCCGCCCCAGAAGGGCGGGCGCGGCGGATTCGGACCGAGTCTGGCGGTCTGGCGCGCAACCTCCGCCATCAGTGCGGTGCGTGAGGCCAGGGGTTGCGACTGCCACGAGGCCCAGGCCCCCAGTCTGGACTGCAGCGAGCGCGAGGCGAAATAGTCATCCGCCGCCGCCCCCTCGACTCGTTCGACGGCGCCGCGCACGCGGATCTGGCGACGTAGCGATTTCCAGTGGAGCACGAAGGCGGCGTGGCCGGCGCCCTCGATCTCCTGGGCCTTTACGCTGCCGTAGTTGGTGTAGAAAACGAAGCCGTCCTCCTCGATGCCTTTCAGAAGCACCATGCGCGCGTTCGGCCGCCCCTGCGCATCGACGGTGGAGAGGGCGATGGCGTTGGCATCGTGGGGTTCCAGCGGTTCGGCCTCGGCCAGCCAGCGGCGAGCAATGGTGAAGGGGTCGTCTCCGGCGAAGATGCCGCTGCGCGCGGCTTGATCCTCGGTCATCTGGGGTCCTGTTCGCTCATGTCGTCACGGGGTCGGGCCGGACGGTTGCAGGGCCCCGGGTCGAATGCAACACCCAATCGCGCCCGAGCAACAGCTTGAGCGGGATGCGGCCTTGATGGGGATGGGGCTTTCGCCTAAACCTGTCGGCCACATCCGAGCTTGGTGGAGTTAAGCATGTCGGCAGGGTTGATGCAGGGGCGCCGGGGCCTGATCATGGGGCTGGCGAACGACAAGTCCATCGCCTGGGGGATCGCGCAGGCGCTGGCGGGGCAGGGGGCGGAGCTGGCCTTTTCCTATCAGGGCGAGGCGCTGAAGAAGCGGGTCCTGCCGCTGGCCGAGAAGCTGGGCACGCCGCGCGTCTTCGAATGCGACGTGGCGGACATGGGCTCGCTCGACCGGCTGTTTACGGAACTGAAGGAACTGTGGGGCGAGATCGATTTCGTCGTCCACGCCATCGGCTTCTCCGATAAGGGCGAGTTGCGCGGCCGCTATGTCGATACATCGCGCGACAACTTCCTGTCGACGATGGATATTTCGGTCTATTCCTTCACCGCCGTCTGCCAGCGCGCGGCGGCGATGATGCGCCCGGGGGGCAGCCTGCTGACGCTGACCTATTACGGCGCCGAGAAGGTCATGCCGCATTACAACGTCATGGGGCTGGCCAAGGCGGCGCTGGAATCCTCGGTCATGTATATCGCCGAGGATCTGGGCAAGGACGGGATCCGCGTCAACGCGATCAGCGCCGGGCCGATCAAGACGCTGGCGGCGTCGGGGATCGGGGATTTTCGCTACATCATGAAGTGGAACGAGCTGAACTCGCCCCTGCGCCGGAACGTCACGCAGGAGGAGGTTGGTAAGGCCGCGCTCTACCTGCTGTCGGACCTCGGCTCGGGGACGACGGGCGAGGTGCTGCATGTCGATGCGGGCTACCATGTCGTCGGCATGAAGGCCGTGGACGCGCCCGATATCGACGCGGTCACCGGCCGCAAGGAGGGCGGGCAATGACCGACCGGCTGCCGCATGAGAAGGGCTTCCATGTCAGCTGGGACCAGCTGCACCGCGATGCCCGCGCGCTGGCCTGGAGGTTGCAGGGGTTGGGGCCCGACGGTGGCTACTGGCGCGCGGTCGTCGCCATCACCCGCGGCGGCATGGCGCCCGCGATGATCGTCAGCCGCGAGCTGGACATCCGGGTGGTCGATACGATCTCGGTGAAAAGCTACGACCGCCAGACCCAGGCCGAGCCGCGCGTCATCAAGGCCCCCAACCCCGAAATAATCGGCGACCAGGGCGAGGGCGTGCTGGTGGTCGATGACCTGGTCGATACCGGCAAGACGTTGGAGTTGGTGCGCGCGCTCTATCCGAAGGCGCATTTTGCCACGGTTTATGCCAAACCCAAGGGCAAGCCGATGGTCGAGACCTATATTACCGAGGTCAGTCAGGACACCTGGATCTTCTTTCCTTGGGACATGGCGCTGCAGTACGTCGAGCCCTATCGCGGTCGCGACTGAGGCTTTCGGCGGCAGCGGTCCGCTAGCGGACCATTTGGCAAGTCATTGTGTTAGAATATTTTTGTCGTGTGGGTTAACTGTAGTGAAAGCATTGGGGGTGGGCGACATCCCGGATGTTCCACCGTCGCCAGCTGATCATTGCACTTGCAACGAGTTGACACGAATCGCGCCGTGTGGTTCCTGGTCTCACATCATTGCACGCGCAACGAACGGGAGGAGACCCATGAACGCCCCCATCACCCCGCCCGCCCTGAAGATCGACCAGATGCACCACGTCGCCTACCGCTGCCGCGATGCCAAGCAGACGGTCGAGTGGTACACGAAGATGCTCAACATGGATTTCGTCCTGGCCATCGCCGAGGACAAGGTGCCCTCGACCCACGAACCCGACCCCTATATGCACATATTCCTCGATGCGGGACAGGGCAATATCCTGGCCTTCTTCGAACTGCCGACGAAGCCCGAGATGGGGCGCGACCCGAACACGCCGATCTGGGTGCAGCATATCGCCTTCAAGGTGAAGGACCGCGAGACGCTGCTGGCGTTCAAGGATCACTTGGAAGCGAACGGCGTCGAGGTGCTGGGCGTGACCGATCATTCGATCTTCCATTCGATATATTTCTTCGACCCCAACGGCCACCGGATCGAACTGGCCTGCCCGGACCCCGAGGAAGACGCGCTGCTCAAGCGCCTCGATGCGGTGAAGTGGGACATGCTTGAGGAGTGGAGCAAGACCAAGCGCGCGCCGAAGCACGCCGACTGGCTGCACGCGAAGGAATTGGGCAAGGCGTCCTGAGGTCAATGACCGCACCCCGGCGGTGGCGTTGGGTGGGGTTCAGGGGCGGGGGGTTGAAATATATTCAGAATACAATATGTGTTGTGCATCTGAATTGAACGGAGGGACAACCCCATGACCGCATCGCCCATCGTGAAGGCCTTTTTCGACCGCCCGACCGGAAGCCTGCAATATGTCTTTCACGACCCCGAGACGATGAAGGGGGCGATCGTTGACCCGGTCTGGAACTACTTTCCGGAATCGGCCTCGACCACTACGGAATGCGCTGACGAGATCCTGGCCTATGTGAAAGAGCAGGGGATCGAGATAGTCTGGATCCTCGACACCCACCCGCATGCCGACCACTTCAGCGCCGCCCCCTATCTGGCCGAGAAGCTGGGTGCGCCGCGGGCCATTGGCGCCAAGGTGCGCGATGTGCAGAAGCTGTGGCAGAAGATCTACAACCTGCCCGGCGACTTTCCCACCGACGGGTCGCAATGGGACCGGCTGTTCGCGCCGGGCGAAGAGTTCGAGGTGGGCAACATCAAGGTACGCGTCTTGCTGTCGCCGGGGCATACGCTGGCATCGATCACCTATCTCGCGGGCGATGCGGCCTTCGTGCACGACACGCTGATGTATCCTGAAAGCGGCACCTCACGCTCGGATTTCCCGGGGGGTTCGGCCGAGGTGCTGTGGAATTCCATCCGCGAGATCCTGGACCTGCCCGGCGAGACGCGGCTCTTTGTCGGCCACGACTATCCCGACGAGGGCGAGGCGCCGCGATACGAGGCCACGGTGGCCGAACACCGGGCGCGCAACAAGCATGTCAAGGACGGGATCAGCAAGGAGGAGTTCATCGCCACGCGCGAAACGCGCGACGCCACGCTGAAATTGCCCGACCGGATGCTGGCATCCTTGCAGATCAATATCCGCGGCGGGCGCGCGCCCGAGCCGGAAAGCGATGGTTACAGTTATCTGAAGATCCCGATGAACAAGTTCGACCCGCGCTGAACGGGGCGTTCGCCCACCGCCAAGATGCTTTTGCGCATCAGCGGTAGGGTGCAGTTGTTTCAGCAGGTATTCGGTATCGGGCGGGGCTTTGACCCCGCCCATTTTCATGTGCCCTTCGAGGCAAGCCAGCGTTCGTCGAGCGCCTCGATGGCGCGGATACGGTCTTCGGTCTTGGGGTGGCTGGCAAGCCAGGCAGGCGGGGCGCCGGCCATGCCGGTCAGCCCTTCGAGCTTGGCAAAGAGCGCCTTTTGCGGCTGGGTGCCGATACCGGCCTTGGTCAGAAGGGCCGCGGCGTATTCGTCGGCCTCGTATTCATCCGACCGGCTGAGACCCGCGGCCAGAAGCGTGACCAGACCCGAGGCGATCAGCGGTCCGATCCCCGGCAGGAAGCGGTTGAACACGGTCGCCAACGCGACGCGGATCGCGTTCTGGCCGGAGAAATCGATCATCCGCTTGCGGGTATGACCTAGCGCCACATGGCCCAACTCATGCGCGATGACCGAGGCCAGCTCCTCGGCCGAGACCTGGCCGGCGTGGTATTTCTGCAGGAACCCCCGGGTGATGAAGATCCGCCCGTCGGGTGCGGCCAGCCCGTTGACCGGCTCGATCTCGTAGACATGGACCTTGATCCGGCGCAGATCAAGCGCCGAGGCCATCCGGTCGCAGAGCGCGGTCAGCTGCCGGTCGGTGAGCAGGGTCGAGCGGGCATCGAGCTCTCGCCGGGTCCGCCAGGAGGAGAACTGGTAGACGAGGAAGGCATAGGCAAGCGCCAGCAGGAGCGGGGTGAGCTTGAGCATGGACCAGATATGGCGCGACGCGGCGGCGGGAACAAGGCGCGCGGCGGTCTTGTGATGCGATGGCGCGGGCTTTTTCGGCCCCGTCAGTCCATTGACGCCCGCGGCAGGCTGCGACACTGTGCCCGGCAAATTCCGGAGGTTCCATGACTGACTACGTTCTGCCCGTGCCTGCCCGTCCCAGCCTGGCCGTCGCCGGGACCGAGGCGCGCTTTCCGCTGCGCCGTATCTTCTGCGTCGGGCGCAACTATGCCGAACATGCGCGCGAGATGGGCCATGACCCCGACCGCGACCCGCCCTTCTTTTTCACCAAGCCCGCCGATGCCGCCTATGACGCACCCGAGGGGGGCGGGGTGAGGATCGCATATCCGTCGGCGACGGAGGATCTGCATTTCGAGATCGAGCTGTCTGTGGCCGTCGGGCGCGGCGGATCCGATATCGCCGAAGCGGACGCCCCGGCGCATGTCTTCGGCCATGCGGTCGCCATCGACCTGACCCGGCGCGACCTCCAGGCGGTGGCGAAGAAGATGGGCCGCCCCTGGGACATGTCCAAGGGTTTCGACCTCTCGGCGCCACATGGGGCGATTGTGCCGGTCGCGGACTGGAACAGCCCGACCGCGGGGAGGATCTGGCTCGAATGCGACGGCGCGCGCAAGCAGGACGCCGATCTGGCCGAGATGATCTGGCCGGTCTCGTCGATCATCGCGACGCTGAGCAAGTTCGTGCGGCTGGAGCCGGGCGATCTGATCATGACCGGCACACCGGCGGGCGTTGGCGCGGTGGCGTCCGGGCAGACCCTGCGTGGCGGGGTCGCCGGGCTGCCGGGGGTCGAGGTTCATATCGAGTGATAGGGGGCTGGGGGCGCGACGTTGCACCCCCTTGCCCTTCCCGCGCCCGAGGCGGAAAACTGGCGCAACCCTGCTTGACCGGAGCGCCGCATGAGCACGCCCAAACGCCATTTCCCACCCCCGCCGCCCCTGACCCCGGAACCGCCGGGTTTGTGGCGGCGCGTGCCGCCGGCGATTTTTCCGCCGATCATGGGGCTCTTCGGCCTGGGGTTGGCGTGGCGGAGCCTGGGCGAGAGCCTACCCGCAGCCGCGGGGCTGGCAGAGGCGTTTCTGGGTGCGGTGGTTCTGTTTTTTGCCTATGCGGCGGTTGCCTGGGCCTCGAAACCCCTGCGGCGGCCCGGAGTGCTGGCCGAGGAACTGCGCGTCCTGCCGGGGCGCGCGGGGGTGGCGGCGGCCAATCTGTGTCTTTTCCTGACAGCCGCGGTGTTGACCCCCTATGCGCCGGGCGTGGCGCTGGTGCTGGTCTGGCTGGGGATTGCGTTGCTGATGGGGCTGGGGGCGCTGATCCTCCGCGCCTTTCTCACCGGGCCCGAGGAGGCGCGCCTCGTCACCCCGGTCTTTCACCTGGTCTTCGTCGGCTACATCATCGCGCCGCTTGCGCTGGTGCCGCTGGGGCAGGGCGGTGTGGCGGTGGTGATCTACTGGGCGGCGCTGGCGATCGCGGCGCTGATCTGGGCCGAGAGCCTGCGCCAGATCGCGACCCACATCCCCCCCGCGCCCCTGCGCCCGCTTCTGGCGATCCACCTGGCGCCGGTCAGCCTGTTTGCGACAGTGGCGGCGCTACTGGGATGGAGCGGCCTGGCCCTGACCTTCGCTCTGGTCGGGCTGGCATTGCTGGCGGTGTTTCTGATTGCCGGGCGCTGGCTGCTGGCGGCGGGGTTCACGCCGCTCTGGGGAGCGATGACCTTCCCGTTGGCGGCGCTGGCCTCGGCCGTGCTGCGCTCCGTGCCGGATCCGGCCGGTCTGTGGCTGGGCGCTGCGCTGGTCATGGCCGCGACGGCGCTCAACATCCCGGTGGCGGCGAAGGTGCTGCGCGCCTGGGCGCAGGGCGGGCTGGCCGCAAAGACCAACGCGGCGACAGTGTGAAAATGGCTGTCAAGAGCGTTAACGATCGGTAAAAGTTTGCCGATCAAGTGATTTGTCAATGGCTTGTCAGATGGTCCAAGCTTGGACCGCGGGCCGATTCCGCCCGGATCCGCGGCGCTCAGGTGGTTCGGAAATGCTTCGAAAGCTTCAGCCCCTGGCCCTGATAGTTCGACGCGATTCCCTGTCCATAAAGCGTCTCAGGCCGCTCGAACATGCGCTCATAGACCAGCCGCCCGACGATCTGGCCGTGTTCCAGCGCGAAGGGGGCCTCGTGACAGCGAACCTCCAGCACGCCGCGGGCGCCGGCGCCGCCGGCCTCGGCATGGCCGAAGCCAGGATCGAAGAAGCCTGCGTAATGGACGCGAAACTCACCGACCATCGCCAGGTAGGGGGCCATTTCGGCGGCGTGATCGGGCGGGATATGCACCGCCTCGCGGCTGACGAGAATGTAGAAGGCGCCAGGGTCGAGGATCAGCGGCCCGCCATTGGCGGCAAGCGGTTCCCAGAAATCGGCGGGGGAGTAATGGCCAATTCGATCCAGGTCGATCACTCCGGAATGCGGCTTGGCGCGGTAGCCAAGCAAGCTGCCCCCGCCCGGCTTC
>CAZKSE010000177.1:0-8598 GCA_964555305.1 uncultured Rhodobacter sp. | reverse complement strand
CGCTGAGCGCGCGACCGCCGGTCGCGGCGCTGGAGGCGGGGGCGAAGCCGCCGCGGCGCGAGGCCCCCTCGATGGGGGCCGAGCGCCGCCCCCGTGCTTCGCGCCAGAAGTTTCATTGTGGTTAACGGCGCCGGTTCCACAAGCGATATCAAAGTCTTGCCAGAGCGTGCAAATTTGCACGCCCCGGCATGTCGTGGCCTACCGGTCCTGCGCCAGCCGCTCGATCAGGTCGCGGAACTGCGGCACCTGGTAGCCGTATTGCGCCCCCGCGGCGATCAACTCCTCCGTCGGGCGCGTCCCGGCAAGGGCCAATGCCCAGACGATCGACGAGCGGTTGCCCGAGGCGCAATAGGCCAGCACCTTGGCGCCCGCATCGATCACTTCCTTCTGCGCGGCGACGTTCTCCATCGTCAGGCCACCGCTGACGACCGGGTTGACCACCAGCCGCAAGCCCGCCGCCTCCAGCGCCGGACGCAGGGCTTCGGCCTGCAACTCGGGCGCGACTTCGGCGTCGGGGCGATTGCAGACCACCGTGTCGAACCCCGCCGCGGCGATGGCGGGAATATCGTCTTCGGTGATCTGCGGCGAGACGGCGTAATCCGTGCTCAGCGGGCGTATGTCCATGATCCTCGACTTCCGTTTCTCAAGAGCGTTGCAGGGCCCCGGCAGCCGCTTCCAGTCGCTGGCGAACCATGGGCGCGATCAGCATACCGAGGATCATCGAGACGAGGAAGACCACCCCGCCCAATCCGCCCCAGCTGATCGAGGCGACGGCCGGCCCCGGGCAAAGCCCCGCCAGACCCCACCCCGCCCCGAAGATGACCGACCCGACAACCAGCGTGCGGTCGATCTCGGATGCCGGCTTGCCGGGCAGCTCGCCCCCCAGAACCGGGCGGGCGCGGCGCGCGGCGACGTTCCAGGCCACCGCCATCGGAATGATCGCGCCGCCAAGGACGAAGGCCAGGGTCGGATCCCAGTCACCGAAGATGTCAAGCCAGCCCTGCACCTTGTTCGTATCGGTCATCCCCGACACCAGCAGCCCGGCACCGAACAGACCGCCGGCGAGAAAGGCAAAGAGATTGCGCAGCATGTCAGATCACCCCCAGGATGTGACGGAAGAGCACGACGGCAATGCCGCCCGCCAGAAGATAGAAGACCGTGGCGCCGATCCCGCGCAGCGAAAGCCGTGAGATCCCGCAGACCCCGTGCCCCGAGGTGCAGCCGTTCGCCAGGCGCGAGCCCAAGCCGACCAGGATGCCCGCCGCGATCACCACGGCGAGATTGCCGGTGATGTTGGTCGACACCTCGACCGAAAAAAGCGGCAGCATCAGCATCGGCACCAGCACCAGCCCCGCGATGAACGCCGCACGCTCGGCCCAGGTATGCCAGCCCGAGCGGTCCACCAACCCACCGATGATGCCCGACGCGCCCATGATCCGCCCGTTGACCAGCAGGTACATCGCGGCCGCGCCGCCGATCATCAACCCGCCGACAAGGCCCCAGATCCAATCCATTTGCATGTTGTCTTCCCGTTTCCATCCGGCGTGCCGCCGGGTTGTCAGTCCTGGCCCCGCAGGTCGCGCCCTGGGGCTGATTCAGCTTCCCAGCGAGTTGACCGGGACCTTCAGATAGGTCGTGCCATTGTCTTCCGCCGGCGGCATCTGGCCCGCGCGCATGTTGACCTGCAGTGACGGGATGATCAGCCGCGGCATCGCCAACTTTGCGTCGCGTTCGGTCCGCATGCGCACGAAATCCTCGCGCCCCTTCCCGTCGCCCACATGCTTGTTGAGCTGTTTCTGCGCGCCCACGGTCGTCTCCCAAGCGTAATCCTCGCGCCCCTCGGCCTTGTAGTCATGACCGACGAAGATGCGCGTGTCGTCCGGCAAGGCGAGGATCTTCTGGATCGATTCCCACATCGTCTCGGCCGAGCCGCCGGGGAAGTCGCAGCGCGCCGTGCCGAAATCAGGCATAAAGAGCGTGTCACCCACGAAAGCCGCCTCGCCGATCACATAGGTCAGGCAGGCCGGCGTGTGCCCGGGCGTGTGCAGCACGTCACCCCGCAACTGGCCGATATGGAAGCTGTCGCCTTGATCGAACAGCGCGTCGAACTGGCTGCCATCGCGCTGAAATTCGGTACCTTCGTTGAAGACCTTGCCAAAGGTGTCCTGAACCACGGTGATGTTGCGACCGATCGCGATCTTGCCGCCAAGCTTCTGTTGGAGATAGGGCGCAGCGCTGAGGTGGTCGGCATGCACATGGGTCTCCAGCAGCCATTCGACCTGGAAGCCGCGCTCGGTGATGAAGTCGATCACCGCATCGGCCGAGCGCGTATCCGTCCGACCCGAGGCATAATCGAAATCCAGAACCGAATCGATCACCGCCGCTTTCAGCGACGACGGGTCACGCACGACATAGGTCACGGTAAAGGTGGCCTCGTCGAAAAAGGCATAAACTTCTGGTTGCATCACCCGCTCCTTGTGTGTCGTTTGCGGCAATATAGGCGCATCCTTTTATATTGCAAGTTTTGAATGCTTGAATTCTGCGACCCCCTTGAGATCACACCACTTGACATGGATCATGGCTTCGCCGGTAGACTGATCGCAGGCACGCAGCACAGGCTTTGGAGGAGAGCGACATGAGTGAGATCCCGCAGGCAGAACTCGACCGGCGCCGAGCGCAACTTGAGACTCGTCTGGCCGAGCTGGATGCCCGCCTACAGGGGATCGAATCGGAGCTGCTGTCGCATCAGTCGAAGGACTGGGAAGAAATGGCGACCGAACGCGAGAACGACGAGGTGCTGACCTCGATGGGGGACGAGGGCAAGCAGGAAATCCGCATGATCCAGGCCGCGCTCCAACGACTGGATGACGGCGAGTACGGCTACTGCACCAAATGCGGGGACCAGATCGCGGGGGCGCGGCTGGATCTGCTGCCGGCAACCCCCTTCTGCAGCGCCTGCGCGCCCTGAAGCAGCACCTGGATAAAGGCTTCAGGAGTTGCGGCTTCAGGAAAAGGCGATGCCCAGGATCACCAGCATCAACCCGATCACCGAGCAGAACAGCGCCGCCATGTTCAGCAGAACGCCGCGGCGCAACTTTTCACGCAGCGTCGCATCATCATGCCCGGCCTTGCGCAACCGCAGCGCATAGACGCCCGAGGCCAGAAGCCCCACGACCCCCAGCACGGTAACCGCCGCGCCGGCCCAGATCAGCCAATCGCTCATTGAGCCCTTCCCTTCTTGGTGGCCCCTCAATAGCGGGTTGCATGGGCGGGGTGAAGACCGTCGCGCGGGTTCTACCCCACCTGCAAGAGACGGATCGCGCGATCCTGCTCCATCAGCCACAGCAGGACCCGTGCCGCCTGTCCACGCGCGCCCTGGAGATCGGGGTCATCGTGCAGCAACTTTCGCGCATCGCTCTGCGCGACCGCCATCAGGCCCGCCTGACGTTCCAGGTCGGCCAGGCGAAAACGCGGCAGACCGGACTGGGCGGTGCCGATCATGTCACCGGCGCCGCGCATTGCCAGATCCTCCTCGGCGATCCGGAAGCCGTCGTCGGTCTCGCGCATCAACTTCAGACGACGCGAGGCCGCCTCGCCCAAGGGGACATCGTAAAGCAACAGGCAGGTCGAGGCCCCGCTGCCCCGGCCCACCCGACCGCGCAACTGGTGAAGTTGCGCAAGCCCGAAGCTTTCGGCGCGCTCGATGATCATGATCGTGGCATTGGGAACGTTGACCCCTACCTCGATCACCGTCGTCGCCACCAGGACCCGGATGCGACCGGCCACGAAATCGGCCATCGCCGCGTCCTTCTCGGCGGGTGGAAGCTGGCCATGCACCAGCCCGACGAGGCCCTCGCCAAGGGCCGCGCGCAGGGCCTCGAACCGCGATTGCGCGGCGGTCAGGGTTACCGTTTCCGATTCCTCGACCAGCGGGCAGACCCAATAGGCCTGCCGCCCCTCGGCCACCTGCGCGCGAAGCCGCGCGACCACCTCCTCCATCCGTTCGGTGGAGGCGAGAGAGGTGACGACGGGTTGGCGCCCGGGGGGCTTTTCGTCCAGCAGGGACAGGTCCATGTCGCCGTATTGCGCCAGCGCCAGCGACCGGGGGATGGGGGTTGCGGTCATCACCAGCACGTCGACGCGTTGCCCCTTCTCGCCCAGGGCCATGCGCTGCGCGACGCCGAAACGATGCTGTTCGTCGATGACCGCCAGCCGCAGATCGTGGAATTCCACGTCCTTCTGGAAGACCGCATGCGTGCCGATCAGGATGTCGATGTAACCCGAGGCCAGATCGGCCAGCTTCTTTGCCCGCTCCCGCCCCTTGTCGCGGCCGGTGAGCAACGCAACCCGGACACCGGCCTGCGCAGCCATCGGGGCGATCCCCTCGGCATGCTGACGTGCAAGGATCTCGGTCGGGGCCATGAGCACCCCCTGCCCGCCCGCCTCGACCGCGGTCAGCAGTGCGGCCATCGCGACCAGCGTCTTGCCCGCGCCCACATCACCCTGCAACAGCCGGTTCATCCGCGCGGCGGAACCCATGTCGGCCGTGATCTCAGCGATCGCGCGGCGCTGCGCGCCGGTCGGCGCGTAAGGAAGTGCGGCCAGCACCTTCTCGACAAGCTGGCCGTCGCCGCGCGTCACGACCCCCGGCTTGCGCCGCGCCCGTGCGCGCGCCAGGGAAAGCGTCAACTGGTGCGCGAAGAGCTCGTCATAAGCCAACCGTTCACGCGCCGGGGACGTGGCGGACAGGTCCGCGATGCCCTGCGGCGCGTGCGCACTCTCCAGGGCCGTTGTCCAGTCCGGCCAGCCGCGCTGCGCCTTCAGGACCGGATCGATCCATTCCGGCAGGACCGGCCGACGGATCAAGGCCCCCGCCACGGCCTTCTGCACCTGGCGCTGGGTCACGCCCGCAGTCAGTGGATAGACAGGTTCGAATTCAGGCAGAGTCCCCGCCTCATCCGTCCGCAGGATATGATCGGGATGGACCATCTGCGCGACATTGTCGAAAAGCTCGATCCGGCCCGAGATCACGCGGCGTTGCCCGCTCGGCAGTTGCTTTTGCAGCCAGTCCGTCCGCGGGTGGAAGAACACCAGCTGGAACTCCTGCCGTTCATCGCACACCAGAACGCGGTAGGGACGCCCTTTCTGGCGCGGGGGCAAATGGTTGCCGATCTCGACCTCGACGGTGACGGTGGCGGGGGGCGTGATGTCGCGGATCGAGCTGCGCAGGCGGCGGTCGATCCCCGAATGGGGCAGCAAGAACAGAAGGTCGCGCGGTTTCTCGACGCCGAGCCCCTCCATAAGCCGCGCGGTTTTCGGCCCCACGCCCTCCAGCGACTCAAGTGCGGCGAAGAGCGGGAAAAGTGCTTCGGGCCGGCCGCTCATGCCCCGATGAGCGCGAGCCAGGCGTCCTCGTCGATCACGGTGACCCCCAGCGCCTCGGCCTTGGTGGCCTTCGATCCGGCCCCTTCCCCCGCGATCAGTATGTCGGTCTTGGCCGAAACCGATCCCGACACCTTTGCGCCCCGCGCCTCGGCCCGCGCCTTGGCTTCGGCGCGGGTCATCCGGGTCAGCGTGCCGGTGAAGACAAGCGTCTTGCCGGCGATCTCGCTGTCTGTGACTTGCGGCGCTTCGGCGTCCTGGATCTCCAGATGCCCGACAAGAGTGTCGATCGCCGCGCGCTCGGCGTCGTTGGCGAAGGCATCGATCAGCGATTGCGCCATGACCGGGCCGACACCGTTGATCGCGATCAGTTCCGCCGTCGCCTCCTCTGCGGGGCCGGTGAGACAGGTTTCGAACGCCTGCCAACTGCCGAAATGGCGGGCCAGCAACTGCGCCGCCGTCTCGCCGACATGGCGGATCCCGAGCGCGAAGATCAGGCGATGCAGAGCGATGCGCCGGCGGTCATCGATCGCCCGGAACAGATTGCGCGCCGAGGTTTCCCCCCAGCCCATGCGGTTCTTCAGTTTGGTCAGGTTTTCGGCATCCCGCGCAGCAAGGGTGAAGATCTCGGCGGGGGTGCGGATCGGCAGCTGGTCGTCGTGATAGAAGGCTTCGATCTGCTTCGCGCCCAGCCCCTCGATGTCGAAAGCGTTGCGCGAGACGAAGTGTTTCAGGCGTTCGACCGCCTGCGCCGGGCAGATCAGCCCGCCGGTGCAACGCCGCACCGAGTCGCCGGGTTCGCGCACCGCCGGCGATCCGCATTCAGGGCAATTCTCGGGGAAAACGAAGGGCTGGGCATCCTTCGGGCGCTGCGAGAGGTCGATATCCGCGACCTTGGGGATCACGTCGCCGGCGCGGTAGACCTGCACGCGGTCGCCCACGCGAATGTCGCGGCCGTCACGGATCGGTGCGCCTTTCGAATCGCGGCCCTGGATGTAATCCTCGTTGTGGAGCGTCGCATTCGACACCAGCACTCCCCCCACGTTGATCGGGCGCAAGCGGGCGACGGGGGACAGTGCGCCGGTTCGGCCGACCTGGATGTCGATCCCTTCCAGCACGGTCCAGGCGGTTTCGGCGGCGAACTTGTGTGCGATCGCCCAGCGGGGCGTGGTCGAGCGAAAGCCCAGCCGGGCCTGCAACGCGAGGTCGTTCACCTTGTAGACGACCCCGTCGATGTCGTAGCCGAGATCGGGGCGCTGCGTCTCGATCTGCCGGTAGTGCGCGATCAACTCGTCGAGCGTGTCGCAAATGCGGGTCAGCGGGTTGATGGCGAAGCCCAGATCCCGCAAGCGGTCCAGCGCCTGCATCTGCGTCTCGGCCAGCGGCTCCGATAGCGCGCCCCAGGAATAGGCGAAGAAACTCAAGGGTCTGGCGCGCGTGATCTCGGGATCAAGCTGGCGGAGAGAGCCGGCGGCTGCATTGCGCGGATTGGCGAAGGTCCGCCCGCCATTCGGGGCGGCGCGCGCATTCAGCGCCTCGAAATCCGCGTGGCGCATGTAGACTTCGCCGCGGACTTCCAGAAGATCGGGGGCGCCGGTGAGCTGTTTCGGGATCTCCTCGATGGTGGCGGCATTGGCGGTGACATCCTCGCCCGTCTCGCCATCTCCGCGCGTGGCGGCGTGAATCAAGACGCCCTTCTCGTAGCGCAGCGACAGGGACAGGCCATCGATCTTCGGCTCGGCGGTATAGGCGAGCGGGGCGTCGGCCGGCATTCCCAGGTAGCGGCGGACGCGGGCGTCGAAGTCACGCAAGTCATTGTCGTCAAAGGCATTGGCCAGCGACAACATGCGCATGGCATGGCGGATCTTGCCGAAGCCTTCGGCCGGGGGGGCGCCGACCTGATCGGTGGGGCTGTCGGCGCGCTTCAGGGCGGGAAAGCGCGCCTCGATCTCGGCGAGGCGGCGCTTCAGGGCGTCGAAATCGGCATCGGCCATGACCGGCGCGTCGGCCTGGTAATAGGCGCGATTGGCCTTGTCCAGAAGGCCGGCGAGGCGGTCGAGTTCGGCCTGCGCCTCGGCCCGGCTCAGAGTGTCGACCGGCTTTTCCGCTTCCATGCGCCCCATCCGCGGTTTTCCCCTGTGATAGGCGAGGCGCGAGGCGAGGTCCAGCCGACGACAGCGGCGAACGCGCCCTGGCGGCGCTGGTTGTCGAAACTTTGCGGGGCGCGCGCGGTGGGCCGGGTTCCGGCCACGGGGGAAGAGCGCGGCGTGCGTTGTTTTGTTGGGGATTCGGCAGAAACAGAGCGTAGGACAAGCGTATGACTCGCGCATGACAATCGTAGGAATGATTCGGGCGTTTCGGCCGGCTTGGGGAGAAAACCGGCCGCGCGGCGCAACGTTCGGCAAGAGGCGGCCGGACTACGGATTTGGGCACAGGGGGCGAGTTAAGGACAAATTCAGCAGTCCGACAAGGCCAGTTGCGAACCGGGGCCGGTGCGATGGACGCGATGAGGCGACGCGCAATGGCGGCCCGGGGGGCGGGCGCGGATCATGAGGGCTGGTAGGTGTTGTCCCTACCGAAAGCCGCGAACATCGCGGCGTTCTCTTACTCGAACTCAGCCAGGATACGTCGGCGATCTGCGGAGGACGAAATGATACCATTTCCGTCCCTTCGCGATTCGCGATACCGCCTTCAGCACGAACTGCTGCGCCTGATTCTTCGTCATCCAATGCTGGACCGTGGTAGTCGCGGTCTTATGAGCGCCGATATGGATAGAGAGCGTGGGCGGCATGGATCTCGGCTCTGGCCACGACGGCTTGGGCAAAGGGCGGTCTGGCGCGCGGCGCACACCCGGCGTAGCGCCTGTGAAGCGCCATCGCCGGGAGGCGTCAGTCTGTCCTAGTCGATCAGCGGCAGCAGCGCGTCGATCGACTTCTTGGCGTCGCCGTAGAACATCCGCGTGTTCTCCTTGAAGAAGAGCGGGTTCTCGATGCCGGAATAGCCGGTGCCCTGCCCGCGTTTGGAGACGAACACCTGCTTGGCCTTCCAGACCTCCAGCACCGGCATCCCGGCGATGGGGCTGTTGGGGTCGTCCTGCGCGGCCGGGTTGACGATGTCGTTCGAGCCGATCACGATGGCTACATCGGTCGAGGGGAAATCCTCGTTGATCTCGTCCATCTCCAGCACGATGTCGTAGGGCACCTTGGCCTCGGCCAG
>CAZKSE010000176.1:0-8610 GCA_964555305.1 uncultured Rhodobacter sp. | reverse complement strand
GCGCGACATCCAGCAGCGCGGCCTTCAACTCCTCGGGATCGATCGGTTCCAGGCCCAGACCGGCGCGCAGGGCGTTGTGATGGGTCAGAAGCCGCCCGATGCGCAGATCGAGCGTCGCGGGATCGGCCAGGTCTGCCACGCGGATGGCCCGGCGGCCGACCTTGTCCTCGTAGGCGGGGCCGATGCCGCGGCCGGTCGTGCCGATCTTGGCGACACTGGTCTGCCCTTCACGGGCGCGGTCGAGCTCACCATGGACAGGCAGGATCAGGGGCGTGTTCTCGGCGATCATCAGCGTCTCGGCGGTGACGGCCACCCCCTGCCCGCGCAGCGTCTCGATCTCCTTGAGAAGCGCCCAGGGATCGAGGACGACGCCATTGCCGATCACGCTGAGCTTGCCGCCCCGCACGATCCCCGACGGCAGCAGACTGAGCTTGAAGACCTGCCCGCCGATCACCAGCGTATGACCGGCATTGTGCCCGCCCTGGAAGCGCGCGATCACATCAGCGCGTTCGCTCAGCCAGTCGACGATCTTGCCCTTGCCCTCGTCGCCCCACTGGGCGCCAACGACCACCACATTGGCCATAGTGCGTTCCTGCCTCGTTGCAAAACGGCGCCGGTATAGCGCCCCTGCGACGGCGGCGAAACCGAAATCCGCGCGTCCGAGCCCGAGCAGGGTGCTGCCACGGCAAATCCGATGCGGGAAATCCCCGTCCCCGTGATAATATGGCGGCGCCATTCTGGCCCCATGGGAGGAAGATCGATGTCCATTCGTTTTCTTGCTGCCCTGTTTGTTGTCGTCGCTCTGATGTCACCCGCCCCGCCGGCAACGGCGGCGAGCTACACGTTCGAGGCCACGCTCACTGGTTCCAGCGAACATCCGCCGGTCGCCTCGCCCGGTACCGGCTTTGCGCGGGTAATCCTCGACACGATCGCCCACACGCTGGAGATCTATGCCGAATTCGCTGGCCTGCTGGCACCCACAACGGTGGCGCATATACACGCGCCAACCGCGCTGCCGTTCGCGGGCAATGTCGGGATCGCGGTCCAGCCTCCGACGCTGAGCGGGTTCCCGGCGGAGGTTACGGCCGGCACCTATCTGAACACGTTCGACACGTCGGTTAGCGCCACATACAATACAGCCTATCTGACGACCTATGGCTTCGGCGACCCGCTTGCGGCGGAAGCGGCATTGCTCGGGGATCTGATGGCGGGGCGGGCGTATTTCAACATTCACACCACCGCCTACCCGGCGGGCGAAATCCGGGGCTTCTTCCGGGCGCCGGCGCCGATCCCGTTGCCCCCGGCCATGCCGTTCCTGCTGACTGCCCTGGGCGCGCTGTGGCTTCTGCGGAGAAGACGGGCCGTCTGACACCGAGCCGGCCGCGCCCGGTCAGGCGCTGGATTGGGCCCGGAATGTTCCTTGCCGGCCCGAACGCTTCCAGGGTTGCGGGGCGATCTGGATTTGCCTAGATACGCCGCTGAACATTCCGAAGGCCCCTCCATGCAGAACGTCGTCCTGATCATCCACCTGCTTCTGGCACTATCGCTGATCGGCGTTGTGCTACTGCAGCGGTCCGAAGGCGGCGGGCTGGGTATCGGTGGGTCGGCCGGCCCGCAGGGCGGTCGGCCGCCTCTGACCGGTCTGGCGAAAATGACCTGGGGTTTCGCCATCGCCTTCATTGCGACCTCGATCACGCTGACCGTGATCTCTGCGCAGCAAAGCGCCGAAACCTCGGTTCTGGACAGGATCGGCGTGCAGCGCGACCAGCCGACGCAGCAGGCGCCGGAACGGCCCGACGTGCAATTGCCGCCAATTGGCGGGGATTCGCCCCTGCTGCCGCCGCGTCAGGATTGAGCCCAAAGAGTTGGGGGGCCCGCGCCCCCCAAGACATGATCTAGCGTCCGTATTGCGGAACGCGCGGCTTTGGGCTATTGCTCGACTCCCGTGAACCGCACACAATTTAAAGGCGAGCAGCACGGGGGTTCCGCATGGCACGGTATGTTTTCATCACCGGGGGCGTGGTGTCGAGCCTCGGCAAGGGTCTGGCCTCGGCCGCGCTGGGAGCACTTTTGCAGGCGCGCGGCTTTACGGTCAGGCTGCGCAAGCTCGACCCCTACCTGAACGTCGATCCCGGCACGATGTCCCCATTCGAACATGGGGAGGTCTTCGTCACCGACGATGGCGCCGAAACCGATCTGGACCTGGGCCATTACGAGCGTTTCACCGGCGTGCCGGCGCGCAAGACCGATTCCATCAGTTCGGGCCGGATCTACACCAACGTGCTGGAGAAGGAGCGTCGCGGCGACTATCTCGGCAAGACCATCCAGGTCATCCCGCACGTCACCAACGAGATCAAGGACTTCCTTCGCATCGGCGAGGACGAGGTCGATTTCATGCTCTGCGAGATCGGCGGCACGGTCGGCGATATTGAAGGGCTGCCCTTCTTCGAGGCCATCCGCCAGTTCGCGCAGGAGCGCCCGCGCGGGCAATGCATCTTCATGCATCTGACGCTCCTGCCCTATCTGGCGGCGTCGGGCGAGTTGAAGACGAAACCCACGCAGCATTCGGTGAAGGAGCTGCGCTCGATCGGCATCGCGCCCGACGTGCTGGTCTGCCGGTCCGAACACCCGATCCCGGAGAAGGAGCGCGCAAAGATCGCGCTGTTCTGCAACGTCCGCCCCGAGGCGGTGATCCCCGCCTACGACCTGAAGTCGATCTACGAGGCACCGCTGGCGTACCATGCCGTCGGGCTCGATCAGGCCGTGCTGGATGCGTTCATGATCTCGCCCGCGCCGCGCCCCGACCTGCGCCGCTGGGAGGATGTTATGGATCGCCTGACACATGCCGAAGGCGAGGTACGGGTCGCAATTGTCGGCAAATACACGCAGCTTGAGGATGCCTACAAATCCATCGCCGAGGCGCTGACGCATGGCGGCATGGCGAACCGGGTCCGCGTGCGTGCGGAATGGATCGATTCAGAGATATTCGAGCGCGAGGATCCCTCGCCGCATCTGGAGGGTTTTCACGCGATCCTGGTGCCGGGCGGCTTCGGAGAGCGTGGCACCGAGGGCAAGATTCGCGCGGCCGCCTGGGCTCGCGAAAAGAAGATCCCTTATCTGGGCATCTGCCTCGGCATGCAGATGGCAGTCATCGAAGCGGCGCGCAACCTTGCCGGACTGACCGACGCGGGGTCCGAGGAGTTCGATCACGAGGCCGGCGCGAAGCGTTACACGCCCGTCGTCTATCACCTGAAGGAATGGGTGCAGGGCAACCATGTGGTCGAGCGCAAGGTCGAGGACGACAAAGGCGGCACGATGCGGCTGGGCGCCTATGATGCGCATCTGACCGACGGGTCGCTGGTCGCGCGCGTTTATGGCAGCACCCGCATCGAGGAGCGTCACCGGCACCGCTACGAGGTCGACATCGCCTATCGGGACAAACTGGAAGGGTGCGGTCTGACGTTCTCAGGCATGTCACCGGATGGCCGTTTGCCCGAGATTGTCGAGCACAAAGGCCATCCCTGGTTCATCGGCGTCCAGTTCCATCCGGAACTGAAATCGAAGCCCTTTGCGCCGCACCCGCTATTTGCGGATTTTGTGCGCGCCGCGGTCGAAACGAGCCGGCTGGTCTGACAGGCGCTGCGGTCCCCACCATAAGGCATCCGGGCCAACGGGCGCCGTCGCCCGCTGCCCCGCCAAGGCCCTGTCACAAGCGCCCTGTCATCGCCATGATGAGAAGGATGATCAGGATCACGCCGACGATCCCGGAAGGACCGTAGCCCCAACCGCGCGAATAGCCCCAGGTTGGCAGAGCGCCGACCAGGACCAGAATAAGAATGATGATCAGAATTGTCGTCAGGGGCATTGGCTCTCTCCTCGCTCCGTGCCGGTCAGGTGGCACGCCTCGATAACGCCGAACTGCCCGCAAATGTTCCCTGACATCGCACGGCAAACGCCATACGATGCCAGGATCATCCGCACCCTACGGCGCGGAGGGATCAGTAAATGTAGCGGATCTGCTCGCTCCAGAAGCGTTCCAGCCGGCGCAACGCGGCGTTCGTGGCTTCCATTTCTTCCGGACTGAAAACCTCTTTCGTCTCCAGCGCTTCAGCGTGGCGGTAGAACAGTCCCGCAACCACGTCGCGCACGTCCCGCCCCTGTTGCGTCAACCGGACACGAACCGAACGGCGATCGATCTCGCAGCGCTGGTGGTGCATGTAGCCCGCCTCGACCAGCTTCTTCAAATTGTAGGAGACATTCGAGCCTTGGTAATAGCCCCGAGATTTCAGTTCCCCGGCGGTCACTTCGTTTTCGCCGATGTTGAAAAGCAACAAGGCCTGCACGGCATTGATGTCGAGGATGCCGAGACGCTCGAACTCATCCTTGATGACATCGAGCAGCAGGCGGTGCATCCGCTCAACCAGCGCCAGACTGTCCAGATAGCGCGACAGCATCATCGGGACGTTTTCATCCGAAGTTGCTTCGCTCTCTGTTCCGCTTCCCGCCTGCCCGCCAAGGGGCGGTTTGACCTGTGAATGAAAACTCATTCCTCTCCTCCGACCAATACGCTCTCGGGCAGACTGGGCGGCAAAGACAAAAATCGGGTTAAATGCCACGAAAATTCAGCCGGGCGCTAAAGGTTGAGAAAACCTTTCCGGACCGGCCGTTGCGCAGCATGGGGAAGCTGGGTTCCCGCGCGCGCTTTTGCCCTTCGCTCAACCGGCGCTTTGCTGACGCAGCCGGTCGCCAGCATGGGCCGCGATTCGGCCCAGCAGACCGGCGTAATCGCCGGGCCCGCGCTGCGCCGTGGCATCGTCGTCATGCGCCAGCCGCGCGGTAACCCACTGGTAAAGATCGTGGTCGTTCTCTGCCAGAAGGCGGTCGAACAACGCCAGGTCAGCCTCAGACAGCTCGGCCAGCTGCGCATCGGCGAAAGGTCCCAGGATCAGGTCCATCTCGCGCGTGCCGCGTCGCCAGGCGCGCATGCGAAGCCTGCGCAATTCGGCGGCGTCATCCATGCGTGGCCTCGATCTGTAGTCGGAGCTTCTTTTCAAGTCGGCCCATGCGCTCGCTCATCTTCAGAAGGTCGCCGCGCAGCACACGCAATTCCGAGAGCGTCTGCACCAGCGCGGCTTCGCCGGGTTCTTCTGCCGCAGCGGGCGGCTCAACGCCCTCTCCCTCGCCGGTGAGAAGCCAGCGCAGCGACACGCCCAGCATGGCGGCCAGCATCTGCAGCCGGTTCGCGCGCGGCTCGGAGAGATCGCTTTCCCAGGCGCGGAGCGTCTTCTGGCGCACGCCGAGGCGCGTCGCCAGCGCGGATTGCGTCAGGCCTGCGGCCTCGCGCGCGGCGGCGAGACGGTCGCCCAGCGTTGCCTGCGTGTCGGAATACCAGTCGTTGGTCCCGCTCATCCGGAGTTCCTTCGTGTTTGCGCTTGATGGCCTTCTGACTGCACCATATGAGACGAAGCCGCAAACATCAAACCGGAGGCTGCCATGATCCTGCTGTCCGACACGCTCAAGCGGGTGAAACCCTCGGCCACGATTGCCGTGACCAACAAGGCGCGGGAGTTGAAGGCCGCCGGGCGTGACGTGATCGGCCTGGGCGCGGGCGAGCCGGATTTCGACACGCCTGCCAATATCAAGGAAGCGGCGAAGCGCGCCATCGACGAGGGGAAGACGAAATACACCGCTGTCGACGGCATCCCCGAATTGAAGGAGGCGATCGCCGCGAAGTTCCAGCGCGAGAACGGTCTGAGCTATACGCCGAACCAGATCACGGTGGGGACCGGCGGCAAGCAGATCCTCTACAATGCGCTGATGGCGACGCTCAACCCCGGCGACGAGGTGATCATCCCGGCGCCTTACTGGGTGAGCTACCCGGACATGGTGCAGCTGGCGGGCGGTACGCCGGTGGTGGTGCCCGCCGGGATCGAGACGCGCTTCAAGCTGACGCCCGAGGCGCTGGAGGCCGCGATCACGCCGCGCACGAAGTGGTTCATCTTCAACTCGCCGTCGAACCCGACGGGCGCGGGGTATTCGCGCGACGAGTTGAAGGCGCTGACGGATGTGCTGATGCGGCACCCGCAGGTCTGGGTGATGTCGGACGACATGTACGAGCACCTGGTCTTCGACGGGTTCGAGTTCTGCACGCCCGCGCAGGTGGAACCGGGGCTTTATGACCGGACACTGACCTGCAACGGGGTGTCGAAAGCCTATGCGATGACCGGCTGGCGGATCGGTTATGCGGGCGGGCCGGTGGAACTGATCAAGGCGATGGGCACGATCCAGTCGCAATCGACCTCGAACCCCTCTTCCATCTCGCAATATGCGGCGCTCGAGGCCTTGAGCGGGCCGCAGGATTTTCTGCCGGAGTTCCGTGTGGCGTTCCAGCGCCGGCGCGATCTGGTGGTCGAGATGCTGAACGCGGCCGAGGGGCTGAACTGCCCGACGCCGGAGGGCGCCTTCTACGTCTATCCCGACATCTCGGGCTGTCTGGGAAAGACATCTGCCGGGGGGGCGCGGATCGAGGACGACGAGGCCTTCGCGACGGCGCTGCTGGAGGAAGAGGGCGTCGCCGTGGTCTTCGGCGCGGCCTTCGGGATGAGCCCGAATTTCCGCGTCAGCTATGCCACCTCGGACGAGGTGCTGCGCGAGGCCTGCACCCGCATCCAGCGGTTCTGCGCCGGGCTGCGTTGAGGCCGGTAGCGGCCGAGGTTTCGGGGCCGTTTGGGGGTGGATACGGCGCCGCGACGGGATGGTCCACGATTGGACGTTTCATCAAGTCATTGACTTGACGAGAATAAAGCCGTGATCGCAACCAGATCTTAACCCCTGCCGCCGGCAGGGTCAGCATCCCGGCCGATGGCCTTCGTCGCAACCCGTCATCCAGGCCGGTTGCCCCGCCCCCTTGGGCACGCCTTCGAGCACGGCGAGCGGGCGGCGGGCTTCGGCGCGCAGGCCCGGGCGCGTTGGTGCGGCGTCGCGGCGGATCGCCTCGACCATGAGGACCCCGCCCAGCCGCTCAAGCGCGTAGCGCCGCCCCAGCCGTTCGATGGTCCGCGCCGAGCGCAGCCAGTAGCGGCGCTCGGACGGCGGAAAGAAAAGCGCCGAGGAATGGCCCGAGGGCACGAAGGCGCATTCGGTCAGCAACCGCTCGATCTGCCCGCGGGAATAGGGACGGCCGAAGCCAAAGGGCGTGGCGTCGCGCATGGCCCAGAACCCCGTGCGGCTGGGCACGATGATCAGCGCTCGCCCCTGCGGGGCAAGGACGCGATGCGCCTCGTCCAGGAGCGCGGCAGGATGGTCCGAGGTTTCGAGCCCGTGCATCAGCACCAGCCGGTCGACGCTGTCATTGGCCAGCGGCCAGCGCGCCTCGTCCACCAGGACGGAGTGATTCGCCCCATCGGCGGGCCAATGCATTACCCCCTGCGGACCGGGCATCAGGCCGATGACCCGCGTCGCTTCGGCAAGGAAGGGGCGCAGCAGCGGCACCGCGAAACCGTAGCCCGCGACGGTCATGCCGCGCGCCGGACCCCAGAGGGCAACGACCTGATCGCGCACACCCTTCTGCGCCGCCCGGCCAAGCTCGGTACGGTAGTAGAAGTCGCGAAGAAGATGGACGTCCAGGTGCATTGCGCTCCGCTACGGCATGAACCAGACTGACCCTGCCTTATCCGGGCGCGTTTGAGAAGTCCCGCGCCCGGCCGCTACAGGGCGGAGCGCCGAGAAAAACGGGCGCGTCAAACGGGTTGCCGCAGAACGGGGGGATGAGCATGTCCGACACGATCCAGATCATACGCTGCCTGAAGGACAACTATGCCTTCTTGGTCCACGATGCGGCCCGCAACGAGGTCACGCTGATCGACGCGCCCGAAGCCGCGCCGATCCTGTCCGCCCTGGAAAAGGGCGGCTGGAAACTTGCCCGCGTCCTGCTCACCCACCACCACTGGGACCATGTCGAAGGCCTGGAGGAAATCCTGGCCGCGCATCCGGTGCCCGTCTGCGGCAATGCCGCCGACCGGGCGCGCCTGCCGGCGCTGGACCATGCCTTCGCCGCCGGCGACAGCCTGCTCGACGGCGGCTGCCAGGTGCTGGATGCGCCCGGCCACACCATCGGCCATGTGGCCTTCCATTTCCCGGGGCACAAGGCGCTCTTTTCGGCCGACAGCCTGATGACCCATGGCTGTGGGCGTCTGTTTGAGGGGACGGCGGCCGACATGTTCGCCACGATTGCGCGGTTTTCCGGACTACCCGACGACACGCGGATCTTCAGTGGCCACGATTACGCCGCCGCCAACCTTGACTTCGCCGCCCGCTTCGCCCCTGATGCCGAGGCGCTGGCCGCCCGGCAGGCAGAATTGCCAAAGCTGGCGTCCAAGGGGTTGCCGACGACGGGCACGACGCTTAGGTCGGAGCGCAAGCTCAATCCCTATCTGCGGTCGCATCTGCCGGAGGTGGCGCAAGCCGCCGGGATGCCCGGCGCCTCGGCCCTCGAAGTCTTTGCAGAGATCCGGCGTCGCAAGGATGCAGCCTGATGCCCGCCGCGCTTGCGTTCACTGCCTCGTGAGAGCCCACAACGTGTTTTTTCGACCGCTTGGGCGGTTTTCACTT